>CAZKNA010000052.1:0-1956 GCA_964554175.1 uncultured Candidatus Saccharibacteria bacterium | reverse complement strand
GAAATAGAACATTATCTCCTGGGCATAAAGGTCTCAGTCCCTGGCCCGAAACAGGGTATCGTAACTGTGGAGGGAAAGGAGTAATATGGCTACATTAGATAAGCAAGTCTTCGCCCTCGAAGTCCAAAATCATGAATTAGTAAAGATTGCTTACGACGCATATCTTGCGAACTCTCGCTCTTCTCACGCTAAAACCTTAAAGCGTGGCGAAGTCAGAGGCGGTGGCAAGAAGCCTTGGAAGCAAAAAGGCACTGGTCGCGCCCGCTTTGGCTCGACTAGAAACCCGATCTGGCGCCATGGTGGTATCGCCGGCGGTAGAACCGGGAACGAGAATTTCGAAAAGAAACTTTCCCGCGAAAGTAAGAAATTGGCTGTTCGCCAAGCTCTCTCTCTTAAAAACGCTGACAAGGCCGTTATCGTCCTTGAAAGCCCTGTCAAATTCGCTGGTAAGACCAAGGATGCAGTCAAAGTCTTAAAGGATAACAAGCTAGAAGGCAAGAATGTTCTTCTCGTTTGCGCCGAAAAGACCCCTGAAATCCTTCGCTCTACCAACAACCTAGCTAATGTCAAACTAGTCCGCGCTACTTACCTTAACGTCTTCGACATTATGAATGCCGACGCCATCGTCTTCGGTGACGCCGCCGTTAAGGAGACCACAGATTGGCTCCTTGGAAAGGAGGTTAAGTAATGGCTACTAAAACTACTGTTAAGGAAGTCGAAGAGGCCAAGGTCATCGAAAAGACCACCATCTTCGAGATTGCTCCTCGCGCTACTGAGAAATCTTATGCCGAGAGCGCTAAGAGAACCTATGTTTTCGCCGTTCCGCTATTCGCCTCTAAGCAGGCAATTGCCAAGGCTGTTTCCGAAGAGTTCAAAGTTACCGTCACCTCTGTTCGCGTCCTCACGAGAAAGGGCAAGAAAACCCGCTACTCCAAGGGTAAGCACCAGTATCCTGGCACAACTTTCCGCCGCGACCATAAGTACGCTTATGTAACCGTCAAGGAAGGCGACAAGATCCCGGTCTTCGAAGAAGAGGAAAAGAAAGAAGATAAGAAAGCCGAAAAAGAGGCTAAGAAAGAAGCTAAAAAGGCTAAAAAGGCCGAAAAGAAAGGAGATAAGTAATGACTGTTAAAGCTTATCGCCCAGATACCCCTGCGAAGCGCGGGATGACCACTCAGGATTTCGATCAGATTACGACCAGAAAGCCGATGAAGTCCCTCCTCGCTTCAAAGAAGCAGCAGGCCGGCAAGAACAATCAGGGCCGCATCACTGTTCGCCATCGCGGCGGCGGTGTCAAGCGCCACTATCGTCTTTTGACCCACAACTTGCCAAAAGGCCTCAAGCTTGAGGTAATGGAGATTGAATACGATCCAAACCGCTCGGCTCGCATCGCCCGCGTCAAAGATCAGAATGGCAGCTACTACTACGTACTCGCCGATAGCAATATGGTAAAAGGCTTGAAGTTTGAAACCGGCGAAAACGCCCCAGTTGAAACTTCCAACCGCCTTAGCCTAGAGAACATCCCAGTTGGTACTTTCGTCTACGCAATCGAACTTACTCCTGGCCGTGGTGCTCAGATGGTTCGCGCTGCTGGTACTTCCGCTCAGCTTATGGCTAAAGAGAACGGCTACGCCACTCTCAAGATGCCATCTGGCGAAATGCGCCGTGTCCTGCTCGCCTGCGAGGCTAGCATCGGCACCGTCGGTAATGAACAGCATCAGAACGTTAAAATCGGTTCTGCCGGCCGCACCCGGAGAAAGGGCATTCGCCCAACCGTCCGCGGTGTTGTGATGAACGCTACCGACCACCCTCACGGTGGTGGTGACGGCGGTCGTCACGGCTCCGGTAAAGCTCCCCGCACCCCATGGGGTCAGCTTACCCTCGGTTACCGCACTCGCCACAATAAGCAAACTAATAAATATATCGTGCGCAGTCGCCACGAAGGAAAGAGGAAAT
>CAZKNA010000051.1:0-1960 GCA_964554175.1 uncultured Candidatus Saccharibacteria bacterium | reverse complement strand
ACGGCCAGCTCAAATTTGAAGGTGGCGTTCACCGCGTCCAGCGCGTCCCGGTGACAGAAAGCCAAGGTAGAATCCACACTTCCACCGCCACCGTCGCGGTTCTCCCAGAAGCTGAAGAATCCGAGCTCGAAATCAAACCAGAAGATCTAAGAATCGATATCTACCGCTCCGGTGGCCATGGTGGTCAGGGTGTCAACACCACCGACTCCGCTGTCCGCATCACCCATCTCCCTACCGGTATCGTTGTCGCCATGCAAGACGAACGTTCTCAGCAGCAAAACCGCATTAAAGCGATGAACATTTTGCGTTCTCGCCTCCTTGAGAAGCAAAAGGAAGAGGAAATGAAATCTGCTTCCGAGGCTAGGAAATCCCTCATCGGTACCGGCGACCGCAGCGAAAAAATCCGCACCTACAACTTCCCTCAAGACCGCGTCACCGACCACCGCATTCACTATTCCCGCTCCAACATCGGCGCCGTGATGGATGGTGATATCGAAGATATTATCACTGAACTCATCAAGCATGAGCGCAGTCTTTCTGCCGAGGAATAAATGAAACCTATAGTTTATCAACTCGGCTTCATCGATTTCTACGGCCGAAATTTCAAAGTAACCCCAGATGTTCTCATCCCGCGCCCCGAAACTGAACAACTTATAGACGAGGCTTTAAACCTCGCCGGCCAAGCCTACCTACCTGGCGTAAAACCAGGGAAGCGCGAACTAAAAGAAAGCCCCCTTATTCTAGACGTCGGCACCGGCTCCGGCATCATCGCCATCACTTTAAAACTTGAACTTCCAGATCCAACCGTCATCGGCCTAGATATTTCAGAAGCCGCCCTGAAAGTTGCTAAAGAAAATGCCGAAAATCTGAAAGCCGATATTGAATTAAAAACCTCAGACCTGCTAAAAAACTATAACGGCGAAGAGCCAGACTTAGTCACCGCCAACCTCCCTTATGTTGATAGAACCTGGGACTGGCTAGACCTAAAATCTCTAGAAGCGGAACCAGAACTTGCCCTCTTCACCGAAGATGGCGGTCTAAAATTAATCAAGCAGCTCCTCACACAAATCAAAGACAAAAACTGGCACCCCAGAATCCTTCTTGAAATGGACCCCTCCCAGCAAGAAACTCTCATAAGCTTTGCCAACACCCTTGGTTTCAAACACCAAAAAACCACCGGCTTCATCGTCTCCCTCTATTGACAAAACACGAGCAATATGATAAAATATAAGTAGTCTATATTTTATCTCAGAAAAGGGGGTGTTTTTATGGTAGAATTAGACCAGCTCGCTAACAACAACGGTAGGATAAGAGAACACTTTATTGATTTTCTCGGAAGCGACAAATTTAATCAGATCGTTTTGGCAATGGAGAAACAAGATATCAAAATCGCCGAAATCGACTACAAAAATCACTATGTCATTATCGACACTACTAATGAAATCGATAATCACGACGCAGTGGAAATCGAAGCTTCCAGAAAACAGAAATATGTTCGACTTTCCGTCACTCTAAACGGCAACTCGACAACAGCGGTCAGCGCTCATCGGATTAAAAATCCAGATTGGTGGGTATTCACTGAACCGCCTGAGGATACGTATTTGTTAGCCAGTTGCTGGGTATACGCTAAAGATTTCTATTCCGATCTAGACAAGTTTGAAAACACCGTTCAAGATGTGTTAGAAAATCTTAACGTAGAACTGCTTCACGATTACGAAGCAATTAACCCGGCCGACAAGGGAGTGCCGACATGACTACAATCGACATTACCCAGTCCAGGTTGTGACTGGAAAAGAAAAGGAGGGATAAAGAAGGGTTGGCCTAGCGCCAACCCATTTTTTGTAGTATAATGGTTATGTCTCGTCATACTTCGGTCACTGGCGATGAAAAAAGTTTACAGCTGTCAGTATCGTCATTTATACTTTCAGCCAGGAGCCAATAAATCAGGCTCGCATAAATG
>CAZKNA010000050.1:0-1993 GCA_964554175.1 uncultured Candidatus Saccharibacteria bacterium | reverse complement strand
ATATACTATATAGTCCAGAAACCCTAAATTACTTTCTTTAAGCAATGCGTTACTCCACCGCAATAATTACAATTGATATCTATCTAAACTGTTGTAAAATTGTATTTCTTAGACCCCTCATTTAGCCCTTAACCATAATCATTGTTAAGCATTTTCACCTCTGCTGAAAAACCTAGTGCTTGCATCGCGGGCCCTGCCTGTGGTATTTGCTACATACGGGGATGAAAAACAAGCCTTGTTTTAAAAAATCTTTTCACTAGAATTAAATCTAGGTTGGGAGTGTTAGAGTTTAATGGAGTTCAAGCGAAGCGAGGTGGGACCTTGTGGAGACTTCCTGCGAGGGGGCTTCATTAAAACAGTTCAGTTCTAGAGTGTAACCAGGGCCCCTGGAAAGGAGTAGATTTGGAGGTACAAGAAGTCGTGCTGAAAGTTACCCTAAAAAGGAAAAAGACCCCTAATAAAAAAGATTAGCCGGCTAACCGGCTAATCAACCCAACTGGGTAAAGAGTTTTCTAGATAAGCTCTTTATCCTTATAATTCCATAATACCACATATGGTTAAATTATGCAAGCCTAAGTAGTAGTATTTTATTCCAAATCACCCTTGAATTAAAACTCATATCGTAGTAAAATAGCAATCATGAAAAAGAGCGTAAATATAACCAAAGAGGGTAAAAAAGCCCTGGAAGAAGAGTTAGAACAGCTGATTGCTCGCCGCCCAGAAATTGCCGAAAAAATCGCTACCGCGCGCGCTTTTGGTGATCTTTCCGAAAACGAGGAATACAGCTCCGCAAGAAGCGAACAAAAAACTGTTGAAAATCGCATTCTCGAAATTGAAGATATCTTAAAGAATGCCAAAATCATTCGCTCCGCAGCTCATAGTAAAGTCGTTCTTGGTGCTACTGTCAAAGTTAAAGTAGACGGCAAGCAGAAAACTTACTCCATCGTCGGCCCAGTTGAAGCAAACCCATTAGAGGGTAAAATCTCCAACGAGTCCCCAATTGGCAAGGCTCTCCTCGGCTTAGAAGTCGGCGGCTCTGCCACTTTCAATGGCAAGACTTACAAAGTCGTCGAAATCGCCTAAAATATGTTATAATATATTCATGGTACAACTATCTGATTATCGCGACGAGCGTTTAAGGAAACTCTCCGAAATTAAATCCCGGGGCATTGATCCTTATCCGGCTAAAAGTAACCGCGACACTAAAATCGGCAATATCAACGATAATTTTGATGAGCTAAATGGTCAGACCGTCACTATTGCCGGACGCATTATTGCTATTAGGAGCTTTGGCAAGCTCGCCTTTGTCAAAATTCGCGATTACTCCGGCGAGATTCAGATTTTCATGAAAAAGGAAGATGAAGTCCCAGAGGGGAACTTCGGTGTCAAAGACATTAAACTTCTAGATAATGGCGATTTCATCGAAGCTAAAGGCCTTGTCGGCAAGAGCCAGACTGGTGAAATTTCCGTCTTTGCAGACTACGTCCGTCTCCTTACTAAATCTCTCCGTCCACTCCCTGGCCGCGACGGTTTCAACAACAAGGAAGAGCGCTACCGTCGCCGTTATGTTAACGTCAACCTCGAGGTTCGCGAGAGCATGGTTCGCCGCTCCAAATTCTGGCAGGCTACTCGCGATTTTATGAATTCTCACGGCTTTATTGAAATCAACACTCCAGTTCTGGAGCATACTACCGGTGGTGCTGATGCTACCCCGTTCGTCACTCACATGGACGCTCTAGATGAAGATTTTTACCTCCGCATTTCCCAGGAACTACCTCTAAAGCGCTTGCTTGGCGCCGGCTTCGAAAAAGTTTACGACATTGGTCCTCGCTTCAGAAACGAAGGCGTAGATGATGAGCACCTCCCAGAGCATATTGCCTTTGAGTCTTACTCCGCCTACGACAATTATGAAGACGGCATGGAGCTCTACGAGGAAATGATTAAATATAGCAAACAACCATTGGAAGCCCAGCAAGAGACATAACACGCATGT
>CAZKNA010000049.1:0-2012 GCA_964554175.1 uncultured Candidatus Saccharibacteria bacterium | reverse complement strand
CATTCGGAGTATCACACCCAAGTCTCTGGTTCATCTTGAAACGACCAACGCGAGAATAATCGTAGCGCTTGTAATCAAAGAAAGTGCGCTCGATCATAGACTTCGCGTTTTCGACGGTAGCGAGGTCGCCTGGGCGAAGTTTTCTGTAAACTTCGATGAGGGCCTCGGACTGGCCGGAGGTGGTATCTTTTTCAAGAGTGTTTTCAATGTATTTAATTTCGCCGGTATCGGCATTCTCAAAGTGCTTTAAGATGTCGGATTTCTTCGAAACGCCAAGGGCGCGGAGAAGAGTGGTGACCGGAATCTTGCGGCGGCGGTCGATTTTAACATAAATCGCGCCAGAGCCGGAAGTCTCAAACTCAAGCCAAGCGCCACGGCCAGGGATAACCTTGGCACCGTAGTAGTTCTTGCCATTGATGTTATCAGCGGTAAAGAAAACGCCTGCGCTTCTGATGAGCTGGGAGACTACAACGCGCTCGGTACCATTGATAACAAAGGTAGCGCGGTCGGTCATCCAGGGGTAGTCGCCAAAGAAGATGTCTTGTTCTTTCTTTGTGCCTTTGACCTTGTTTTCCAGCTCAACCTTGACGTGAAGCGGAGCTTCGTAAGTCATAAGGTTGATTTTTGCATCGTGTTCGGTTTGCTTTGGGGCGCGGAACTCGTAGTCCTTAAACCTCAAAGATAGTTTTTGACCCGTATAGTCGTCTATCGGGTTTAGCTCCGAGAAAATCTCACGGAGGCCATTTTTGACAAAGTCTTCCCAAGAGTCCTTCTGATGAGCAATCAGATCAGGAATGGGAAGAGCCTGATCACCTTCAGTGAAGAAGACTCTCTGGCTGTTCTTCACAGTTGTACTCACTTATTACCTCTTTTATTAGTGTATTTGATATTCTTTCAGCGCCGAAGAATACTGTCTCTATTTTGTATAAAAGTTCGCCAATCTCTTACACGCCAAAAATAGGACACACTACTTCTTAGTAATTAGTTTATATCATTTAAGCAAATTTGTAAATAGGTAATTTAGCATATTAAAAAATTCTATTATTTCATTTTCACTCACGTCCGATTTTCAGAGATTTTTCAGCCTGGCTGCGCCCAACTATTCGGTACTCGCCAGGTGAAAAATCTCTTCGAATCGGGTTCGTTCAGACTCAATAATAGAATTTTTTAACATGCTTAATACCTAATTAGTAATCCAAAATCAACAAACCGCCTCGCGGGCGGCTTGTTAAGCATATATAAACTCTCAACTTTTAATTGATTGTTCCTCGCTTTAGTTTCGCAGTTTTAAAGCTTTATTAGAACTGATTTCATTATACACGAGCTTTTTAGAAAGCGCAAGTACTTTTTTGAAAAAAGTCTAGATATCTAGATCGTCTAAGTCGGCGAGCTCGGAGCGAGTGCGCTCGGCGAGGTCGGAAGTTTCTTCCTCGGCTTCTTCTGCAGGAGTCTCAACGACTTCTTCGGCGACGGTTTCCTCGACGACTGGGGCGGAAGCTGCTGGAGTCTCTGGGCGCTCGTCGGAATTGACAATCTTTAGATTGTAGCGAGCATCGTTCTTCGTGCCAAGAGCGCGAAGAAGAGTGCGGAGAGATTGAGCAGTAAGGCCCTTGCGACCGATAACGCGACCAACATCAGATGGGTCAACAGTCAGCGCAAGAAGCACACCTTTTTCGTCAATCGTGCGTTCTACATTTACTTTGTCAGGATTGTTTACAAGAGTTTTTACGATATATTCTACAAATTGCTGGTCAATGGTTGACATAATTTCTCCTTTTTCGGAATTTAAGTTGCTGTAGTTTTATTATATCACGTTTCTGCTTCTGTGGCTGGAGTTTCTTCAGTAGCTGGTGCTTCCTCAGCAGGAGTTTCAGCCGGAGCTTCAGCTGGGGCCTCTTCGGTAGCTGGGGCTTCCTTTGGCTGGTTCTTGCGAAGCTTGTCAGCGTGCTTGGCGGCAGTCTTTTTGACCGGAGCAGCCTTGACCCAAGCTGGAAGCTTGATCTTTTCAGCCT
>CAZKNA010000048.1:0-2143 GCA_964554175.1 uncultured Candidatus Saccharibacteria bacterium | reverse complement strand
CAACGCGACCCGAAAGGGGATGGCGCTGCGCTTCTTGGACGATTATCCGATACGTTGGGTAGTGCGCTCGGCCATTACGTTGCATGCGAATCGCTAGCATATTTTCTCCTTGTTAACTTATAGTGAGGCTTATTATACACCAGTTTAGTAATTTTTACAAGCCTAAATTGGATAGGCAGAAGTTAGCCAGTCTGGGCAAAGCATTTCAGGAATCTCGTGAGGCGGGAGTTCTTTGGCATATCTTTTGTGATAAATCTGAACGGCCTTTTCAGCGCAAGCCACCTGAGCCTCTTGTTTGGAATGACCAGAGGCAGTAGCAAGCAGCTCATTGCCGACATACGCAGCGACAGTAAAGGTCTTGTCATGATCAGGGCCTTCCTCTTTGAGCGTGCGGTACTGAGGCGGAATGCCGTCAAACTGCTGGGAAAGCTCCTGGAAATGCGACTTAGGGTCGCGCCAAGATTCACGCCTTAGAACCTCTTTGATTTTACTCAAGATATGCTTATAAATAAACTCACGGGCAGTTTTGAAACCTTGATCTAGATAAATCGCACCGATAACTGCTTCAAAACAGTCTGCCATAATCACGTCGTGGGAGCGCGAAGGGCCAGCTTGTTCCCCTCTAGACAGACGAACAAGAGGCTCGTAGCCGAGTTTGTAGCCAGCGTCGCCGATGGATTCGGTGCGGACAAGGGCGGAGCGCCAAGAGGTCATCACACCCTCGGGCTCGCCAAAATTACGATAGAGAAAGTCTGAGCTGACTAATTCCAAGATAGCATCCCCTAGGAACTCTAGGCGCTCGTTGTGCTCTGGACAAGTCTTTAGGTGCTCATTGACATAGCTTCTATGAGTGAGCGCGGTAACGAGGAGATCCGGGTCTTTAAACTTAAATCCTAATCTTTTTTTCGCAAAATCTTGATATTTATCAATTTCTTCTTGGCTTAAAAAATCAGTATTTTTCATTATACTTCCCCTGCGCGAATCTTTTTCTTCGCAATTAACATTAGTTTTTCAATATCTTCATATTCAATCGCATCTAGAGCGTCGTTAAACTTAAACCACTTAATGCCGTTCATCCACTTTTCTTTGGTTGGAATCTCGTGGGAATCAAGGGCGCGGACGAGATAAATCTGGGTGGTCATAAGGACAAGTTTGTCCATACGGCGATATTTAAAGTGAATCTTTCCCAGCCAGGTCAAAACTTCAACGTGGTGAAGTCCGGCCTCCTCGCCGATTTCACGCACGGCGGTAGCCTTGGCGGTTTCACCCGGCTCAATGTGACCCTTTGGGATGGTCCAGCGGTTTTTAGAATCTTGAATCAAAAGGATTTCAATATCCTTCTGATCCCTGCTCATCCGGAAGACAATACCGCCAGAAGTCGGCTCGCGCACGATCTCCTTAATCGCAGGTTTTTTACGGAAAAGTTTAGAAAAGGGTGACTCTCTATACGACTTAGTCGGCAGAGCCTCCGGAATCTTTCTTTTCGGCAGATTCTGACTTCTTCCGAGCGGACGCTTTTCCGCCGGAATCGGCCTTATCATTCTTGTTTGATTGTTCATTTATATCCTCAAAATCGGGACGCAGGTTTTTCAAGGCTGTCCCTAAAACTCCATTGATAAACTTAGAAGAGTTATCCGAGCCAAAGGCCTTTGCGAGCTCTACAGCTTCGTTGATAGCAACTTTTGGCGGTACGGTTTCACCGGAAAACTCTAGCTCGTAGTAGCCAATTCGTAGGACATTGCGGTCAATCGCCGCGATGCTAGAAATCGGCCACTCTGGGGCGATAGGCTGAAGCGCCTCATCAAGATGTTTAGTCTTATCAAGAACTCCTCTTGTTAAGGCGTAGACAAACTCTGTATCCCCAAGAGCCTTTTCGTAAGGCACAATATTTTTCGCGATAATGGTATCAATGTCGGCCGTAGTATCGCCCGCCTTACTCCTGAACTCATACTCATATAAGCTCTGGAGAGATATAATTCTACCTAAATGCCGATTACTTGCCATACGCTACTTCTTTTTTGCCTCTTTTTTAACGGTTTTAACCTTAAGATTTGGGGTTTTCTTCGCAGTCTCAAAGGCTTTAACCGGAGATTTCTTGTTAACGCTGCGAGCAAGCTTCAAACGGAGGTGGCTCCGGCGAAGG
>CAZKNA010000047.1:0-2288 GCA_964554175.1 uncultured Candidatus Saccharibacteria bacterium | reverse complement strand
AGGATAGCACCATCAATCTGGGCAGCACCAGTAATCATGTTTTAATGTAGTCGGCGTGGCCCGGCATATCAACGTGGGCGTAGTGACGTTTTTCGGACTCGTATTCCTGGTGGGAGGTAGCGATAGTAATACCGCGAGCCTTCTCTTCAGGAGCGTTGTCGATTTGGTCGTAAGCGACCGGCTTGTTAACTTCGCTTGGAAGCTTTTTTGCTAGAACCGCAGTGATAGCAGCGGTAAGAGTGGTTTTACCGTGGTCAACGTGGCCCATGGTACCTACGTTGATGTGCGGCTTGGAACGGTCAAAATTTGCCATTCGTTATTCTCCTTTTATTTAATTTGTCTGTGAGCACTAATAAAAACCATCTCCAGACACTTACTACTATTCTACATGATTTCTTGGAGGTTGTAAAGAGGGAAATTGCTTGAAATTTTTAGTATTTTATGATACAATGTGATGGTTATCATATTCAAGAGTTAAGGGGGTGTAAAATGTCATATGATAAGGTAGTTTTAGATCCGGTGGAGCTTAATATGCTTTACCAAGAGCCTGTGTTCGTGAATGACGAGCGCATAATTCTGGAGAAATCAAGATATTTTCAAGAATATCTTGGGGCAATTGATTTTGACGAGGGTCGTACCATCTCTAAAGGTGGTACTGTTGAAATCAAGCTCAATTTCCCAAGACATATCCCGAATCGGCAGCCGCGTCAGAACTGGTTCCAGGTGGCACTTTCCGCCAACGAAAACCCCTTGCTGGCAGACCCTCTGGGCTGTAAAGCAAGATACAAGGGGTTTCTTCCCGGCGTATTAGATGTGCCCAAGTTTAGGCTGGCACAGTTTATGATGGAAGATGAGCCCCGTTATGCGGCCGCTAATTATGCGCTGTTCATATACGATAGCGCAGATTATCAGACCTTCCTTGAAGGCGTAACGAACCTGCTGGGTGGATATCTCAACAGGAGGAAGGCAGTAGTCTCAGACCAGTTTGGGAACAAAATTTTGGTTTCGGACAAATCCGACCAGCCAATGCTTCTGATACCGGTGTCTTTGCTGGTTGGCGGGAAGGATTACGTTTGTAAGACTTGGGAAGGCCTGCTTGAAAGGAGGTGAAGCTATGGGTGTAACGATGATGATGCGCGGATGAGAGTCAATCGGATCGTAACTAAATAAGTGGCTTATTGGAGAGCCCGAATCTCCAAAAGGCCGGGGTGAAAGACCCCGGCTTTTTACTTGTGTTTTTTTAGTTTTTATGCTATAATATTAGAATAACTATTGTTTAGTTTCAAAGGGGGTGTTCTTTAATGGCAGAAGAAAACGTAAGAGTAAGAGTAGTTCCGAACATCGAGTTGGTGGCAAAGCGGAATAAGTCTGCGGACTATCAGCGTTGGATGAATACGGTTATTGTAGCCCCATCTTTTATCATTGCTTGCCCGACCGTAGCACTGGGTTTGTTCTCTGCTAGTCTCAATATCGCCTTTATTTTTAAGGCGGTCGCTTGGCTGGCACTGATATACCTGACCTTTGTCTCTGTGTTTTGGGCTAAGGAGAAAGAGCAAAAAATGGACGATTGGATCCTCAAAGTGTACGAGGAGAAGGTCAAAAAGCCGCTCGAGAAAGATCCGGAGAATGTAAACACTAAATATATGGAGTTTACCGCGGACTACTCAACGATGTATCCAAGCACCTTTGAGGGCTCAATGACGCCTGTATCGGTGTTGTGGGTGATATACCTGATTGTAGGGAGTTTACATACCCTGCGCTGGTACGTCACCGTGTTTATGGTCGTAATTGAGATTGCTATGATCGTATTAAATGTGCGACTCTATAGCAAAAAATTTATGAAAACCATACCAAAAACCCCCGAAGCTTAAGGCTTCGGGGGAGTTTTTTGTTTTGTTATTTTGCAGCGCGCTCTGCGATGATTTCCTGAGCGACGTTTGGTGGTACTTCTTCGTAAGCGAAGAGCTCCATAGAGGAAGCGGCGCGACCCTGAGACATCGAGCGGAGGTCAGAGGTGTAACCGAAGAGGTTAGCGAGCGGGCAGAAAGCCTTGATAAGCTTGGCGCCGCCAGCGATATCTTCCATAGCGTCGATGCGGCCACGGCGAGAGTTGATGTCGCCGATGACGTCGCCCATGAATTCCTCTGGGGTGGTAACTTCAAGTTTCATAACTGGCTCGAGAAGTACTGGAGAAGCCTTGGCGATACCTTCGCGGGTAGCGAGAGAACCGGCAAGTTTGAAGGCGAGCTCGGAGGAGTCGACATCGTGGTAGGAACCATCATAGAGGG
>CAZKNA010000046.1:0-2456 GCA_964554175.1 uncultured Candidatus Saccharibacteria bacterium | reverse complement strand
TAAATCTCTCGGCTTCGGCCTTCGTAGGTTCGAGTCCTACTTCCAGCACCATTGTTTTGTGGGCCGAGTTAGCTCAGCTGGTAGAGCAGCCGCCTTGTAAGCGGCAGGTCATCAGTTCAAGTCTGATACTCGGCTCCATTTTTATGGGCTATACTTTTCTGCGGGGCCGATTGAGGGGGCGTTTGGCAAGTTTCTTCTTGCGGGCGAGTTCGTTTTCGGCGATTTGGGCTTCAATACGGGCGATGGTGGCGGTAGCATTTTCGGTATCGCCGGTGGATTCATAGATAGAGAGAATCTGGCGAAGGGTAGTAGTGGTGTGATCTAGGTCGTAGGCGGCCTCTAAAGCTTCAATGGCGGCTTTGCGATTTCCTAGTTTTTCCTCGGCCTTGGCGAGAGCAAGGAAACGGGCCGGGACATCGCCTTCCATTTCAAGCGCTTGGCGGAAGGCCATCGCAGCCTTTTCATAAGCGCCAGTTTCAAGATAAATAAGGCCAGCATTATGGAGCGAAGATGGGTTGTTATCAAGCGATTGGGCGATCTCAAAACATTCAATCGCTTCGTCAAATTTCTGGCTTTTAGCATAAAGGATACCGAGACGGTTGTAGGCGGCAGCATTTTTTTCGTCGAACTTCAAGATTGTGAGCAGAGCCTTTTCGGCGCGAACAGGTTTTCTCTCGCGCATTGAATCTTGGGCGATAGTCCAGAGCTTTTTCATCTGAGTATCAATCTTTGGATCGACTTTCTCTTTCTTCTTTGCCGGCTTTTTCTCACGGAAGAAGAATACTAGATAAACAGTAAAAACTAAGATTATTAGGATACCTAACATAGTACTATTTTAGCATAAGTTAGCTACAAGTTGCAACTTTATGTGGCCGTTGCCTTTGATATTGTCGTAAGTTTTGAGGAGGCTTGGGAGTTTTTTAAGAAAGCCGGTTTTGCCAGTTTTAAAATATGATTTATAGGAGAGCTCTATGGCTACGTTTAGGATTTGGAGAATTTCTCCGCGAGTTTTTTTGTCTTTTTTGTCGGTCCAGGCGTTGACTAGATTTAGAGTTTCCCTACTAGAGGAAGAAAGTAGAAGTTTGGCATTTTTTAGAACTTCAACTTCGACTGTTGGAGGACTTTCAAGGGGATTTTCAGTTTTATAAACATAGACTGAAGCACGAGAAAGGACGGTAGGGAGAAAGGCAGTAGGGTCAGAGGCGAGAAAAACAAGGTGGCAATTCTCTTTTGGCTCCTCCAGTAGCTTCAAAGCGGCATTTTCGGCCTGTTCGTTCATGAGGTCGGCGTGTTTAATGACGAAAAACCGAGGGTGGGTTTCTTTAGTAGGCATCTCGACCTCTAGGTCGCGAATTTGGGCGATTCTGATTGCGCCTTTGTCGGGGGTGAGGAAGAAAGAGTCGGTCGGGAACTCAAACGGAGCGGAACTTACCGCGGTTTTAATGCGCTTTTTACCGGTGTTGATAGAATTAATAGTTTTGTTATCTATGATAAAAATTGAAAAGCCAGATTTTTCGGCGATATGTGGGAGGTCTGCCAGATTATCGAAGAACATCTTCAAACTCCTTTGGGAGCGGGCTTTCGAAAGTTTTTCTTTCTCCGCCGGGGAGAGTGATTTCAAGCGAGGCGGCGTGGAGATAGAGGCGGTCTGCAGGTTTGTCACCATAAACTTTGTCGCCAAGAATGGGATGGCCGAGGTATTTTAGATGGACTCGGAGTTGATGAGTGCGGCCGGTGATAGGTTTTAATTCTAGAAGCGAATATTTGTCGTTTGATTTTATGACTTTATAGAAAGTGACGGACGGTTTGCCGGATGGGCTGACGATGAAAGTGGTGGGAGATTTGATGCTGCGCTCAATCGGTAAATCAATTTTGGCTTCGTCTAGTTTTGGGTGGCCTTCTACGACGGCGAAATAAGTCTTGTGAGTTTTTCGCTCCTGGAATTGCTTTCTTAGAAAACTTTGGGTGGCTTCGTTTTTGGCGAGAATGACGACACCGGAGGTGTCACGGTCTAGGCGGTGAACGAGAAGGCCGTAATCTTCTAGGGTTGGCTCGGTGGTGAACTTGCCTTTGGCCATAGAGAGGAGGCCGGCAGGTTTATTAATAACTATAACATTGTCGTCTTCATAAATAGTAAGGTCTTTGACATCTGGTGGCGTTTCCCTTTCTGGAACTTTTAGGTTTAAAATTGGCCAGGTTTCGTCGTCTAGAGCTTCAATTTCAGCGTTTGGTTTTTTGATGATTTCGCCGTTTAGAGAAACGTAGCCAGATTTGATAAAATTTTGGAGGGTACTGCGGTTGAACTCGGGATGTTGTTCCACCAAAATCAAATCGGCGCGCTTGCGATCTTTGCGAGTTTCGGACTTGATCTCAATATCCCCGTTTATCACGCGCGAAAGCTCTGGTTTAGAAAACTTTTTCCCTGGACGATACATAATAATATTATAACATAAAAA
>CAZKNA010000045.1:0-2677 GCA_964554175.1 uncultured Candidatus Saccharibacteria bacterium | reverse complement strand
ATATACTATATAGTCCAGAAACCCTAAATTACTTTCTTTAAGCAATGCGTTACTCGCCCCGCAATAATTACAGCTGCTACCTATCTGAGGAACGCCCAAATTTAGGCGTTCCGAAGATAGGCTAGCTGTTGTAATTATTCGGCGGATAGCAGGCGGCGAGTAGCGCTTAAAGAAGGTAATTTAGGGTTTTTATAACATAGCAATACAAGTTGTTGTAAAATTGTATTTCTTTAACCATCATTTTGGCCCTTAGCCATAAACATCCCAAGCATTTTAACCCTTGCCTAAAATCCTTGACAACAAGTAACAAAACAGGCTATAATAAAAATACTTCACCTAGGTCTGGGTTCGTCCCCGCCTAGTAATCAGAGCGCGCCGCAAGGCGCGACTTTGAATTTAACAATAGAACAATTACAAGTGCGTCACCAGGCTCTTGGTCACCACCTATAGTACTCATGGCGTCGCCGAAGCCACCATCTCTTTTTACTCTTGTAAAAATCTTTAAAATTTGTTATAATAAATCCATTATTAAATCAGGTTGGGAGCGCATTTTGCGCGTTACTACCACAGAAAGGATTATATCTATGGCCACTAAGAAAGCCACCGACGACAAAGCCGTCGAAACTGCTGCTAAAGCTGCGGAAGAAGAAATCAAAAACTCTAAGACCGTCGACATCGAGGGCGAGCCTACCGAGGCCCGCAAGACCGAAGCCGAGGAAGAAGAGCACTTTGCTAAGTCCGGTAAAAAGTCTAAAAAGCACATCGAAGAAGTCAAGGCCGAAGAAGAGCGCCAAGAAAGAAAAGCCGAGGCTAAAGCCGCCGAGGCCGAGAAAAAACCAAAAGGTGCCACTCCTATCGTCCGCCCAAAAATTGAAAGAAGGGGCAAAAAATACCAAGAAGCTGCCAAACTTATTGAAAAAGGCAAAATCTATACCCTCAAAGATGCTATTGAGCTTGCCACCAAGACCTCTCCGGTCAAATTCGACGCCAGCGTTGAAGCTCACGTCCGTCTCGGCGTAGACCCACGTCAGGCCGACCAAAACATTAGAACCACCGTTGTTCTTCCGAACGGCAACGGTAAAACCGTCAAGGTCGCCGTTTTTGCTCCACTAGATGAGTGCAAGAAAGCCAAGGCCGCCGGTGCTGATATCGCCGAAGATGAGGAATTCCTAAAACAGCTTGAAAAGGGAACCATCGACTTCGACGTTCTCATCTCCACCCCAGCTTATATGCCAAAACTCGGTAAATTCGCCCGTCTCCTTGGTCCGAAAGGCCTCATGCCAAATCCAAAGGCCGGCACCGTTACTACTGATATTGAGAAGGCTGTCAAAGAAGCCAAAGCCGGCAAGGTTGAGTACCGCGTAGACAAGCAGTCTATCGTCCATATCGGCCTCGGCAAAGTTTCCTTCGGCACCGATAAACTCCTTGAAAACGCCAATACCTTCTTTGATTCTCTCAAATCTCAGAAGCCAGCCAGCGTCAAGGGCGCCTTCGTCAAGTCTATCTTTATCACGACTTCCCAAGGCCCATCCATCGCCGTTGAAAACATTCTAGGCTAAAACATTCTAAACCAAAAAGGCCCGAGAAACATTCTCGGGCTTTTTTAATGGTGATAAAGTGCGTTTGGGAAATAGACATTCTCCTCATAGTCTTCGTAGTCAATCGACTCTAGGTATTGGCGGTGCAAATCCGTTACGTCCTCAAGATATTCTAAATCTAGATAATCCGCCAGATGTTCGTCGGCAGTTAAAACCACGAAACCTTCCTCATCATCTATCGACACTATCTCGTATTCACCGGCATAACTTGTCATTCCACAAATAGCCTCAGTCTCGTCATCTAAAAATGCAGTTATAATCAGCGTCTCTGAGGTTACGACCCCACACGGATAAAACCCGATTTTATCTCCTGAGTAATTTTCCTCAATCTCTTCGATTACTAAATAACAATCAACATTGTAGAAATTCTCAAGAGCAATCAAGAGCCGCATCATCTCCCTAGATGGCGAAAGCAACGCAAGCGGTATTTTGATGAATACCGGCGCCAAATGTTCTTCGTCCCAATCCCAATAAAACACTCTCATAAAATAAGAATTCTTTCGCGGCATCAACATCAAAATCACCTCCCATACTTTAATGAACAGCCACCCCAATATCTATATTATACTATATTTAAAGCGCAGCTTCAACGGCGGCCCAAGTAGCGTCTTTATTGTTGGCCGGAATCACTACCGACACCTGTGCGCCCTCTTTCAGGCGGAAATAAGTCACTGAAGCATACAAGACACGGTACTCTTTGCCCGCAACCTCTACAAAATACTTATCATCGTGATGAGTCAAAGTGCCAATCACGGTCTTTCTCTCTACTGGGCCAATCTGCTTGTAAAGCAAGCGACCCTCTGGGGTGATGGTCAACTTCATAATGTCACCCTCAACGAGCTTGGACTTTGAGGCGTAGTTTGCTGGGACTGGATGATTCTTACCTTCTTGGTCAATCATAATTTCGCCATCAAAGACACCCTCAATAATCTTACCCTCTGGGGAGCTAACTACTGTATCGCGAGGAGCGGTAATAGTTTCGCCATCGCCGAGCACTGAAATCAGCAACTCGCGTGCCGCAGACAAATTAGTCTCGGCCTCTTGTATTAGGCTTCTTAATCTCTTGATTTGTTTTTCTG
>CAZKNA010000044.1:0-2984 GCA_964554175.1 uncultured Candidatus Saccharibacteria bacterium | reverse complement strand
GCGTTCGGCTGTTAACCGAAATGTTACTGGTTCGAATCCAGTCCGGGGAGCCAGACTGGACAAGTAGCCTTAAAAGGGCTATTTTTTATCTGTTACGTCGTAGAGAAGAACTTCGGGTGGTACAAAAAACCACCCCGAAATGGGGTGGTTTGAAGCTAAGATTATTCCTCGGCTTCGCTAGAGGTAGAACTACTAGTAGTGCTTTCGGTAGACTGAGTCTCGGTTTCGGTAGTCTGAGTCTCGGTTTGAGTCTGAGTTTGAGTCTGCTGATCTACGCCATTTTGGACAGCCTCTTCAATGGCGGCTGCGGCTGCTTTGATTTGCTCAGCAGTGACGGACTGGTACATAGACTCTGGCATAGTGACGATGATATACTTGCCTTCAACTTTGTGGTCGACATACTTACCGGACTTGACGCCTTCTTCCATCTCTGGCTTAGCGTCGGTAGCTTTGGCAGATTCTTCAGAATCAAATTCGCTGTAGACTTTGAGGCCAGTGATTTTGTCGCCATCAAGGGTGTAAACCTGGTGGACTTTCTTAGCGACGGATGAATCAGTGCTGTTGGAAGCAGTAGTGAGGACGACCTTGTTGTCAGTAGACTTGAAGAAGTCATCGTTCAAAGTAGTAGTTTGATTGTTGCCTTGGTCGTTATTGTCTTTGCCCTTGTTATTGTTGATGAGGATGATGGTAACTACCACGGCGGCAATTACGACAATCGCTGCAGCAACAATAGCAATTATCTTTTTGTTGTTCTTGGTTTCAGCTTCTTCAGCCATAAAAATCTCCTTTTTACTACCTCTATTATAACACGTAGTTTGCTTTTAAATTATTTTTTTCTAATAGAAAGTTTTGGTTTTACAAGCTCAAAGTTGATGGCGTTTCTTTGGAAGGTGCGGATGGTGAGATGGATGACGAGAATGGAAACGATGACGAGCTCGGCGAGGCCGATGATGAGCTCTGGGGTGGAGAGAGTGCCAAAGGCGGTGCGAAGCATTAAAGCAACAGGTGAGGAAAGCGGGAAGTAAGTTAGAACCTGTACTGCTACGCTAGGATCTGGAACGAAGAACGCCTGGATGAAATAAAAGGGAAGTACGACACTGATAATGACTGGAGCGATGAACTGGGAAGCGTCTTTGGCGGTTGGGGTGATGGCGCCAATGAAGGTGCAAGCGCCGATGACGAGGAAGATAGAGAAGAAGAACAGGATTGCGCTAGTAAGGATGCTTAGCGGGTTGATTTCGATAGAAGATAGGATTGGGCTGACCATTGAGTTGTCGCGGTAAATAAATAGAATGATAATTGCTGGTAGGACGAAAGCTAGAATTTGGATAATACCAAGTAACATCATGGCAAAAATTTTGCCGACAATGAGGTGCTTGGCACTGACACTAGTTAAAATCATTTCGGAGATGCGGTTTTCTTTCTCTTCGACGACGGTCATGAGCAGGCGGTTACCAAAGAGACAGACAAAGATGAAGAAGACAACTAGAATTGCTAGGGGAATGACGGCTTTGCCGAGAGCGTTGGAATCTTCGCCTTTGGAATTTAGTTTGTTATCGGTAACTTCGAAGTTGCCGGTTAGGGCCAGAATCTCGGTTTCGCTGAAGTTTTTAGAAATAGCTTGTTTTAAAACGGTCTTGATGATGGCGCTTTCGGTGCCAAAGATATCGAGGCCTTCAGAAATGTGATAGAAATCAATCTTTTTGGTCTTTTCAAAGTCGGAAGGGATGAAGAAATAGAAATCTGTCTCTTTGTTTTTGATCATTTCGACGCCCTTGTCACGGCCGCCTTTGATTAGAAGGGGGCTATCGGACGGTAAAATGTTGGCCTCGTCGGTGATGGCGATTTTGGTATTTTCGTCTATCTTGATATCTTCAGGCCGGCTAGAAGAAGCAATAAACGAGATCAGGAAAGTGACACCAAGAAGGATGGGGATGAGAAGGATGGAAGCCCAGAAACTTGGCTTTTTGATTTGGCGGATAAATTCAAATTTAGTGACTGCGAATAGTTGACTGCTTTTACTCATCATTACCTCCATAAACATCTACAAAAATTTGCTCTAAAGACTTGCCGCCGTGCTGCTTTTTAATCTCGGCGATAGTGCCGTAGGCGTGAGCGACGCCGTCTTTCAAGAGAATGGCGCGGTCGCAGAGCTTTTCGACTTCGTCCATGTAGTGAGTAATTAAGATGACAGCGGTGCCTTTTTTATGGAGTTCCTCAATGATTTCCATGAGAAGGCGCCGGTTGATTGGGTCGAAGCCCTTGGTCGGTTCATCTAGAATGAGGAGCTTAGGGTTGTTCATGATGGTGATGCCGAGCTGAACCTTCTGCTGCTGGCCACCAGATAGCTTCTCAAGGCGCATATCAGCCTTGTCTTCTAGTTTGACGCGCTTTAGATAGCTCATAGACCATTCTCTGGGGTTTTTGAGGCCTTTTAGCTCGCCAAAGTAAACCATGTTATCGATGACCTTTTCCTTGCGATAAAGGCCGCGTTCTTCTGGTAGATAGCCAACTGTGATATTGGTGTCTTCTGGGTCGTAGGGCTTGCCGTCGATAAGTAGTTCGCCTGCTATCGGTTCGTAAAAACCTAGTAAAGTCCGAATGGTGGTTGTCTTGCCGGAGCCGTTGCTGCCGAGAAACCCGAAGATTTCGCCAGCTTTGACATCGAAAGACAAGTCCTTAATGATGGTTTTATTGCCAAAACCCATCTTAAAATGCTTTATCTCCACAATATTTTTCATAGGTTTATTATAACACACTTTTTAGCTTGCCCCGAAAATAGGCTTGTGATATAATAGAAGGAGTTTTTCGGGTGGAAAGGAGAAGCGTAAAGATGCAAGATAAGGTGATTCAGATTGCTGGTTCGATTACAGTTGATGAACTCGCGAATGCGCTCGGGCTGTCGGTCACGACGCTGATTGGACAGCTCTTTAAAGAGGGAATTGTCGCGACGATTAATCAACGCCTTGATTTTGATACCGCTT
>CAZKNA010000043.1:0-3286 GCA_964554175.1 uncultured Candidatus Saccharibacteria bacterium | reverse complement strand
ATTAGCGAAAGCTCGTCAGGCAGCGTTGTAACGCAGGTTCGGGGCTTTCATTTATCGAAGTTCTTGCACGGGGTGTAATGCTCCTACCGCAGGGGCTTCTTTTTATAGAATGACTACACTTAGTTTTTTCCGAATATCTTCTCTATAGACTGTTAATGCCTACCCAATTCGCCCCCACCATTTTTTATTTTGTGGAAAAATCTTTAAGAAAAGTCTTGTAATTTCTTTACGCTTATGGTATTATAGGGGTATATAAAAGGTCATATTAAAAAAACAAAAAGGTATAAAAGATGAGATTAAAAAGAGACAACTATCTCTGGGCACTAGGTTTTGCCTCGTTTGCGCTACTGAGCGCTTTCGTGGGGCAATCTGTTCTTATCCCGACCGAGAACACTAGCGCCGTAGAAGATTCTAGTGTAACGGAGGTTTCGGTTGGGATTACTCCAATAATTGCGGTCACGGTCACAGGCGCGGACGAGACGGGGACTCTCCCGATTGAAGTTGTGAACAATGAGCTCGGTACCGGTGTAGTAAATGTGGAGGTTAGCACCAATGACCCGAGTGGGTATTCACTCTTCATCACGACCAATAGGGCGGATAATGCTCTAACTCAGAATGGCATTACAGATCGTATCCACGCTCTAGAGGGTGAAACAGCGGTGGCTGATTTCCCAGAAAGCCATTGGGGTTATTCAGTAGATGGGGGCAACACTTATTACCCAGTTCAACCAAATACTGATAACCCAGCGGAATACCCTGGCGTAATCGCTGATGCTCCTCGTGCCAAAGTCTATAACGGTCCGGCCACCAAGGACGATACCGAAGTCACTATTGGCGCTAGAGTTAAAGTTAACATCTATGGCGGCACATATAGCAACACTGTCGTCTTTACAGCTATCCCCAATATCAGTGTTAATCAAGCTATCGCCGAGCTTGGCGACTAATCTTTAAAAATCTTCTGATCTGAAATCTCATCTGGGAGGTAGGACTTATCAAGATGAAAGCCTGCCTCCCATTTTTGGCCCTTGCCAAAGCCCAAATCCTTCATCAACTTCGTCGGCGCATTACGAAGATGAACCGGCACCGGGAGCCCCATAGACTTACGGGCTAAATCCAAAGCGGCATACCAAGCATCAGTAGTAGCGCGAGACTTCTTGGACCTTGTTAGGGCTACTGTCGTGTGTGCCAAAATCAGCCCCGATTCTGGCATCCCAATTCTCTCTACTGCTTGGAAACACGCTACCGCCATATTTAGCCCACCATTCCCAGCCAACCCAATATCTTCAGAAGCAAAAATCGTCATCCGCCGGGCAATGAATTTCGGGTCTTCGCCAGCCTCTACCATCCGAGCTAGGTAATAAAGCGCCGCATCCACATCTCCACCCCTCATAGACTTAATAAACGCTGAAATATTGTCGTAATGCCCATCTCCGGCCTTGTCATAGCCGGGTACCTTTCGCCCCGCCGCCTCTTTGACAATGTCAATGGTGATCTTATTAGGCCCAGCCAGCGACAGCGCCAGCTCTAGGTCTCCCAGCGCGCTTCTCGCATCTCCGCCCGAAAGCTCCGCCAGATATTCTTTTGCCTTCTTATCAATCTTTTTAGTGGTCTTCTCCGCTTTTAAGGCTCTATCAATTACCTTTAAAATGTCATCACGGGATAAATGCTTTACTACTACTACTCTAGAGCGCGACAGTAGCGGGGAAATCACCTCAAAAGAAGGGTTCTCCGTCGTGGCGCCAATTAGAATAATTAGCCCCGACTCAACGTGCGGCAGAAATGCGTCTTGCTGAGCTTTATTAAAACGATGAATCTCATCCACGAACAAAACCGTTCTTATCTGTAGATTCCAATTTTGCCTAGCTCTTTCTACTACCGCCTCAATATCTTTTTTACCAGAGGTTACAGCCGAAAGTTCTACAAAATCTGCTTTATATTCTTTTGCAAGGATTCTAGCTAGAGTAGTTTTACCAGTACCTGGTGGCCCCCAAAAAATTAAATTCACCGGCTCGCCTTTTTTCACGATTTCCGTCAAAATCTTGCCCTCGCCGATAATCTCGTCTTGTCCGATTACCTCGCTTAAACTTTGTGGCCGCATTCTTTCTGCTAGTGGAACCCTATTCATACTTAGATTATAACAAAAAACAGTCTTTATGTCCAAAGAATAATTCCAGGATTTGTCAAGATGAAAGTGTTCGGTTTTCCCCTGTTAGGGCCTGTGTAAAACTACCATCAATTTTGTGAAAAATCAATATTGACAACGACTTTATGCTTGTGTTAAAATAAAACTAGAAATCGGGTGAAGTTGAGAGACACCCGACAAAAGAAAATGCGGCTTCTGCGAGGAGCCACATTTTGTTATTGAAAAGGGGCTATGAAAGTGATATAATATGGCACAGTAACCGGTGGGCCGCATATTAACAGAAAGGGGGAATGGTCCAATGGGAAATCCTGATATAGAATTAACTGAACAGGAAAAGGCTAGAATTGAAGAAAAAGAAAGGTCTTTGATTGTGCCTTATCCGAAAGTTAGCATCGCTCACGGTACACATATCTTGAGCTGGCATTCGTTGATCTCGCATAAGATCAATGTTATGCGAGATAAAGACACAAAGGTTTCTGAATTTCGGAGGCTGGTGGAGGAGGTCACTATGCTAATCTGTTCGGAAGCAATGCAGAAGCTTCCGATGGAAGAGTATGTGGTTGAAACTCCAATTTGCGTAACGGTCGGCAGGAGAATCGCTGGGAAGAAGCTGATTATAGAGCCAATCTTGAGGGCTGGGCTTGCTATGGAAAATGCCGTTAAGATAATAGTCCCGAATTCTCGGACTGGTATGCTCGGTATGTTCCGCGACGAAGAAACTTTGGAGCCGCAGGAATATTTTAACAAGCAACCCAAAGGAATTGATGAGAGGCAGGTCTTCGTTCTTGATCCGATGCTTGCTACCGGTGGCTCGGCCGATGCTGCTATTGCTCGGGTAAAGGAAACTGGTTGTAAGAGTATTACGTTTATGTGTATCATTGCTGCTCCGCAGGGAATTGATCGATTACAGAAGAACCACCCGGATGTAGAACTCTATATTGGTTGTTTGGATAAAGGCCTGAACAAGGATGGCTATATCGTGCCGGGACTTGGCGATGCTGGCGATAGGATTTTCGGAACCAAGTAACTTACAAGCCACCCTTTATAGGGTGGCTTTAATCTTTTTACTATGATATAATAATGGCAGGTGCCCAAGTGGCGGAATTGGTATACGCGGTGGACTTAAAATCCGCTTCCTTTACC
>CAZKNA010000042.1:0-3972 GCA_964554175.1 uncultured Candidatus Saccharibacteria bacterium | reverse complement strand
TCACTGGTGAAGAGAAGATTATCGATACCGAGGGTCGCGTAGATCGCTTTAAGGCTCGCGCGGCAAAGGCGGCCGCTCTTAAAGCTTCGCTTGGCAACAAGGTCAAGAAGGCTGAAAAAGAAGCGGCAAAGAAAGAAAAGGCTGACAAATAATAAAAGAGAGCAACTTAGTTGCTCTCTTTTTTGTGGTTTTTAATTCTGATGATATTGATGAAGACTACGAAGAGGGTGAGTAGGACGAAGAAGTAGAAGGTGATACCGCGGTTTAGGAGCATGGCGGAAGATAGCAGCTCGGTGCCGAAGGCAAGGCCAAAGAGGTTCAAAAAGACCGATTCGCTGGCGCCGATGGCACCTGGAAGTGGGAGGGCACTGGTTGCCATAAAGAGGATAGCCTGGAGAGCAAAGACTTCAAAGAAGCTCATTCCCTCGAGACCGAAGGCTCGGTAGACACAATATGGTACAGAGAAGTAGAAGCAGAACTGGATGAAGACACGGAACATTGCCATGGCGAATTCCTTTTTGTGGGTTTTCATGTATTTAGCCCCTTCGGCATATTGGTCGAGGCTTTTGTCGATGGAAGCGCGCTTTTTCTCTAGTTTTTTAACACCAACGTGTTTTAAAATAGACATGAAGCCGTTGACGAGGCGGCGAGTTAATTTATTGTTGAATATGCAGACTAGAAGAGCAATTAAAGCAATACCGTTGATGATGAGACCGATAATGGATAGCCAAAGTACTGGTCCGGTTAAGAGATTGATGTTTAAAAGCATACTGATAATACCAAGTAGCATGGTGCTGACCTGGATACCACAGACTTGGACGAGGAGAGCGAGAGTGCCGTGGGCAGCAGGGATGTTCTCTTTGGACATGTAATAAACTTCAAGTGGCTGACCGCCGGTGGCGCTAGGGGTGATGGCGGCAAAAAAGAATCCTATCATCGTGAATTTGTAGGATTTTAAGAAAGAGAGTTTTTCGCCAAAGGATTTTAAGATACTTTTAATATTGATAGCCTCCATCGCGAAATACATGAGCATACAAAAGATACCAAGCAATAAAAACCAAGGGTTGGCGCTCTTGGCGACGTTGAAGATCTGGTTGATATCTTGGTCTTTAAAGACTAACCAAAAAGTTGCAGAAAGCAAGATGATGAAAATCAAGATATTAAGGACCATCTGTTTCAGCGTTTTTTTGTCCATACGGATATTATATTATGACTTGGCGGGACGGTCAAGGTAGTGTATAATTAAAACAAAGGAGATAATATGGTAGAAAATGAAATGGACAGCAAGAAAGCGTGGGCGATTATCTCTACCGTCGCGGTCGCGATAGCTGTTGTAATCGCGGGGACGATGTTTTTCTTTGGAATTACGGTTGGTCAGAATGGCACAAGCAGGGAGGTCCTGGCAGAGTTGCCGGAGCCAGAGCTAGATAGTGGCCAGCGGGGTGAGCTTGGGATAGATAAAAACATTAATGAAAAAACGATTGATAAATATTTGAATCGGAGCGATGCGGTTTATTGGGACCTTAGGATGCTAGAGGATCCGGGCGAATACGAGAATGTTGGGGGTGATAGCCGCCTCTCTGGGTTTATAAAAGGTTTCCAAGTTGTTCCCTATCCATATATCGCGACTGTGTCAGACACGCCGGAGTCGGTTGGAGAGGGCTATACTGGCCCGACGCTGTTTACTTTAAAGTCAGATGGCTCTTATAAGGCAAATTATCAAGAGTCGACGAGAGTTTTGGAGGATTTATTCCCGAAGGATAAGGTGATTTTCTTGATGTGTGGTGGAGGCGGTTATGCTGGGATGATGAAGAAGTTACTCGTTTCGCTTGGCTGGGATGAAAAGAAGATTTATGATATTGGTGGCTACTGGAACTATGACGGTAACAATAAAGTCGAGATAAAAGAAAAGACCACCGATGGCAAGACGATCTATGCTTTTTGGAAAGTGCCGTATCACGAGATAGATTTTAAGAAATTGACTCCTTAAGAGTTTTTATGTTATAATATGCTAGGGTTATTTTTTGTACATTAATAAGGAGGTGTTTTGGATGAACGAAGCTCTGGAGGTATTTGCAATTTTTGCCTTGGTAATATCAATGATACTTATTCCGGTATTATCTGTTATAATACCTGATTCCATGAAGACTAGAAAAGCGAAAAGGATGGCCGAAAATCCATTATCAAATGAGAATAAGGAACCTCTTTCTGAAAAGATTAAGTCCATCAACGCGAAGGGTCACGAAAATGAACTACGTGATTATGTGAAGGATGTATTCCTTGAAAAAGATTATTCTTCCATGGCTGTTGAAATTAGCGCTTTTAAAACCGATGTTGACATTGCCAAAGATTTTCGTGATGATTGTCGGAAAATCATGGATACGGGATTAGATTTAAATCCTAGCCATATCTTTTACCTAGAAGATAAATTCTTTGATGAATATCGCAAGCTCAAAGTTTTAAAATTAGCGGAATGTGACGATGTTGAAAAAGTGCGTTTAGTGCTTCGTAATATTCATAGGGTTGTTAATGAGATGGTACGCTATCTCATGAGATTTTCTGAGACTGAAGGGTCTGATGCTGAAGTACCCAATGGTCATTTAGAAGACTTAATGATAGAAGTCTCGGATGGTTTAAACCAGCAATCTCCCGATTCGGAAGAATGGTTGTTGGGAGCGGAAGTCTTGAGGCTTCGTAGTAGTTGGGAAGCAGCAATGAAGACTGGTGCCGTTGAAGAATTCTCCGAAATGGAAACAATTTTGGTTGACTTGGCTGAAAACTATTTAGAAGTGATCAATAGTAAACGGTCCAAAGAGTCTTTTTCGAAGCAGCTTAAGAAAGCCGAACAAGACATTTCCCTTTTGGGGGAGCTAGTTAAAATGCGTATTGAAAATAAAGATACGATGAAGGAAGATCTGGAATTAGACTCTTGGCAGACAGTTGTAAAAATTACACTAGAAAAAGAGAAACTAGAAACTTAAATAACCCCCTTAGGGCCGGCGTTTAGCCGGCTCTTTTTAAATTTTCATAATTTCGGCTTCTTTGGCCTTGAAGGCGGCGTCGATTTTATCGGTGTAATCTTTGGTTAGATCGTCAATTTCCTTTTCGGCACGCTTTCTGGCATCTTCTGGTAGCTCTAGTGCTTTAATATCCTTTCTAGCATCTTCGCGGATGTTTCTAATGGAAACTTTGGCTTCTTCTACTTTAGTGCTGGCAGTTTTGACGATTTCCTTTCTACGTTCCTCGGTGAGCGGTGGGATCGGGACGCGGATGATGCGACCGTCGTCGGAAGGGTTGAGACCAAGAGTGGAATCGGCGCGGATGGCACTGCTGATGTTGCCAATATTGGCAGGGTCAAAGGGAGTGATGACAAGCATAGTGGCATCGCCGATGGTGACGTTGCCGACTTGGTTTAGTGGCATCCACTGGCCATAAGCTTCGACTTTGACGCCGGCAAGCATGTCTGGATGTGCGCGGCCGGTGCGAACCTTTTTCATTTCGCCGTCAAAACGGGCAAGTACCTCGTCCATTTTCTTTTGTTCATCTTTGGTATCAAACATAGGCTTCTCCCTTAATTACTGTCTTTATTATATCAAAAAATCGCTAAGAAACCTAGCGATTTTTGCTAAAGAGCTAAGCTACGAGATACCAGTAAAGGGTCTTCGCATCAAACTCAAGTTTGCAGCGCCTTTTCCCGACCATCACATCGAAAATATGACGGGCGAAATTGCCGCTGAAGCGGACTTGAGACTCGAGGAGTTCGGTGACTTCTTCGGCTTCTTCATCCCTGTTGCGCTTAAAAGAAAGCGGCTCGCAAGGGGTCATTTCGTAGCCAAAGAGGGCCATAACTTCTACGCGCTCTTTAGTATTGTTATTGATATTAAAGTTTTTCATAAGTAACTCCTAAATTAATTTTCTAGAAGTCATTTATGCGAGCCTGATTTATTGGCTCCTGGCTGAAAGTATAAATGA
>CAZKNA010000041.1:0-4437 GCA_964554175.1 uncultured Candidatus Saccharibacteria bacterium | reverse complement strand
GAGTAAAAGAGGGCAGTTATCCGGCACCTTAATAAAAACTATTGGCCGCAACTGTTATTCCCTCTTTTGCTCTTGACCGCTCCACACTAGATGGAGCATAGCCCTTACTAATCCTTTTAATCATTCTGTTTATTTTAAGGTACTAATGATTTAAGGGTTAGCGCGCTCTAAGACGCCGATTTGGCGGAGCTGGTGGTAGTTCCTAGTTGTAATTTATGGCTAGCAGCTACCAGTTCGCCCGCCAAATCTTTCGTCTTATTTATACTTCATATTGTTTCCTTTATGTTTAATTTTTGTTTGTCGTATTGACTATCTCCATAGTAGCACAAGCGGCTTGAAAAATCAAGTCTTTTGAGCAACTTTTTTACAGTATTTTTTACAACAAACATAATTTTTGTGTTCATTTTTCCCTATTAGTATAGCCAAACCTCCTCAAAAATAACATTGTAAAATCTACACTGTCATTTACATATTTTGTTCAATTTTATGCCTTCTTATAAACCTCCACATACCACTTTGATATTTTCCCTTATCACCATATGAGCATTTTTTTTCGTGCTCCTAACACGCGGCAGCCAACCAATCATTTTTTTATCATTTCAAAACCACACATTTTCATTTTTTAAAAAGCGCATTAAAAAACGCTCACGTGTTGTATTTTTTGTAGCCAAAATACTTGTGGAAAACTCATTAAAAAATCGTAAAAAATTTGCTCAAAAAGTCCTTGACATTAGCATTTTCGGGCGCTATAATAGAGGTAGCTTTTGAATAAAAAAATTATTCAAAAGGCAAAAACAAAAATTCATAGCCAAAAAACTCCACACTCTAATAAAAAGTCCGGTTCCTCGCAGTTTCCGGACTTTTTCTATGCCTAATTGATATTTCCTCCAACCGAAGCGCGCCTTACTAGCTCAAATCCAAAGATGAAAGTCGCCAAGGTAGTATTTTCTCTTGCCGAAGCGCATCTTATCCGACGAGCAAGGCAAGAAAAATGCCGCATTAGCGGCTTTCAATTTGAATTTTGGTGGAGCTGCCGGATACTGCCTCCGGGTCCGAACTATCTTAAGGATACCATTCTACACGCATAGTCTGTTTAATTTATTCTCGACTTGAATCAACAGAGTAAATAGACAAAAACTGTTTGATCCGTCATAACTGATTTAAAGCCCCTGTTCGTTACGCAGAGGTTCGATTCCCATAATCTGATAGCCAAGAGATGCTATGGAACCTCACACCTTGGCCAGCCTAATAAAAAGTTTAGGCATAAGCAGGTAGATAAGCTACGTGCTTGGAAGTTTTTTCTTCACTTTTTCAGTACTTACGGTACAAATCGTCGTGCTTGATATCTGTTAATAATCCGTCTAAGCTTTGTCAGCCCCAAACCTAATCCTATTATACCATACATCCCTTAAAATTACTAGTCCCTCCCCAGAAAATTAAGCATACCCATTTTGAGCGTGTAATATTTACAATCTAGGCCAGAAAATCACTCTCTATTCTAAACAGAATACTTATATTTTACAACACCAAAAAATATCAAGGTTATGTTTGTAATTTTTTTCAAAATCATATTACGATGGAATTATGATAGCAAAAATATATTCCATAGTTCCGTCTGGTTTTTCGGGTGCCCTCGTTGAAGTGGAAGGCGATAAAAACCACGGCCTACCTGCCTTTAATCTTGTCGGGATGGCAGCTAGAACCGTCAACGAAGCTAGAGATCGCGTGAAAAGCGCCCTCGCTAATTCTAACTTCTCTTTCCCGACCAGTAAAATTACCATCAATCTTGCTCCCGCAGACCTTCAAAAAGACGGCACTTATTTAGATCTACCGATCGCGCTGTCGATTCTACTCTTATCTGAGCAACTGGCGCCAAAGGATGTTAGAGGTCGTATTTTCGTCGGTGAACTCTCTTTAGAGGGTTCTCTTCGCCCCGTTCACGGCATCATCAATATCGTTGAAGCCGCCAAAGAACTTGGCTTTAAAGAAGTCTTTCTGCCAAGAGAAAACCTCGCCCAGGCTTCGCTCGTCAAAGGCATAACGCTTATTGGTGTTAGCACCTTGCTAGAGCTCTTCCTCATTCTGAAAGGTCAAACCGCCCCTCAACCTCTACGTGTTGTAAAGAAAACCAAAACAGATACATCAATCTATTCACTTGATGACATAAAGGGCCAAGAAATCGCCAAACGAGCTCTTACTATCGCCGTTGCTGGGCATCATAACATCCTAATTTCTGGCCCACCCGGCGCCGGCAAAACCCTCCTTGCGCGTGCCGCCGTCGGCTTACTCCCCAGCCTCACACCCGAAGAGCAGATCCCCTTAACCAAACTTTATTCTCTTCTCTCTGCCAATTGTGGCATTATCAAGAGCCGACCCTTCCGCACCCCTCATCATTCCGCCTCCAGCGTTTCAATCCTCGGTGGAGGTTCGCCCATCCTTCCCGGCGAAATCTCCCTTGCGCATCTTGGCGTACTCTTCCTTGATGAACTTCCTGAATACCCTCGGTCCGTTCTTGAATCTCTCCGCCAACCTCTTGAAGACCGTGAAATCACCGTCACCCGAGCCAAAATTCGCGCAACTTTCCCTGCCAACTTTATGCTCATCGCTACAATGAACCCTTGCCCTTGTGGGTTCTATGGCGACCCTACCCATCTCTGTACTTGTTCCACCGCCGAAATCAAACGTTACCAAAAGAAACTCTCTGGACCTCTCCTGGACCGCATAGATTTACGCGTCGCCGTCCAAAAAGTCCCGATAGACTCTCTGAGCCTTTCCAACTCAAAAGTCACCAAAAGCTTAGCTTCTAAAACTCCCGAAATCCGAGCCAAAATCCAAAAGGCCCTAGAGCGGCAACGGGCCCGTTACCAGAATCCTTGTGTTAACAACGGTTCTCTCTCTTCCGCCAAAGCCGCCGAACTTTTGACGCTAAGCCCCGCTGCCGAAAAGCTTCTCCGCTCCGCCGCTGAAAACTTAAGCCTCTCTGCTCGCAGTTTTTATAAAACTCTAAAAGTCGCTCAGACCATCGCTGACCTCGAGGAAAAAGATCTCATTCTTCCCGAACACATTTCTGAGGCTCTTTCCTTCCGGCTCGACCAAACTCAAAATTCTCTAATTATCAAATAAAAACCCCTTGATATCGTCGCTAAAATTTGCTATAATAAACGAGGTATTTAATCAAGGAGTTATCCCCATTAGTAAACATAGTCATACTCGCATTAATAGCGAGATTCGCCACTCCAAGGTCCGTGTTATCGGCGAGAGCGGCGAGCAACTCGGCATTATGGGAAGCCGCGAGGCCCTAAGAATTGCCGAAGACCAAGGTGTAGACCTAGTGGAGATTGCCCCAAACGCCGACCCTCCTGTCGTCAAAGTTATAGACTGGGGTAAATACCAGTACCAACAAGCAAAGGAGGAAGCCAGAAATCGCAAGAAGGCCCGTGAAAAGCAGTCCGAGCTTAAAACGATTAAATTTGGCCTTAAAATCGGCGATAATGACCTAAATATCAAAGTCCGCAAGATTCGTGAGTTTCTAGAGGACGGCGACCGTGTGAAAATCATCATTATGTTCCGCGGGCGTGAGCTTACCCACAAAGAAGTTGGCGAAGAGCTCTTAAATAAAATCATCTCTATTCTAGGAGAAGATGCCGTCCTTACCGGGAATCCTCAATTCAGCGGCCGCAACCTATCAGTCGGGGTTCGGAAGAAGTAGTCTTTGTACTTCCACGGCTCTCTGATCGCCCCTTCCATAATACTAATCTAAACAAGGAACAAATTTATGCCGAAATTAAAGACGCATAAGGGTACCGCCAAACGCATTAAGGTTACCGGTTCTGGCAAACTCGTCCGCGAGCGTGCTTACAAGAACCATATTCTCGCTAAAAAGTCGAAGGCGAGAAAGCGCAACATGAAGACTGCCGCTAATATCAACGGTAAGATCAAGAAAAACATTAAGACTGCACTAGGAGTTTAAGATGAGAGTCAAAAGAGGCGTACCTGCTAGAAATAAGCACAAGAAGATTTTAAAAGCTGCCAAGGGTATGCAACACTACCGCACTCGCAGCTTCCGTTTAGCAAAACAAGGTGTTATTAAATCCTTAAGATACAGCTACCGCGATCGCCGCAACAAGAAGCGCGACCTCCGCGCTATCTGGATTACCCGTATCAACAATGCTGCCCGGGAAAATGGTCTTTCCTACTCCCAGCTTATCAATGGTATGAAGAAGCACGACATCAAAGTTGATCGCAAAATCCTCGCCGAGCTCGCTGTTAGCCAACCTGAGGCATTTAAGGCAATCGTAAATACTGTCAAGGAGGGTAAGTAAATGGCAATTTGTGAATTAACCGGTAAAGGCAAGATGTATGGCCACAACGTGTCCTTCTCCCAAAGAAAGACCCGCAAAGTTTTCAAGCCAAACATTCAAAAAAAGACCAGTAAAC
>CAZKNA010000040.1:0-5959 GCA_964554175.1 uncultured Candidatus Saccharibacteria bacterium | reverse complement strand
CGCAATTGGTTCAGCATTTTCATTTGGTCCATAGTTTGACCCATAATAACTCCTTTACTTATATATGTATATTCTATCAGAATTTAGCGATTTTGGCGAGGTTATAATGCGATAAAGTTTGCGATCGCCAACGGCGGAGTCTAGGCGGCCGAGTGTCGCGACGGTGCCAGTTGTCCCTTCAAGAGAGCTGACAACCGTAAACTCGGTTTTATCTTCTAGTATTTTGTAAAAATCGTGCTCTAGAGTATTTTTGGGGATGAGCAAGGTGGTTTTGCCCTCTAGGTTTTCGTAAATTAGGCCGAGGTCGTCCTGGAACTCGGTGGCGACGTTGAGATTGTAGCGGTAGCCAAAGAGATAATACTCAAGACTACTAGTTAGAATAATGACGATGAAGGTGGCGATAGGGATAAAGCCGGCGACGCGGGCGTAAGGGTTTTCTGGGAAAAGGCCGTACCATTTTTCAAGGATATAACGGACGCCGTGAGAAGTCAAAATGGCAAGTGGCAAGATGATGAGAACGGCGGAATTGGGGGCGAGGCCGGAGATAAAGACGGTAAAGAGAATGAGCATGGTGGCGATGGAGTTTCTGGAGGCAAAGAAAGCTTTGGCGGTACTAAAGAGGCCGGCAATTGCAACGGAAAGGGTGGCAAGACCAATCATTGGGGATAACATGGTAGATTCGGCGCTGCCGGTCCAGGAGAAGAGCGGCAAGAAGGCGGATTTGATGTTCTCAAAGAAGTTGCCCTCGGTGGACCAGAGTAAGGTTTTGGCAGTTTCGTGGAATCTTAAGAAACTGAATACTAGGAAAGCGGCGGCCAGCACGCTGATAGCTGCGACGGCAATAAAGGGTTTTCTGGGCAGGCTTTTGATGGTAAAGCGGAGGTGGGGCTGAGTTAAGACGAAGATTAAGATGAAGGCGGCGAGGTAAATCATATGTGGAGTGAAAATGGCAAAGAGCAGGAAGAAACAGAATAAGAAACAATAGGAGATTTTGGGCTTCTTTTCACCCTGAATTTTGGAGCCGAGCCAAAGCAGAAGTGTGGGCCAGAAAACAAGACAGATAGTGGGGGTGCCGGAGCCGGCAATAAAGAGGAATGGTGGAGAGAGGACGGTCATAATGCTGGCGATACAAGCGACGTTGTTTTTGAACCAGCGGTTTAGAAGTAAGATTAATAGTAGGCCGAGTACGACGCCGAGGACAATGCTGGGCAATTTAATAGAGTAGGCATTGAGGCCGAGAGTACTGATGCTGAGTTTTTGCAATAAATGGTATGGTAAATCAATGAAGTTGCCGTGAGTGACCGTCTCTATGGAAAGATTGTTGGAAGTTACGGCGGAAGACATTTCGTCTTCAGAAAGACCGTCTGGACTGATGGTCGGCATTAAGAAAAGAAGACTAAGGAATGCAAGTGAAAGTAGGATATAACCAATAATAAAACGGTGTTTATAGAGGAAAAGTCTAGAAATAACGATTTTCTTCATATGTTTATTATACAGTTAGTCACGGGTTTTATCAAGCGATAAGAAACGGTTATGCTTGTCGTCGAAGAAGAGATCGACGCGACCGGTCGGGCCTTGGCGGTGCTTCTCGATGAGGAGCTGGGTGATATTGGTTTTTTCGTAATCGTCATCGTTCTCGTGATAGTAATCGGGGCGGTGAATAAACATGACAACGTCAGCGTCTTGCTCGATAGAGCCAGATTCACGGAGGTCGGAGAGGACTGGCTTTGGGTCGTCGCGGCCGGTGACGTTACGGGAGAGCTGAGCGAGGGCGATAACGGGGATTTCAAGCTCGCGGGCGAGAGTCTTTAGCCCGCGTGAAATTTCGGTGACTTCCTGGACGCGGTTGCCAGCGTAACGGTCTGTACCGTTTAAGAGCTGGAGGTAGTCAATGACGATGGCACCAAGGTCGTAATCATGGGCGGCGCGACGGGCTTTATTCCTGAGCTCCAAGATATTCATGTTGCTGGTGTCGTCAAAGAGGATTGGGGCATCGTCTATTTCGCCGAGAGCATCGGAGATTTTAGCAAAATCTTCGTCAGTAAGAGCGCCATTGCTGATTTTCCAGGAATCTACGCCAGAGATAGCGGAAACCATACGCTCGGTAATTTCGGTGGCGGCCATCTCCATGGTGAAGAAGAGAATGTGCTTCTTATTAATGGTGGCCATATTGTAAATTAGGTTTTGGGCAAGAGTAGTTTTACCCATAGCTGGGCGAGCACCGATGATAACAAGTGTGCCTTTTTGGAAGCCAGCGAGTTTTTTATCTAGATCGATGAAGCCGGTTTTAAGGCCTTTTAGAGCGCCTTTGTTCCTGTGGAGCTCTTCGATGCGCTCAAAAGTCTGGACGAGGACGTCGGAAATGGGGATGTAATCGCTTTTTATGGCTTTGTCGGAAACCTCAAAGAGGGTTTTTTCGGCTTCACCGAGTAACTCGGTGATTTCGTCGCCAGCATCGTAAGCTTTAGTAACAATATCGGTGCCAGCCTTGATGAGACGACGGCGGGTAGAAGCCTCGGCAATTAGATCGGCGTAAGCCTCGGCGTGTGAGGCAGTTGGAACAAAATTGGTTAGTTCAGCAAGATAGGGTGCGCCACCAACGGTTTTTAAGGTCTTTTCAGATTTTAATTCGGAATTTAGGGTCTGAATGTCGATTGGGCGGTGGTTGTTGTAGAGGGCGGTCATGGCCGCATAGATTTTTTGGTGGCGATCTTCATAGAAATCGCTAGACTTTACGCGCTCAAGGACGTTTGGGAAGGCTTCATCAGAAATAAGGATTGCACCCAGCAAAGACTTTTCTGCCTCAACATCTTGAGGTAGGATACGGCCGTTAGAACGGGTTTTCTCCTCCATTTTCGGGTTTTACCTCCTTTACATTACCCATTATAGCAGATATTTTGGAGATTTTGTCGTTGTTTGTGGAAATTACGGCATCTTCAGGGTCGAGAATTTGGAGATTAAAATCTTTTGGCAAGGCTTTGTTTAAAACTTTGGCGTTGTTTTTGGCGGTTAGGATTGTTTTGTAGATTTTTTTCTCTGGGATGATGGTTAAAGTAGTTGATTCGATTTTGTGGGTGGCTTTGTTTAGAACGTCGGCGAGGGAGGGGCTGCTGTCGCGGACCGTAGAGCAGAATGAGTCCCAGGACAGAGCTGAAGGGTTTCCCGAACGGGAAGTTTCTCGCCCTTCAAAATCACAACGCTCGGTCGGACCCTCGCCGGAATTCAGCGGAGCTTCAGTTCCGGGCTCGGGTCCGCGAGCGTTGGTGATTTCACGGGGCGAAACTTCTTTATTGTTCGGAAAACTCTTCAGCTCCGTCCTGTTGATACGTTCTATTTTGTTCGTGAAGGCGAGGAGGAGTTTGGCTTCTGGGAAGGGATTGGAGACGGAAGAGAGAGGTTTTAGGAGCGAGAGGAGGTCTGGGGTGGGGTTTTCAATGATGCGGTTGATAATGTCTTCGGCAATGATTTCAGCGCGGACGCCAGAATTTAGTAAAATCTTTAGGCGCTCGGAAATCTCTGAGAGGTTGCCGGAGCGGTAGGCTTCGATGAGGTTTTCAATCTTGGACTGCTCTGGGAGACCAAGGCTTTTTGAGATGATTTCGGCAGTGATTTCGCTGTCCGATAGGGTAGAAATTTGATCTAGGAGTGAAATACTGTCTCTGAAAGAGCCGCCACCACGGCGGACAATAATATCGAGTGCGTCGCTTCCGATTTTAATACCTTCTTTTTTCGCGATATTTTCAAGATGCTTTTTCATCACCTCTGGGGAGGCCAGCTCAAATTCGTAAATTTGAGAGCGAGAAGAAATGGTGCTAGGAACTTTGTAAGCGTCAGTAGTGGCCATAATGAAAACAGCGTGTGCGGGCGGTTCCTCGAGAGTTTTTAGGAGAGCGTTGAAGGCGGATTTACTGAGCATGTGAACTTCGTCGATAATATAAACCTTGTATTTCCCTTCTGTGGGGGCGATGGCAACACGTTCTCTTAGCTCGCGGATATTGTCTACGCCGGTGTTGGAGGCGGCATCGATTTCAAGAATATCGGGATAAAAATCCTCTAGTTCATATTTAAAACCATTGATTTCGTGTGCGAAAATACGGGCGACAGAAGTCTTACCGCAACCGCGAGGGCCGATAAACAGATAAGCGTGGGAAATGCGACCTTTTTCTAGGCTCGATTCGAGGTTCTTTGTGACCTGCTCTTGGCCGACAACTTCAGAAAGAGCGGTCGGGCGGTACTTCCTATATAACGCTTTCATTATTTATATTATATCAAAAAACTCCCACTTGGGGAGCTCTTTGAAACAATTCACCAACTTTTATTTAGGCGATTTCTACAGTTGCGCCAGCTTCTTCGAGGGCCTTCTTCATAGCCTCGGCATCAGCTTTAGCGACTTTCTCTTTGACGGTAGCAGGAGCACCATCAACGATGGCTTTGGCCTCACCAAGACCAAGACCAGTAGCTTCTTTGACAGCCTTGATGACGGCGATCTTCTGAGCGCCAGCGTCTTTCAAGACGACGTCAAATTCGGTTTTGCCTTCATCGGCAGCAGCGGCATCGCCAGAAGCGGCAGGACCAGCAGCGACTGCAACAGCGGCAGCAGCTGGTTCAATACCGTATTCGTCTTTTAATACGTTCTTAAGTTCGTTGACTTCGAGAACAGTGAGTTTAACTAGCTCTTCAGCTAGTTTCTTAATATCAGTAGCCATAATTTAATTTCCTTTCTATTATGTAGTTGGCAGATTTAAGCGGAAGCCTTGGCTTCAAGACCGGAAACGATACCGGAAAGACCACCGGACAGACCAGAAATAGAATCTGTGACCGGGGAGAGAAGCTGAGCGACCACTTGAGCGATGAGTTCGTTCTTGGATGGAAGTTTGGCAAGAGCCTTGACTTCGTCGACGGCGAGATTTTTGCCGGTGTCGTTGAAGGCGCCGGAAATCTCGAGAGCGGCATGGTCCTTGGCGAACTCGGAGAGAACCTTCGCAGGCATCACTTCGTCGCTGTCAGAAACAGCGTAAAGCAATTGGCCAGTGAGACCGGAGGTATCAGTATCTTTGTAGACTGCAATTTCGCCCATAGCGACGCGAACCAAGCGGTTTTTGACCACTTTGATTTTGACGCCGTTCTCGCGAGCAGCTTTTCTAAGATCCTGAAGCTCGGCAACGGTCAGTCCTTGATATTTCGCAAAGACTGTCATCTTGGAAGATTCAAGTAGTTCGGTTAAATCTGCAACCAAAGTTTTCTTCTTATCTTTAGAAATAGCCATTTTATTGGTTCCTTTTGATTGCTTTATATTAAAAATAGTTGGTGAATTGTTAAAATCCGTTACCAACCCTAATATAAGAGAGATAGCCTAGGCGACATTATTAAGGATTGTTCCCGTCGCTGTCTTTGGTAACTAGATATATTATATCAAATCTGCTATAATAATACAAGAGGAAAATATGATACAGATTATAGCAGGAGGAAAACCCCACAAAAATTGGCTCGCGGAAGGTATCGCGGAGTATGAGAAGCGCCTTTCAAAGAAATATCAGATTAAATGGACATTCGTGCCAGAGGAGAAGCTGAATAAGACTTTGATGGAATGGCCATTCTCGACGGCGAATTATATTATTTTGTTGGATGAGCGGGGTGAAAATGTTTCTTCATTAGAGTTTTCAGATAAGTTAGAGCGGGTTTGGAACTCGGGGGTGAATATTTGTTTCGTGATTGGTGGGGCATATGGTTTCCCCCCAAAGGTTTTAAAGAAGGCAAATTATGTCTGGAGCCTTGGGCGAGAGGTTTTGCCGCACGAGCTGACACGCTTAGTCGTGACGGAGCAGATTTACCGCGCGCAAGAGATACAGAAACGTTCTGGCTACCATCATATTTAGAGGAACTTTTCTGAAAGAAAAGTCTTGATAGCCCCTTGGGCCGCTACGAGACTTTTCTTTCAGAAAAGTCTTGACACGGCTTG
>CAZKNA010000039.1:0-6137 GCA_964554175.1 uncultured Candidatus Saccharibacteria bacterium | reverse complement strand
AGCGGTCTGCAAAACCGCGTACACCGGTTCAATTCCGGTCGGCACCTCCAAAAAACGACGTTTTTTCTCGGTGCTGTAGCGCCCCAAGGGGCTATCGGCACCTTCATTTTTTATGATATAATAGCACTATGGAACGTAAAACAAGAGATAAACTAATTGACGGCTCCATCAAAGTCCTAAAGATGATTGGTGGCAGCAACTTATTCTTCGGTATCTTCCTTGCGGCAGAAGGCATTTCACTTATCTTCGCGCCAACTTTATTCCCAGTTTTCATCGCCCTCAGCATCTTGATTGCCTACGCTTTTGCGCTTGAGTGGTTTGTCAACGTCATCCGTGGCGAAAAAAGCCTTTGGAATATCGTCCAGCGCGCCGTAATCTTTATCTTGATTATTGGCCTGATAATCTATTGTGGCTTCCTAATCTTTAACGCCGATTTCCGCATCGGTGTAGACCGTGTCATCGTCTGTGCTACCACTATTCTAGATGGTACTAAAAATCTCATTCATTCCATTCGCACCGAGAGTCACCATCTCACCCTCAGGAAAGCCTTCATTGGCGCCAGCTCCATCTGTATTCTTTACGGTATAATTTATGGTATTGTCGGTGGCGCCGAAGCCAACATCTTCACTACTACCATCCACGGTATCGTCTTTATCTTCTGTGGCTTCACCAACCTTTGGCTCTACATTTGCGATAAACGCTACAATAATTAAATACAAGTATAGCCACCATCTACCGGTAGAATCACACCGGTAACATAGGACGCTTCTTCGGAAGCTAGGAAAACTAGGGCTGCATCTAGCTCGCCTTCTTTGCCGTATCTCTGCATCGGCACGGTGCGCTTTGCAAATTCCTGGAATCTATCTGTGTCAAGCACGTCGGTCGTGAGCTCGGTATAGAAATACCCTGGACAGATTGCGTTACAAGTGATTCCATCTGTCGCTAGTTCTGCTGCTACTGCTCTTGTAAAGTTCACAACGGCACCCTTTGAAGTATGATAAGCAATCGTTGGAATTTCCGTATTTCCAACTAGTCCATACATAGAAGCAATATTGATGATTCGGCCGTAATGATTTTTCTTCATAATTTTCGCAAAAGCTCTAGTCATCTTAAAGACAGAAGTTTCGTCGGTTGCGATGGTAAAGTCCCACTCCTCATCGCTCATATCAATCACACCCTTGTCCTTGGAAGAACCGGCACAGTTTAAAAGAATATCTACTCTGCCAAATTCCTTTTCGGTCATAGCGGCAGCATTATTGATATCATCAGAAGAAGTTACGTCGCACTTAATCGGAAGAACCTTTTTTGCGCCAAGTTTTTCAAGCTCCGGCTTGAACTCTTCAAGTCTTTCATAGCGCCGCGCCAAAATCACTAGGCTCGCACCCTGGCGCGCTAAAGCTCTTGCCATCTGCTTGCCGAGCCCGCTGCTCGCCCCAGTTACAACTGCAACTTTTTCAGTCAAATCAAACATAAAAACTCCTCTTTAGATAAGACTATTATAGTCTAATTTAAGCGCTTTTTCTAGTCCCGATTTTAACGAAATTTACTTCCGCCGCCTTTGCAAAATTTAAATACTGAGTAGCCTTTGGCGCGCAGTTCTGAGTCCCGACCATCCCAGAATTTATAATTCGAATCATCTGGCCGATTTTCTTTATTCCGCGTGCGTTGCCGGGGAACGGCCGAAGCGTCGGGGAAACAATTCCTCTGTGCCCGCCGACCTTGTCCACAACCGTATCAACTCCAAGTGGCAAACAGCCGCCATGCGTGTGTCCAAACGAAGCCACGTCAAATTTCTCCGCCAGAATCTCCTCAGCCTTTTTGGTCATATCTGGCGCGTGTGCCGCGAACCAATTCGCTTTGTCGGGCGTAGTTTCAAGGTCCAATTCCGTCAGGCGTTTTTCAAAAAACTCTGGGTTATTTTTATGCTTATTTTCGGAAGTTAGACAATATTCCGGCCCTTGCTCCATTCCAAATATTCTCACGTGCTCGGTTTCAAACCACTCATCGTTTAGAAGCCGCACCCCAGTTTCTGCGCAGATTTCCTGCCAGCAATTTAGCGCCTCCTTATCAACGTGTCCATTCCTACTCGGCTCAATAAAATCGTGCGACCCCAGCACCGTCACGGTCGGAGCAAAAGACATGCAAAGTGAAAACCACTGCCGAAGTTTCTGGACGCTCGCAGCATTTTTAAATTGTTTTGGGCTATCCATTAAATCACCCTGTAAGATAATCACCTCTGGACGAATTTCTTTAAACGCTTCCTCCAGCATTTTATACTGATTTTCAGACACGATCGGCGAAATGTGCCAATCTCCCGAAACTGCCACGCTCGCTACAAACGGCGCATCAAAAACCTTAGTTCTAGTGATTTTACAAACAGCAGGCTCTTTCAGTTTCATCACCCCATTATAGCATATTTCAAAATTCTTCTGTTTGGTGTATAATAAATATATATAAAAAGGAGAATAAAATGCCAGTTTGGTTAATTATATTACTAATCGTTCTAGGTCTAGGTCTTATCTTTATCATCTACATCTGGAGCACTTACAACAGCCTAGTTCGCACCAACGAGCGCGTAGACGAGGCTTGGTCTGATATTACAGTCCAGCTCAAGTACCGCGCCGACCTTATCCCGAATCTCGTTGAGACGGTTAAGGGCTACGCCAAGCACGAAACCGACGCTATCAAGGAGGTTTCCGAGGCTCGCGCCAAGATGATGGGCGCCAGGACCGTGAAAAGTACCGCCGAGGCCGACCAGAGCCTTACCGGTGCTCTCTCTCGCCTTATGGCTATCTCAGAGGCTTACCCAGATTTGAAGGCCAACGAGAATTTCAAGCAGCTCATGAGCCAGCTTGGTGACACCGAGGACAAGATTCAGGCTGCTCGCCGCTTCTACAATGCCGGTGCCAAGGAAATCAACGCTAAAATCAAGATGTTCCCAGTCAACATCCTCTTCCACAGCTTCAAGCTCCGCGAATATTACGAAGTCGCCGAAGCCGAAAAAGAGAAAATCGAAAAAGCTCCGGACGTTAAGTTTTAAGGAAATAGTGGGCTCCATCCGGAGCCCACATCAAGGATTTTATGTATAAACAAATTGCCGCCAACAAGAGAAAGACCATATTTATTATTTTAGGTTTCATTATTTTTATCGGCCTCCTTGGCGCGGTTTTTGCCTGGGCGATGAAAAGCTGGGCGATTTCAGTCTGGGTGATTGGTATCGCTATAGTCTATGCTGTCATTCAGTATTTTGCTTCGTCTTCGCTCGCTGTCGCTATGACGGGTGCCCGTGAAATTCAGAAAAAGGACAATCCAAAGCTATACAATACAGTTGAGAATCTCACTCTTACCGCCGGTCTCCCGATGCCAAAGGTCTATATTATCGACGACAAAGCGCCAAACGCTTTTGCCACCGGCCGTGACCCAAAGCATGCCATTGTTGCTGCTACTACTGGTCTTCTAGACATTATGGACGACAAAGAGCTTGCCGCTGTGATGGCGCACGAGATTTCCCACGTGAAAAATTATGATATTCGCGTTTCTTGTATCACTTTTGGCTTAGTCTGTTTGGTTGGCCTACTTTCAGACCTTGGCCTCCGTATGTTCTACATCGGTGACCGCGATGACGACCGCAGCCCGATTGGTTTCATTGTTGTATTAATTACGGCAATATTGGCACCAGTCGCTGCCGCCATTGCCCAGATGGCAGTTTCGCGTGAACGCGAATATCTTGCTGATGCTTCCGCTGTAAATATCACGCGCTACCCAGAGGGGATGATTGCCGCCCTCAAAAAACTTGAAACCCACGCCCAGCCGATGCGCCGTCAAAATGCCGCCACCGAGGCGCTTTATATTAACGAGCCAATGAAAAAGGGTTTCTTCTCAAATCTTTTCAGCACGCATCCGCCGATTGAAAAACGTATTGAAAGACTGGAAAATGGCAAAAACACTTTCTAAAAAGATTTCCGACACTAAGGCTTCTGTTAAGGCTCGCAAGAAAACTCAAAAAAACCAACACCGTTCGTTCCGCCGTTCTTACCACGAAGACTACGCGCGTGATTTTGCCGCTCCAGGGCTTTTACATCATGCCGTCATGACCTTTAAATTTGTCTTTAAAAACTGGCGGCTCTTTTTGCCGCTTATTATTTTGATTGCCGTCCTTAATATTTTATTGGTTGGCCTGATGAGCGAGGCTACCTACACTCAGTTCCAAGATACTCTGGACGAATCCTTGGAAGGTTTAGGCGAAGGCAAGGTAAATCAAGTCGCTCGCGCCGGGCTACTCCTAATTTCTACCGTCACGACCGGTGGCCTCACCCAGGGCGCTTCCGAAGTCCAGCAGGTCTTTGGGCTACTCCTTTTCATTATTCTCTGGCTTTCAGTTATTTATATTGCCCGCCACCGCCTAGCCGGCCACAAGCTAAAACTTCGCGACGCGCTCTACAATGCTTTAACCCCGTTTCTTTCCACGCTCGCCATCGCGCTGATAATTTTAATTGAACTAATCCCCATCGCAATCGTGGTTATTACCTATTCTGCCGCGGTCGCGACCAACTTTCTCGCCACGCCGTTTTATGCTCTAATTTTCTTCATCTTTGCGGCGTTGATGATTATTCTTTCCATCTATCTTGTTTCTAGTTCGCTCCTGGCTCTGATCGCCGTTTCTGCCCCCGGCCTTTATCCAGTCGTGGCGATTCGTACTGCTAACGACCTCGTAGTCTCTCGCCGCATCCGCTGGATTATCCGCGTGCTCTTCCTCTTCTTCGTCTTTGCGGTCGTATGGGTTGTGATTATGCTGCCACTAATTCTCCTGGATCTCTGGCTCAAGAGTATTTGGGACTGGACCGAGGGGATTCCGTTTATTTCGCTAATGCTACTACTCCTAAGTGTGTTCTCGTCCGTCTATGCGACCTGCTATCTCTACCTCTTCTACCGTCACATGTTAAATTTTGATGATAATAGTAAGGAGAAAAATGACGAGAAGTGAAGTCGAGGAGAGAATTAAAAAGCTCCGCATTTTAATCAACGATTACCGCTACCATTACCACGTTTTAGACGAGTCAATTATGTCCGAGGCGGCGGCTGATTCCTTAAAGCATGAGCTTACTAAATTAGAAGAGCAGTACCCAGATTTAATTACTCCTGACTCCCCAACTCAGCGCGTAGCTGGAAAGCCACTAGATAAGTTTACCAAAGTCACTCATAAAGAGCGGATGATTTCGCTGGCCGACGTCTTCTCGCGCGAGGAAATTAAAGATTGGGTAGAGCGCAATCAAAAACTCGTGCCTGGCGCAAAGTTTGAATATTTTACCGATATCAAAATGGACGGCCTTGCTTGCTCGCTCCAATACGAGGACGGCCTCCTGGTTCGCGCGGTCACCCGCGGAGACGGGCTGGTTGGCGAGGATGTCACTATGAACGTCCGTACCATTGAAAATGTGCCCCTTTCAATTAATACTTCTGGAAAGGTTGAGGTGCGGGGCGAAATCGTCATCTTTAAAAAAGATTTTGAAGAATTAAATGAAAAGCAGAAAAAAATGGGTGAGAAGCCTTTTGCGAATCCTAGAAATCTCGCCGCCGGCTCTATTCGCCAGCTTGATCCAAAAATTGCCGCCTCGCGCCCTCTTAAGTTTATGGCCTATGACCTCGTCACTCCCAATCTCCCGACTCACAAAGAGGCCTATGATTTTGTCCGCCAGCTTGGCTTCCGGACTTCTGGCGAGGACCGCGTTTATCAGACTATTGAGGAAGTTTTTGACGAAATTGAGCGTCTCCGCGACTATCGCCAGACTTTGCGCTTTAATACTGATGGTATGGTAATCAAGATTAACGACCGCAAGATTTATCAAAGTCTCGGCATCGTCGGGAAAACTCCGCGCGCCGCCGTCGCCTTTAAGTTCCCAGCCGAAGAATCTACCACTAAGGTAAAAGACATTGTTATCAGCATCGGCCGGACTGGCGCCGCCACACCGGTTGCGATTTTAGAGCCAGTAGAAGTCGCCGGCAGCATCGTTCGCCACGCTTCGCTCCACAATGCCGATGAAATCGCGCGCCTTGATGTCCGCATTGGTGACACCGTGATTATCTATAAAGCTGGTGATATTATCCCCCAAATCAAGCAAGTTCTATTAGAGCTTCGC
>CAZKNA010000038.1:0-6597 GCA_964554175.1 uncultured Candidatus Saccharibacteria bacterium | reverse complement strand
TTGTTGATGTCCGCTCTGGTGATACCGTTAAAGTCACCCAGAAAATCAAGGAAGGTGGCAAGTTCCGCCTCCAGGTCTTTGAGGGTGTTGTTATCCGCACGGATCGCAAGGATTCCCATACTGCCCGTATTACTGTCCGCAAAATCGCTAGCGGTGTTGGTGTTGAGAAATCTTTCCTTATCCACAGCCCATTAGTTGAGAAAATTGAGGTTGTTAAGCGCTCCAAGGTTCGCAGAAACAATCTTTCCTATCTCCGCGCTCGTTCCGGTAAATCCGCTCGCCTTGCTAGCAAGGATTTCGACCGCGCTGCTGTTAATGACGTTGCCGTAGAAGAAGAACCAGTCGCTGAAGAACCAGCTACCGAAGAACCAAAAGAAGAAGTCAAAGAAGAACCGAAAGAAGAGCCAAAAGAGGAAGCTAAAGAAGCTCCTGCGGAGGCGTAATTGTCACTCCTCGGAATTGACGAAGTTGGTCGTGGCCCCTGGGCGGGGCCACTTGTTATTGGTGCGGTAATTTTAAAACACCCTGATTCAAAAAAAGATCGCGCTCTCGCCGCTTCCGATTTTTTAACCGAAACCACGCCCAGCCTCATCTCTGTCTGGGACAACCTCACCGATTCTAAAAAACTCACTAAAACTCGCCGTGAAGAACTCGCACCAAAGATAAAATCCGAGGCTTTTGCTGCTGGTCTTGGTTGGGTTTCCGCCGAAGAAGTAGATGAATTAGGTCTCTCAAGCGCCCTTCGTACCGCGGCCAGAAGAGCGGTTGAAGATTGTCTAAAAAACGCTGGCGTAGAAACGCCAGAAAAATACGTTGGCGGCAACCAAAATATCGATTTTCCAACAGATTTCCCGGTTGATGAAATTATCATTGATGGCACCAGTAATTTTCTCCGTGGCACTCCGCTAGAGAGTATGGCGAGCGTCCTGCCAAAAGGGGATCTCTTAATCAAGGAAATTTCCGCCGCTTCCATCATCGCTAAAGTTGCGCGTGATAATTATATGATTGAAACAGTTGCGAAAAAATATCCCGAATACGGTTTTGAAAACCACGTTGGCTATGGCACTAAAAAACATAAGGAAGCTCTAGAAAAATACGGCCCTTGCCCAGAGCACCGCATCAGTTTCAAGCCGGTCGCCAAAATCCTCGGCTTAGAAATCAAAGATCCAGAGTTAAAAAATACCACCAAAATCGGCCAGACTGCCGAAGAGGCCGTTGCCGCGTATTTAAGAAAAAAAGGCCACAAAATCCTCGCTCATAATTTTAAAACTAGACTCTACGAAATCGATCTCGTTTCCGCAACTAAAGACCATATTTATTTTACAGAAGTAAAATATCGTAAAGATAGTTCTCATGGCACTCCGCTCGAATTTATCGACCAGAAAAAACAGCAGCAAATGGATTTTGCTGCTACTGCTTTCCTAAATTATCTCGCCAAACGTCTAAAACGCGACGTGGAATCTCTCCCCTCGCCCGTCCTCGCTGCGGCCGCAGTTTCTAGTAAAGATTATAAAGTGGAAGACTGGTTATGGATTTAAAATTTGCTACTGATTACCTAGACAGATTTATCAATTTTGAACGAAAAGAGCCTTTAAAAGGCGAGCTTAAACTTGCAAATATGCAGGCTCTTTGTAAATATTTTGGCCATCCAGAACTTGAAACCCCTTGCATCCATGTTGCTGGTTCCAAAGGCAAAGGCAGTATTACCACCATGGTTGGCAGCATTCTAAAATCTGCTGGCTGCAAAAAAGTTGGCCTCTACCGCTCGCCAGCCCTCGCCCATTTTACTGATCGCATTTCCGAAGTGAATGGCCCGTTTCCAGAATCAGTCTATAAAAAAGCGTTCAAGAAATTAGAATCTGGTGTCGAAAAAATTCTTGCTGAAAATAAAATCGAACCCCCAACTTATTACGAGCTAGTGACACTTTTTGCCTTCCTGGTTTTTAAAGAAGCCGGCTGCGATTTTGCGGTTTATGAAGTTGGTATGGGTGGCCGTCTTGACGCCACCAATGTCGTAAATCCAAAAGTTGCCGTTATTAATACTATTGAGCTTGAACATACCAAGGTCCTGGGTGATACTTTGGAAAAAATCGCCATTGAAAAAGCTGGCATTATCAAAAAGAATGTTCCGGTCGTCATTGGCCCACAGCCGACCAAAAGCGTCGAAAATGTTTTTGCCAAAATTGCCAAAGAAAAGCAATCTAGTGAAGTAGTTTTTGTCCAAGACGATCTTCATACTATGTATTTTTTGGATGATTTTAATCATCTAAAAATGCACGTAAAGGAATTAAATGTCGACCTAAAACTCCCCGGAGATTTTCAGGCTAAAAATGCGCTGGTCGCCACCACTGCTGCTCGCCTTGCCGTTCCAAATATTTCAGACGAAGTAATCAAAAAAGGCCTAGAACGCACCTTTCTGCCTGGTCGTTTTGAAATTATAACCAGCAGGGAAATAAGCGTAATTCTAGACGGTGCTCATACCAAAAATAGCATTTCAAGCGCCGTAAAAACTTTGGAAATTTACCGAAACCTTCTTCGCGCTCCGAAGCCAATTTTACTTTTTGCCTGCGCCAAAGATAAAAACGTAGAAGAAATGGCCAAAATTCTAGAATCGCATTTTTCCGAAGTTATTTTAACTAGCCCCGGCGGTTTTAAAACTCCGGACCTCCCCCGCGCAAAAGCTGCATTCCTAGGGACTAATTTGAAAATGACCCTAGAAGAAAATTATCTTGAAGCCATAAAAATTGCATTTAAAAAAGCAGCTGAAGAAAAACGCAGCCTCGTTGTCCTCGGCTCTTTTTATCTTGTTTCAGAAGTTAAATTATTTGTGGAGCAACATTCCTAGATTGTCATAGCCTCGAATAATATCGAGTAGTTTTTCCGGCGTTTCATAATCAAGCACTGCAAAGCGTTTTAAATCATTGTATTTTATTGGCCGAAAATTCATTCCCGAAACGGTATTTAGCTGGAACTTAAAGCCGAGCTTACCTAGCTCTTCGTCTGAAATATTTTCTGGCCTAAGCCCGTATGGCCAGGCTAAAACTTCTGGCGCTATTCCAAGTTCTTTTTCGAAACTCTTTTTTGCTAGCTTCAAATCTTCCAAGACTTCTTCTCGCGAAGCGTTTTTCAAAATCGGTTCATCGCCATCAAGTATGTGTTTATCATAAGTATGGCACCCAAGCTCAACTAGTCCCGAATCTTTTAGCTCTCGGACCTGGTCCCAATTCATAAAACTATCTCGCCCCTCGTCTATATATCGCACGATTAAATTTTGGTTCACTGGAAGATTAAATTCTTTCAAAATCGGAAACGCATTTTTATAAAAATCGGTGTAGCCATCGTCAAAAGAAATCACAAGTAGAGGCTTGTCTGATTCCTCTTTTGATTTTTTTTCAAAGTCCGAGAAAGTGCAAACTCGGAAATTATTTTTTAGCATCTCACAGTATTTTCTAAAGTTGTCTTTTGAGACAGCGACATCCCGTGATGGCCCGGTGAGAATTGGCTGGTCAGAAATCCGATGAAACATTACAACTGCGAGCCGCGGCGATTTTTTATGCTCCGCTTTTCTTTTTGCACGCACTGGCCGAGCCAGGCTATTCCCGATTTTTGCAGTTAGATCCCTTTTCCTACCCATTTTTACTCCTATAATTTTCAATCGCTTCTTTTAGCGCGTCGTGGCCTAGGATTGAACAGTGGAATTTATGCTTTGGCAAATTCCCAAGATAATCGTCAATGTCTTTGGCAGAAATTTTCAAAGCCTCGTCTAAAGTCTTGCCCTTCGCGAGTTCGGACAGCGCTGAGGTCGAAGCGATCGCCGACGCGCAGCCGTAAGTTTTCCAGGCAATATCGGAGATTTTCCCGTCCGAAACTTTGATAAACATTTTCATTTGGTCGCCACAAATCGGATTCCCCACAATCCCCATCGCATCGTATTTAAATTTCTTTTCGTCGCCCATCAAGAAATTACGCGGATGCAGAAAGTGATCCTTCACAATGTCTGAATAAATCCAATCTTGCCCTTCGTTCATTTTTCCTCCATTTCTATAGTACTTATTTTTTGTAACCTATCAATAATCCCCGGCAAAACCTCCATCGTTTTTTCTACGTCAGACATTTTGCTATCGAGCCCAAAAGAGAATCGTATGGAAGAATGTGCCACTTCTGCATCACCAGTCTTTGCCATTAAAACGTGGCTCGGTTTAATGTCGCCAGCTGCACAAGCCGAGCCAGTTGAAACGATAACTCCTTCCGCATCCAGATAAAGCTGAATCGACTCCCCCTCCGCCGCCTGAAACGACGCATTCAAAATATTCGGCAAAGATTTCCCACGCGTAATGTCCGTGTTCAAACTACTGCCCGGGATTTCTGCTAAAATTCTTCGCGCTAGTTCATCACGAAGCTCCCGAACTTTTGTATCGTAAATTTCCGGCGCTTTCTGTTCAGAAATTTTCTTCAGTGCCGCGCCAAACCCAACAATTCCAACTGTGTTATACGTTCCGCCCCGCCTTTTCTTCTCCTGGTTTCCGCCAATAATCAGCGGCAAAAATGGTACGCCTTTTCTAACGTAAAGCGCACCCGCCCCCACCGGTCCACCAATTTTGTGTGCCGAAAAAGTCGCGTAGTCTAAGCCCATTTTTTTCACATCCACCGGAATTTTACCAAGCGCCTGAGTTAAATCTGAATGAACGTACGCCCCACGTCGGTCCGTCACTTCAAAAAGCTCTGACTGTTCTGGCGCAGGAACTTCCTTTGCTTCTTTCACGACCGACTCTACGTCCAGAATATCACCAGTTTCATTATTGGCCAGCATAAAAGAATAAAGCCGTGGCTTTTTATCACCAGCATATTTTTTTGCGGCTTCCAAAATTGAATGATGTTCCAGCGGGGAAGTAAAAATCTCGTGCCCCTCAAAAGTCCGAATCACAGTATTATTAGACTCAGAAGATCCGGAAGTGAAAATAATTTCCTCCGGCTCTGCTCCAATTAAATCTGCTAGAAGCTTGCGGGTTTTTTCAATCTCATTCATCGCGAGATGGCCTGGCGTATGAAGTGCCGAAGCATTCGCAAAAAATTTCTGCTCCGCCTCGTGCATTGCGCCTAAAACTTCCGGCAGCATCGGCGCTGTCGCCGCATAATCTAAATAAATCATCTCCCTATAATTATATAACAAGTCACCACTTTTCGCACTTTTTAAGTTTCTTTAAGGTTCACGCGCGATAATAGAGAGCGAGAAGTTTAGTAGGTTCAGCCACAAGATTGCCTCGATTGGACTTCTCATCGGTGTCCATAAAGGCAAAACCAATTTTATTTTACCAAGCTGCTATAAAGGGGTAACTATACCTGGTACTACCAGAGCCATTAGCACCCCTAAGAAGAAATCCCCTTTCTTCCACTTTAAACGTGGCGCCCATTGATGGGCGCCTTTTCGCGCTCATAAATATGGTATAATTATTACAAGAATTAATAGAAAGGTATCATGTCAGACTCTAAAAAAACTAATATACTTACACCTAGAAGAACAGTTTCATATTTCTTCTTGGAAGTTATTACTATCGGTATTGCCGGCATGATTATCTGGCCGCTTCTCGATTTACTACTCTCTAAAACTATCGAGAACAAAGACTTCGTCTGGAACGTCAAAGACCACATCGTCGAGCCGCTTATCTTCGCTCTCCTCATCACTATTATTGAATTTATTTTCTGGAAACGCTTTCACAAAGAAAACAAAAAATAATATATGAAAATCAACCGTTACAAAAGTGATTCCAAAACTTCTTACGCGCTTGGCGCTACGCTAGTTTTTGAGCTTATCAAGACTTCTCCTAATTTACTAAAAAAGGTTTATTTAAGCCCTAGCTTGGACCAAAGATCACTAGAGGTTCAAGAAATTTTATCTTTTTGTGAACAAAATCACATCGAAGAAATCGTAAGTGAAAAACCCTTCCGTATTTTGTCGCCTAAAGGCAACACTTTTATTATCGGCGAATTTTTAAAAGGTGAAGCTAGGCTAGACCAAAATCAAAATCACATCGTCCTAGTCAATCCGTCCGATGCTGGCAACATCGGCACCATCATTCGCTCTGCCGTAGGCTTCGGTTATCAAGATCTTGCCATTATCAGGCCCGCGGTAGATGCTTTCAACCCCAAAGCTGTCCGTGCTTCCATGGGCGCAATCTTTCATATCAGAGTCAAATACTATGACGATATCAATGCTTATATTCAGGAATTCCCAAATCACAATCGCTATGCTTTTATGCTAAAAAATGCCACTGGTTTTTCAGAGGTCAGCGTCAAATCACCGTTTTCCTTCATTTTTGGTAACGAATCTAGTGGCCTACCAGAAAATTTTGCCGATTTCTGTACCCCGGTCAAAATCCCTCAATCGAACAATATCGATAGCCTTAGCCTCCCTATGGCTGCCACTCTTGCTATGTATTTACATCGCCAGATCTAGACGTCATATTCAGATTGTTCTTCATATAAACCTCGCGATTATCATACCTCACATTATACGTCAAAATTTGATATAATAAAATTATCGAAAGTCCGTCAGGCAACGCTGGATTGCGTAGGTTCGGAGCTTTCTTTTTTTGTGCT
>CAZKNA010000037.1:0-6826 GCA_964554175.1 uncultured Candidatus Saccharibacteria bacterium | reverse complement strand
CGTTAGTCTGGGGAAACCTGGAGCGGGAGTTCGAATCTCCCACCCTCCGCCAAAACGAGAAAACAATCGCCAGCCTGGCGATTTATTTTTTGTAAAAAAGGCTTGAAAATAAAAACCATATACATTATAATAATGGTATATGTAAGGTCATTTTAATAAAGGTGTAAAAGGTGTATTTATGTTAAATAAAAAAGTGAGGTCAATATTCGTAAGGGTTCTGTCTGTTTCGGCAGCGTTTTTGTTATTTTCAGGGATGGCTTTTTCGGTGTTGTTCCCTACGGCGCCGAGCGGTGCTATGTCTGATACGCAGGGCGCAGAAGTTGGGGTAAACGTTAAGGAATTTATCAAGCTCGCAGTTGATAAATCGGCGCTAGCACTAGCGGACACCGGTGGTCACACGACGATTTCCCCTTCCCCGGAAGGTACACCTATTTCGGGCCAGGTGAATGTTGCTGTGACGACCAACACCATCAAAGGCTATGACCTCTCTGTTTACACCCAAGACACCTCTAATGGTATGATTCACGAGAATGCTAACGTGGACACCGAGATTGAGGCGGTAGATACTATCACCGGCTATGACGGCACTACTGGTATTTCAGCGCTTTCTAACAATACCTGGGGCTTCCAGAAGTCTGCTAAGGGTGGTGCTGCTACTGGCAACTGGTTTGCGGTTGGCGAAAGTAGCTCGCTTCCGACGAGCATTGATTCCGTGGATGAAGAAGATTCAGATTTTTGTGCTAACCTTGCTTACCCGCTTAATAGTACCGGTTGTAGCGTAGATACTTATGCCACCTATAATATCAACTTTGGGGCGAAATTGACCTCGGAGCTTCCGGCTGGTACATACAGAAACAATGTAGTCTTTTCGGCAGTAGCGAAGTCTGAGGGCGTGAGATACACCCTTAACTTTGGCGCAAACGGCGGCCAGAACACAATGGGGCCAAGAACTATCTTGGCTGGTAGCACGGTTACTCTCCCGACTAAAGGCTTTGTAAAAGACGGTTACGGCATTCTCGGCTGGGCTTTGGTAGACAATGCTACTACCAGCACTACTCCGCTTTATACGGCTGGGCAAACTGTCCAGGTAGATACTCTCCGCGCTGCGGCTACGGCGGCGGGGCAGGATGTGGAAACGAACCGTTCCCTGACGCTCTATGCGGTTTGGGATAAGGAGTACACCGTACGCTATAACCCAGGCAGCCAAGACGCGAGTGGCTCTACCAGCTCTTCTACCGCTTTGTTCCAGAATAACGTCACCTTAAGGGCAAATGGCTTCTCTAGAACTGGTTATGGCTTCCTGGGCTGGGCTCTAACTTCTGGCGCCTCTACGGCTGATTACAACGCCGGACAGAGCGTGTCTATGAGCACCCTTATCTCTGTGGCTCAGACTGCTGGCCAGACCGTGACCGATACAGTAGACCTCTACGCTGTCTGGGGTACTACTTACACTCTGACCTACAACTTGAACGGCGGGTCCGGAACAATTGCGGATCAGACTGGTATTGCGCTCTCTGATACGGCTGTACCTATCTCTATGACCGAGCCTACTAAAGACAATTATAACTTCAAGGGTTGGGCGTATACTTCTAGTGCTACCTCTGGGAATGCGGAGCTTTGGACCGAGGGGCAGAGCAGTCAGAAGACGGTGAGTATGAGTACGCTCATTTCTGCGGCGGCTGGGGCTGGGCAGAGTGTATCTACGAGTAGTCCGGGGACGGTGACGTTGTATGCGGTGTGGGAGGAGGCAACAGCTTGGATGCAAAACTTCACTTGTTCTTCTCTAACCTCTGGCCAGACAAAAGACTTAACCGATAGACGCGACAATTCCGTCTACACCGTAAAGAAGTTTAGTAGCGACAATGACTCTTGCTGGATGATTCAAAACCTCCGCCTCGGTTATGATAAGGCCTATACACTTACAAGCACCTACACAAACATTACCGATAACGGCAGTTATTACCTCCCCCAGGCGGGTAAACAAGCAGGTCTAGACGGTTCTTCTGTAGCAAATGTCAGCTTCAGTTCAAGTTCAGATAACCAAGCTAGAGTCCAATACGCCACTACTAGCGACTTATTAGCTAAAAACTCTAGCCTTGCCAATGTTCAGAACACGGGCTATTACAATTTCTACGCTGCTACCCTTGGTAAATCATACTATGGCCTAAACGGTAATGTGTCCGGTTACGTAGAAAGAGATATCTGTCCTAAAGGCTGGCAACTACCAGTAAACGATAGCAGCAATCATCGTTCTTGGTATTACTTCTATAATACTTTAAATGGCGGCCAACACGCCAACTTAATGAGTTCTTCGGGAGCCTCGCTCCTCTACTCCGGCAACTACAACAATTCTTCGCTGTACAATGTCGGCTCCTACGGCAACTGGTGGTCTTCTACCGTCTACGATACTAACCTCAGCTACTACTTGTACGTGCTCTCAAATGGCGGTGTCTACCCGCAGGGCACCAACCTCAAGTACTTCGGATTCGCCGTGCGCTGCGTCGCTACTCAGTAGGGGGGTTCCCTTTAGTGGTTTTCTCCCAGCCTTTTCTAATATCGTCATATTAAAATACTTTAAGTTAAGATTTGCCAAAATGGAACCAAAACAGCTTTCCCTCTTTGATAACATTGTTGAAAAAATGAATTCTTCGCCGCTTGCGGCGGAGAATTCTGAAGCTGTAGCAGAAGAGCCTAAAAAACGTTCTGTAGCGGCTGAGAAACGCGCTGAGAGGGACAGAAAAGCACGAGAAGTAGAGTTACGCTACTATGAACGCAAAAAGGTCGCTTTGGGGCTTGAAAAGAAGAATTTTGATAAACTGATCTTTGTCTATGGCAATGGAAGCGACCCGTGGTATAAAGGATTTAATCATACAGCGATATTTTTTGAAAATGTCATCGGACCAAGAATAGGTTCAAAAATTATTGCTAAAGATGATAAAGACTTTAATAAGAGAGTCCACGCGAATGCGGTGGTTTCTTATAGAGCATTAGACGCCTTAACGGAGAAATTACTTAAAATCGGGTGTACGATAGAAGACGACAGGGACCAGATTTATATTTTCAAGCTTCCAGAAAGGATTTCCGAAGAGAGATATAATCTATTTTTACACCAAAGGCAAGAAGCGGTTGATAGAGCTAACAAGATTTTGGTACCGCATCTTCTGGCGGCACCGCTTTATGCGGATATGCGGATATTACATAGATTGGTTTTTAATTCGGTCGGGAGAATGAGCCGGCACGCAAGAGAAACGGTGGGGCTTGAGATGGAAAATAATGCGCGGCTTTTAATAAAGAGATATCGTAAAACGGCAAAACGAGGGGGCGACGCGCTGGAACTCTACGAGGAAATGCTAAATATCGCGGATGATTTAGATGGTGATTTGGCGGCAATAACGGGGCTTGGGGTTGAGGACGATTTGAAAGTTTTAGAGATGGCGGAAAAGACGGAAGAAATTAAACAAGAAATTCTCCACGAGATAAAATTGATAAAATTGAAAGAAGTAGATAAAACGCACGGGGAATCCTTGAGGTGATAAAAAATTATATGCCGACCTATTCTAGGAATGCTTTGAGATATATCCCGACACGTGACGAGGAGGTTACTCCAGCCCTTCAAGAATGTTTTTTAATGGCAAGACGGGGGAAAATGGACACGGCGGACGAGCATCGGTTTGAATTAAACTATATGGAAGATTTAAGGCAACTTTCGCGGGATGTGGTTTTTAGAGAGTATCATCCTAGCCCGGGAAAGGCATTTATTACTTTTAATCCGGTGGTACGGGAGATTTTTGCGGCGCCATTTAGGGATAGGATCATACACCATCTTCTTTACGCCCTCAATGGTTTTTGGTGGGATAGGCAATTTATTAACGATTCTTATTCTTGTCGGCCGGGGAAGGGGACACTTTTTGCGATTCGGCGAGTACAGCATTTTATACAGAAAGGAACCCAAGGAGGGACGAAGGGCGCTTTTGTAATTAAATTAGATATTTCAGGGTATTTTATGAGTATGCCACGACCAGTACTGTATGAAAAGGTTCTAAAAGGGCTTGAGAAGCAATTTCCGAATCACGGCTGGCTTTATGAACTTTGTAGATATCTCTGGTTTGAAGTTATTTTTGATAATCCATTAGACGGAGTTAAGCTCGCGGGTAGTAAGTTTGATTGGGATTTTTTGCCAAAAAACAAAAGCTTATTTAATCAGCCAGATCTACTGGGGATTGTGATTGGTAATTTGACATCCCAGCTTTTATCTAATATTCTATTGAACGATTTTGACAGAATGATGGCTAGTGAACTTGATATTCCCTTTTACGGGAGATACGTTGACGATATGATTATGGTCGTGCCGGCGGAAGATTTGGCGCGGGTTTGTAAGCTGATAGAGGGGAGAATACCGGAGGAACTTGCGAAAATTGGCTTGAAATTACATCCACACAAGCAATATATCCAACCAGCTTCTAAGGGAGTGCCGTTTTTGGGAGAGTTTGTTCACGCATATTATACGACGCCGTCTAAAAGGATAAAGGGAAATTATTATAAGGCGGCAAAAGAACTGATGTATGGATTTGGGAGCCTGGATGCGATTACTGCTTATCACGGACGGGGGAAACATACTTGCCAGAAAAAATTAGAGGCGAGGATTTTTGAAGAAATGGGGTGGGAATATAATTGGTAACTTAGTGGTTTTATCTGGTGGCTCCGGGGTCTTCGGGGGAGCCGTTTGATAAGATAACGGGGTGTTTTGCGATGGGAAGGCTGGGAGAAAACCACTAAAGGGAACCCCCCTACTGAGTAGCGACGCAGCGCACGGCGAATCCGTTGTACTTGTTGTTGTTGTTCTGCGGGTTGACATTGCCATTTGAGTTCACGTTCAAGTTGTAGCTGTTGTTAGTATTGTTGACGGTAGAAGACCACCAGTTGCCGTTTGAGCCGACATTGTTCAGCGAAGAATTGTTGTAGTTGCCGGAGTAGAGGAGCGAGGCTCCCGAGCTCTGGTCATAGTCGGCGACTAACGCGCTACCACTTGGACGTAGACAGCAGAGAGCAACGAACAAGTGCATACTATAGGAATGTTTGAGGTCGCAGGCCTCTCCTCGGAGCGGCCGCACCGGCGGTATAAGACTTGTGTTTGACACAAGTACATTCCCCCTTTCCATCAAATAACCGGCCGAGCGGAAAGGTATTAACAAATGTTAATTTGCTTTTCGGAGGTCGGCCACCTCGTCTAGTGTATTTTACCATAGTTTCAAGTTGGTCCGGTTTGCGATTCAGCCCACAGGGGTTGCGATTCACTAAGAAGTGATGAACCGAGCCGCCCGCAAGGGCGGTTCTAGGTTAATTAATGGTCCGCGATTATTAGTAGTGAGCAAGGTATTTTGTTGTTGGAATAACATTGTAAAATTGTATTTGGTAGGGGCTTATTTTTAGGCTTGGCCACAAGCATTGTTAAGCGGTTTGGCCTCTGTTGAAAAAGCTAGTGCTGGTGTTTTTCTGGGAAGTGTGCTATTCCACAGATGATGGTTGTGGTCAAGACTTGTTTTTGGGATCTTTTTCGCTAGAATTGGGTTTGGTTGGGAGTGAACTATTTGTAGTCTGGATTGATGGGACCGCCGAGCGGTGGGAAACTGCGAGACTATTAATCCTAACGGTTCTAGTTCGTGAGGGTTTCCTGCCTTGACGATTTACAATGGAGAAAGGAGGGCAAAAGATGACCATTCTTGATGTAAGATTCTTGAAGGCTCTGCGCCTTCGTCTTGTTGTAGAACGCAACAAGAAACCTCGCCATAAGTAGCGAGGTCCCAGCCAAAGCAAGAGTTGATTCGTGATACTAGATAGCGTATCAGCTCTTGCTTTTATTGTACCGTATATGGATAAATTTGGCAAGATAGATAGATAGTCTGTGCTTGCTTGAATTTCCTCAACCCTAAAATCCAAAAAAATGGCTATATTTTTGGAATGGAATCCAAAAAAATGGCAATATTTTTGGATTTTAGGTCCGAAAACATCATGGACTGGCTTTTGGAGCCAAGCTCCTCTAATCAAACAACCGTATTATAATAAAACCGAAACTGGAGAGACGGCAAACTCAGACCGCGGGGGCTATCACCACCACCTAGAATGCAAAAGGCTTAAATTGCCTACTTATAACATAGTAAATGGATTGCGCTGGTCTTACCATAAGTCCAAACATATCCACTTGAACCAGCTGCGTATAACATATAGGCGGAGCTACCAGATTCAGTAGAAGACCAGAAGCGGCGATCGCCAGAGAGGCCGAGGGCGGCATAAATGATACTATTAGTGTAGGGTCCTCTCAATGTCTCATATACGCTTCTAGATGGAGCAGAATAACCAGATGGGCATTTACCAGAAATTAGTGCAGCATCATGCCCTTCTTGGTTAGTGGCACCAGTAAATAAATCAGTCCAGTAAGCAGTATTGCCATTGTTGCCATAAATCCAGGTCTTATTATCTTCAAACTGGCAGCCCTGCGAAGCAGATATTTGGCATTTGCTCCAATTTATGCCAAGTGTGGCACTTGGAGAAGAACTGGTAAGAGTAATCGTAGAACCAGGAGAATAAGTATTGCCGCCATATGAGTAGCTGGAGAACCCCCAAGGCTTTTTTGGAGTTGGAGCAGTAGAAGGAATTGTGAAAGTATGGCTTGTTTCTGTTATGGGTGCGGTATAAGTCTGTGTTGAAGGGATATTGTCTTTGCCATAACCATTGGTATTACTAACAGCTAGAGTATAAGTAATTTGTGATAGTTCCCACACCGCATACAACGTCACCGTCCCCGGACTACTCGTAGATACACTCTGCC
>CAZKNA010000036.1:0-7248 GCA_964554175.1 uncultured Candidatus Saccharibacteria bacterium | reverse complement strand
CAGAAAACACGACAAGCCGATAATCTTTAGGATGTAGTTCACTTTTACTCATAACTTCGCCTATTATATCAAAAAATTTCCCTCTTGTAAATAGGGAAAATCTATGATATAATCAGTTCATTATCAATTTAATCAAACAGCTACGGGAGTTTTCCTGAATAAAACCCGTAGTCAAAGAGAAAGGGAAACATGACAGCGAAAGTTGACATGAAGGCCTTGCTAGAGGCCGGCGCCCACTTCGGGCACAAAACTAGCCGTTGGCACCCAAAGATGGCTGAATATATTCACAGCCGCAAAAACGGTGCTCATATTATCAATCTTGAAAAGACCGTTGATGGTTTCGAAAAGGCTCTACCAAAAATTACCGACCTCGTAAAGAGCGGCAAAAAAGTTCTTTTCGTAGACACTCAGAAACAGTCTAAAGAGCTCGTAAAAGCTACAGCTGAATCTGTAAATATGCCATACGTCACCGAGCGTTGGGTCGGCGGCACTCTCACCAACGTCGAGACCGTCAATCGCCAAATCAAGAAACTAAAAGATTTGGAGCGCCGCATGGAATCTGGCGAGCTCAAGAACCGCTACAACAAGCTTGAAGTCCAGCGCTTCCAAGAGGAAATTGATACCCTCAATACTCGCTACGGTGGCATCAAAGAAATGACCGAGCAGCCAGCTGCCGTTATCGTATTCGACGCCGTTCAGGATAAGAACGCCATCAAAGAAGCAAAGGCTCTCAATATCCCAGTTATCGCAATTTGCGACACCAATGTCGACCCATCCGACGTAGATTACGTTATTCCAGGCAACGACAATTCTGTCAAAGCCACCGAGCTTTACTTAAGCTACTTCACCGATGCTATCAAGGCAGGTAAAAAATAATAACTAAGGAGGAAGAAATGGCAAACATTTCAATTGAAGAAATCAAAAAATTAAAAGAGCTTTCTGGTGTCGGTCTCACTGATGCAAAACAGGCTCTCGTCGAGGCTAATGGCGATTTTGACAAAGCCCTCGAAGCCATGAGAAAGAAAGGTTTAACCAAAGCCGAGAAGCGTGGCGATCGCGAAACTCGTGAAGGTCTCATCGATTCCTACGTTCACGACGGCCGCATCGGCGCTATCGTCGAGGTCAACTGCGAGACCAGCTTTGTCGCCAAGACCGACGAGTTTAAAGATCTCGCCCACAAAATTGCAATGCAAGTTGCTTCAATGGCCCCACTTTATGTCTCTACTGAAGATATCCCAGAAGATGTCATGAATGCCAAGAAGAAAGAACTTGAAGAAAACTTCAAGGGTCCAGAAAAAATGAAAGACCAGATCATCAGCGGCCAAATCAAAAAAGCCTTCGCTGATAAAGTCCTCATGGATCAGCCATACATCTTGGATGATACCAAGACCGTTGCTGAATTCATCAAAGATTCTATCGCTAAAACCGGCGAGAACATTACTGTCCGCCAGTTCAAGCGCATCGAGCTTGGCGTCACTGAGTAAAATAAAAATAGCCCGAAAGGGCTATTTTTATATGCTATAATAATTATATGAATATTGTTTTAGGTGTGATTATTGGTCTTGTAGTTTTAATGGCACTGGTGATAGCCCACGAGTTTGGCCATTTTATTGCCGCCAGAAGAAACGGTGTCTGGGTCGAAGAATTCGGCATCGGTTTCCCTCCGCGTGCCAAGGCTTGGCTAAAAAATCCCGAGTACACTAAATGGCAAAAAGAGAAAAAGGCCGCCAAAAAACTCGGTAAAAAATTTGACAAAAAGAAGCCTAAAAAGTGGTTGCCATTCCCGAAAGATAAATGGGGCAAACCTCAAAAAGATTTGATTTTCAGTATCAACTTCTTGCCTATTGGTGGTTTCTGTTCTATGAAAGGCGAGTCGGACAACGACAAGCGCCCGGCTTCTTTTGGTCGTGCCACCTTCTGGCAAAAGACCAAGATTCTCTTTGCCGGCGTCGCGATGAACTGGCTAGCCGCTTTCATTCTGTTGACCATTCTTGCCTTTACTGGAATGCCCCACTTCGTTGAAAATCAGTTCCAAATTGAGGGCGACACTACCGTCACAAACGGCAAAGTCATCATCGCAAAGATTCTAGAAGGCACTCCTGCCGAAAAGGCCGGCCTAAAAGAAAACGACCAAATCAAAAGTATCACCGCAAATGGCAAGACTACCGAGATTGGCGACACCAGCGCGCTCGTTTCCATTAACGAGGAAAATCGTGGTAAGACTGTTGAATATAAAATTGAGCGCGATGGAAAAGAACAGACTTTAGATGTTACACTCGGCGATAAAGACGCCACCTACGCTCTCGGCATTTCTATGGCCCAGGAAAACCAGGCGCTTTACCGCTCCACTTGGTCGGCCCCAATTGTTGGCGCCGCCACTACCATCCAGCTCACTGGCGAGACTTACAAAGGCCTCGGCACCGCTGTCTATAATTTATTCTCCGGCATCTTCAAACAATTCAGCTCAGACGAAGCCACCCGCGAAGAGGGCAAGACCGCCATCGGCGCCGCCGGCGATTCTGTTTCTGGCCCGGTCGGCATCCTTGGCGTTGTTTTCCCAGCCTTTGTTGATACCGGCCTTTCTAATCTCTTATTCCTCGCTGCTCTCATTTCCGTTTCACTCGCCTGTATGAACGTTTTGCCAATTCCAGCTCTAGACGGTGGCCGTTGGCTCTTAATTGCGATTTATCGCCTCAGAAAGAAAGAGCTTACCAAAGAAACCGAGGAAAAAATCGTTTCACGTGCCTTTATGGTGCTACTATTCCTCATCTTCCTCATTACTGTTTTAGATATTATAAGGTTGTTCTAGGGTGGGTATGAGCACTAAAAAATCTCAAACCGCTCAAGCTATCATCACCGCCATCGGCCTCATCGCCTGGGTTTGGTTCTGCGTTTACGCTGCCGATTTAATCTCGCGCCTTGGTTTTAGGTGGCTCATCCAGACTTTCAAAATCAACCCCGGCACTCTCATCCAATCTCTTTACTCTACTTTTGTCTACCTTCTTGCTATTGTCATTATGTTTGGCATCCCAGCTCTCCTTCGCAAAAAAGTAAAACAGCTAAAAGAAAATCCCTTATTAGAAAAACCTACGCGTGAAGAGTTGGGCTTAAGAGGCCTACCCACCTGGACCGATATTTTACTCAGTCCAGTCGGCTTCGTCGCTCAGCTAGTTTTATCCAGCGCCCTAGTTTACCTTTTCACTAGAATCTTCCCTTGGTTTAACGCTACCGAAACTCAGAATATTGGCTATTCAGACCTCTACACGGTTGGCGACAAAATTCTTGCCTTTATCATTATTGCTATTGTCGCACCAATTGCCGAGGAAATTATCTTCCGCGGCTTCCTCTATGGTCGCCTCAGAAAGCGCCTAAATCTCCCTGTTTCTATGTTGCTTGTTTCTTTACTATTTGCTATTTTACACGGCCAATGGAACGTCGGGGTCAACGTCTTTGTCGTTTCGCTCGTCCTTTGTAGCTTCCGTGAAATCACCGGCACGATTTACGCCGGCATCCTCGTCCACATTCTTAAAAATGCCATCGCGTTCTACCTTCTTTTCATCACTATGTAATTATGTTATAATTTATCTATGAAATTATCTAAGTCTTTCGTTAAAACTTTGCGCTCCGCCCCAAAGGATGAAACGGCGCGCTCCGCCCAATATTTGATTCGTGCCGGCTACGTCCACAAAGAAATGGCCGGGCTTTATGATTTTCTACCATTTGGCCTAAAAGTCCTTGAAAATATCAAGACCATCATTCGCGAAGAATTAAATAAGATTGGCTGCGAAGAACTTCAGATGACCGCCCTCCAAAATCCAGAGCCCTGGAAAAAGACTAATCGTTTTAGCGATCAAGAGGTTGATATTTGGTTTAAAACTGAGTTGTCCGCCGGCGGGGAACTTGGTCTTGCTCCAACTCACGAAGAGCCAATTACCAATTTAATGCGCACCTACATTGAAAGTTACAAAGACTTACCGGTTTATGCTTATCAATTCCAAACCAAATTCAGAAATGAGCTCCGTGCCAAATCTGGCATTTTAAGAACTCGTGAATTCTTAATGAAAGACCTTTATTCTTTCTCTCCAGACGAAGAAAGCCACAACGAATTTTACCATCAGGCCGAAGAAGCCTATAAACACATTTACGACCGCCTTGGTCTTGGCGACTGCACCTACGAGACTTTTGCCTCTGGCGGTATTTTTGCCAAATTCTCCCACGAATTCCAGACTATTCTAGACGTTGGCGAAGATACAATTTATTATAACGACGACAAATCCGTCGTCCTAAACGAAGAAGTGCTTCTACCGGAAGTCTTAGACGAACTTGGCGTAAAAAGGGAAGAGCTAAAGTCTGCTCGCGCCGCCGAGGTAGGGAATATCTTTACCCTGAAATATAAATATTCTGAGCCTCTAGATCTAGAGTTCACCGATAAGGACGGCGAAAGAAAAACTGTCTTTATGGGCTGCTATGGTATCGGCGTTTCCCGTGTGATGGGCGTCATCGCCGAAAAGTATGCCGACGACAAAGGTCTTGTCTGGCCAGAGAATATCGCGCCATACAAAACTTACCTCATCGCTATCGGCGACAAGGCCACCAAACTCGCCGCAGAATACGAAGCTAAAAATCCAGAGACCATCCTCTTTGACGACCGCGACGCTCGCCCCGGCGAAAAGTTTAAAGACGCCGAATTAATCGGAATCCCAACCCGTGTAGTCATCTCCGAAAAGACTCTTGAGGCTAATTCCGCCGAAGTTACAGACCGAAAAACCGGCGAAACCAAAATCGTCCCACTTTCCGACTTAAAGTTCTAAAATCTTTTAAAAAAACTCTAGCATTATTATTTATTTTTGATATAATAAGGTTAGACGCAGACGATAAATCACTACAGCATTTTTTACGCTAGTTGGTTTCGCAAATTACAATTCATTATAAATCAGCTCTGCTGCTTAAACCATCAGACCAGCCCTTCATCCGGGTCCATTGGTTGTTGGTTTAAGTAGCAACTAGTGGCTTGTAGTGGCGTCTGCGTCTAAGGATGTCCGATGGAGGGCTGATTTGATGTAAAATTAGATTATTGCCTTCGCCCGGATATCCGGGCAATTTTAATTTAAGGAGGTATAAAATGAAAAATAATAACTTGAACACTCTGACAAGTATCGGAGTCCACTACCAAAGACAATCCGTCTTTAGTATCTTGTCACATTGCTCCGATACTTATCAGAGGGCTCAAAATCATAAGACCCTTGGGCCCTCTACCTCCCATGGTGGAACTAGAAGAATATTAGGCGTAATAAGCACGATGTTTGTTATGGCTCTGCTTGGAGGTATTTTCTTCTCCCATTCCGCTTATGCTGGGACTAGTATTAGTATTGCTAGCGGTAGTAGTGGTAATAATAATGTTATCTCCTTTGGTAATGTAAAGCCTAGTAATTCTGGTAGTGTAGTAACTGCTTCAGATGAACTTACTATCACTACAGACTGTGCTGCTGGATCTAATGTTTATATTTCCGCAACAAACAATTCAACTACTGGTACCAATTTAGTTAACAACGCCGGCAGTTCTAATAATACCATAGCTACCCTTTCTGGTACTACTATAGGAACTACCGCTTTGTCTTTAGAGAACAATACTTGGGGCTTTAATACTGATAACTCTGCTACTAGTAGTGGAGCTAATAATGGTAATGGTGTATACTATGGTTTACCTACTTATGCTAATGCTACAGACCACGCTATCTATTCTGGCGCCAATACTACCGTTCCTATCTACTATGGTGCTAAAGTAACTAGTGCTCTAGTTCCAGGTAAATATATTGGGCAAGTATTATACACAGCCACCGTTAATTCTTCTTGTCTTAACTATACTGTAATCTTTGATAAGAATGCTAATGATGCTACTGGTACTATGGACAACCAGACCATTTCGCCAGCTGCTTCTACGCCACTCACTACAAACTCCTTTGAAAGACCAGGTTATATCTTCTTGGGTTGGAGTACAGACCAGGATGCTGCTACGGCTACTTACGCAGATGGGCAGGCTGTAACAGATTTAACCAGTTCTGGGAGTTCTATTACATTATATGCTGTTTGGGGGATAGCAATGCAAAATTATAACTGCGCCAATATACCAGTCGGGACAACTATAACGCTGTATGATTCTAGGGATAAACAGGCTTATACAGTATATCGTTGGGCTAATTCTGGCACTAACAGTACAAATTACCCATCTAGTATGCCCGGTTTCTGTCTTATGACCAAAGATCTTTCACTTGGCTATGTTACTGGTGGCAGTATCACTAAGGGTGGTAATTTAACTCTCACCGCTGACACTTCCGCTGGCACTGGAACTATCACAGCCAGAACTGGCACCAGCAACTGGTCCACCGATAATACTGATGCCAATCTTCAATACATTAATGGTCCACAATCTGGACAGGAAGCTTACTCTAGCCATTCCTATTATTCCTATGGTGCTGCCCAGAAAGTCTGTCCAAAGGGCTGGAGATTACCAACAAATGCCGAATACGGCAATATAGTGACCTTTATGGGCGGCAGTAACGCCACCGGCTCTTCTAAAATCAGGGGTACACCTTATAACTTCGTTTATGGCGGCAACTTCACCTCGAGTAGCTGGAGCTTTGTTGGATCGTACGGCTACTATTGGTCATCTACTCAGATGAGCTCCTCTGAAGCATACAGTTTACTCTTCGGTTCGAGTCTTCTGGGCGCGAACTGGGATCCCAGGAACAGCGGTCTATCCGTACGATGTGTGGCAGAACCACCAACTCCAGATTGCTCTGATACCGTCCACCCAACCACTACCACGGGTTGTAAAATGGCAGACAACAAAACCTGGATCCTAGGAAATAACGGCGGTACTGCCGCTTGGACTGCCTTATTCACCAATGCTACTGGCCAAGATAACCACGATGCTACACTAATTTCTGGCAAATGCCCATCCGGTTACTCTGCTCCAAAAAAGAGTGATTATGATACTCTAGTAGCTTCTTACAGTAATGGCGGCAGCCTTTATACCGCCCTCGGCCTCTCCGGCTATCGCTTCTTCTGGTCTTCTACTGAGTACAATAGTAACGGCGCCTACTACTTGTACGTGACTAGTTCCGACGCGCTTACGGGCAGCCGCAATAAGAGCTACACGAGCTACTTGCTATGCGTTAAGTAGCTATATACTTATATACTATATAGTCCAGAAACCCTAAATTACTTTCTTTAAGCAATGCGTTACTC
>CAZKNA010000035.1:0-7368 GCA_964554175.1 uncultured Candidatus Saccharibacteria bacterium | reverse complement strand
TACGACCTTTGGCTCCGCAAGCCAACGCTCTATCCAGCTGAGCTACGGGCACACACCTTGTTTAATCTTGGTGTGGATATCGCAGATATCCCTGAGCAGATAGCTCAAAATAGATAGCTGACGACGATCCACCTAGAAATTAAACGTTCATTACCTAATGGTAACAAATATATTCTATCATATTTTTCAAAAATATGGTATAGTAAAGTTATGGAAAAGAGCGATTTAGAAGTTAAAGACAGGAATGAGCGGGAGAATACCTCTGTTGATTCCCTAGAAGACACAAACGAGAAAAAGGAGAAAAAAGCTAAAAAGTCTGGTAAAAACCGAGCTACGAAGTTTCGCGCAAAGCTGCTTGATACTTATTATGGGCACCCTCTGAAGGATATGAAATTGGTGGCGATTACCGGTACAACTGGTAAGGTTGAGACTGCGCACTTTGTCCATGAAATTTTGCGGGCGGCTGGGCAGCCGGTGGCAATTATGGCTTCTGAATCTAATATTAAGGTGTCTACTCTTCATAGATTCTTGTCTAAAGCTTGGAAGGCGGGGGCAAACTACGTTGTGGTAACGGCTCCGGCTGAGGCGCTAGCTTCGGATGTGTTCTATAATCTCCCTGTCCATATCGCTGCAATTACGAATTATATGGATGCTTCTATCGCTGAAACTCCGGCCGAAGATTATGTCGAGGCTGGTAAGACTCTCTTTAACATGGATCCGGATTATGTCGTTTTGAATCGCGACGACAAGCATTATCCAGAGCTTCAGGTCTTTGCGGGCCAAAAAGGAACTTTGACTTATGGTCGTGACAAGTTCTCTAATATCCAGATTGAAGAATCGACTCTTTATAAGAAGGGTGTAGAGGCGGAACTTGCGATTGGCACGACAAAGTTTACCGTAGCATCATTCCTTACAGGGGAGCCGATTGTTTCTTATATGGCAGCTGCAACGGCGATTGCGGATGCGCTGCATATTACCCCAGAGAAAATCTCTGAGGGTATCGCAAATTATACTAAATAGTTTTTAATAATCTTTTGGTGACTTCGAGGTCTTCGAAGGCGTGGGGGCCATCTGCTCTTAAGATGGTTTTTTCGTGGCCTTTGCCGAGGATGAGAACGAGGTCGCCCTTTTTTGCCTCTTTGAGAGCGCGCCCTATGGCAGTTTCGCGGTCTAGCTCAATGATAATCTGACTGTCTTTCATACCAGCTTTTTTGCAGCCTTCAACAAACATCTGAGCGATTTTTTCGGGGTCTTCGTCACGGGAATCGTCCTCCGTGATGATACAGAGGTCGCTGTATTTGCCGGCGATTTCGCCACGCTCGGAGCGAGTGGATTCATCTCTTCTGCCGGCGCCACCAAATAGGGAGATGATGCGGCCACCCTCGTGTGGATAGACACTGTCGTAGACTTTTTGGAAGGCATCTGGGGTGTGGGCAAAGTCGACGATGACATCGAAATCTTGGCCCTCATTAATGATATTCATGCGGCCCTCAACTTCATCTAGGGCGAAGATGCCCTTTTCGATTTGATCGGAGGTTAAGCCTAACTTCTGGCCGACGGCGACGGCGGCGAGAGAGTTGTAAACGTTGAATTTACCAGGAATTTTGGTCTTGATATCAAGGGTATCGTTCCCTTCAGAGAGGGCTTTGTATTTGACGCCGGTGGCATCGAGCTTGACTTTGACGGCGCGAAGATCGGCGAGGTTGTTGATGCTATAGGTCATGTATTTCTTGCTTTCGCCTTCTGGTGAAACGGCGGCTTTAAACTCTTTCCAGGAAGGATCGTCGAGGTTGATAATGCCAAATTCAGCCTTTTTGAAGAGCTTGGTCTTGGCTTTGACATAGCGGTCGAAAGTCTTGTGGTAATCGAGGTGCTCGTGGGTGACATTGGTCATGACGGCGATTTCAACTGGGATGCCAAGAGTGCGGTATTGGGCGAGCGCGTGGGAAGTAATCTCGAGGACGAGGAACTCGGCGCCGGCTTTTTTGATTTCTTTAATACGCTTGTTCAGAGTGCTGACTTTAGGAGTAGTCATATGTTCTACCTGTTTGTGGATTTCATCTACGCCCCAAGCGACAGTAGTGATGAGGCCGGTTTTTCTGCCGGCTTGGTTTAGCATTTTCCAGATCATGAAACAAGTGGTGGTCTTGCCGTTGGTACCGGTGACACCGATGACGCGGAGTTTTTTGGCGGGCCAGCGGTTTTTGATGCCGGAAAGCTCGGTCTGAACTAGATGATAGGGCAAAACAAGCCCATTGTAACCTGGAATAGTATCTTTCATACTCATATTGCTTCTATTATATCACGGTTGGGGTTTAATAACTGTTGTAAAAAACTCTTGATTTTTTAGTGGTTTTAGCTTAAAATGGGCTTAAGAAATTAATAAGGAGTTGTTATGACTTTAAAAAAATTATTACTTACTATTGCTGGAGCAGCTGGAATTATAGGTTGTTTCCTTCCATGGTACGGTGTTAGTGCATCTTTCATGGGTGCTTCTATGAGCGAGAGCAAAAACGCCTTCGGTGTAGGTGGGTGGCTTTATGTCGTCTTGGCAATATTGACAATAATTGCTTCCGCTGCATTGATTTTGGTTTCAGTTCTACCAGAGAAGAAAATCAAGAGCATGGTGCCAAAGATCAAGAATCTAGCAAAGGCTCCTATGATTCTAGGTATCGTTATGGCTGCATCCGCTGTGATTGCATTTATCGCTCTTTTGTCCAACGGCAAAGATTCTCTTGGCCTTGGTAGCTACAATAGCATGATAAGCGTCAATCAAGGTGTTTGCTTTGGTGTTTACCTAATTGCTATCGCTGGTGCTGCAACAATTGTTCTCTCTGTTCTTAAGAACAAAGAGCTCGACAAGGTTATCGCCGGTGCAAAGCCAGCTGCAAAGAAGTCTGAAAAGAAATAAGGTCCTTGGAAGAAAAAGCCCCCTTTCTAGGGGGCTTTTTTGGGGAAGCGAGTTCTGAACCCATTGGGCTTTAGCCCGGCGGCTTCTATGGCTTTGTTGTAGGTGCCGAACATGACGGCGTAAGTGGCGGCACTTGGGAAGCGTTTGTCTAGAGAAACTTCTGCCCAAGTTGGGGTGCGGCCAAGTTCGTCGGCTTTCATTTTTAAGAGCTCGATGAGCTTATCTTCTTTGAACTTTGAAGTTCGGGGTCCTTTGGGCTCTTTCTTGGCCCTAGGTTGACCAATGGTTCGGTTAGGTTTTAGACCGGCAGCAATAAGTGCCTGGTTGAATGAACCAAAGGCTTTGCAGTAAGAGCTGACCGAAGGTAAGTTCTCATCCATATCAACATCCAGTTGCGTAGGGGTGTGTCCCAATTCCTTGGAAAGTTTATGAAGCCTTTTAATGAGTTCTTTCTCGCTTAAAGGTACTCTACCCATATTCACCTCCTAATGTGTAGTGGTTATATTGTAACATATTTTTGAGTAAAGGGCAAATTACATTAGACAAAATGTGCTTTTTGTTTTATAATTGGAGTAGAACTTTTTGTTTGTTTCCAGGAAGGAGGTACTTTAAAATGAAGAGGATGGGAGTTTTTTTGGCCGTGTTGATGTTTATCGCCTGTTCCGCTTTCGGTGCAATGTGTGTGGTACGGATGAGGACCAACCTTGTCTTAGTAAACAAAGAGCATGCACTACCAGATAACTGGGAGAACAAGGTGGAGATTATCACTGTCCAAAATTCTCTTGGAGAAGAATTGCGGATTGAGCGCAATACCTATCAGCAGTATGTGAAGCTTCGCGAGGCTTTACTGAAGCAAGGGGTCCAGATAGAGCTTGATAGTGTCTATCGTTCAGTAGCTGAACAGCAAGAAATCTGGGATGCGTGGTCTGCGGATCCGGAGCTGGGGCCAGAGTATTGTAAGAAGTATTTGGCTGTACCTGGGTACTCTGAGCATCATACTGGGTTTGCCGTGGATATTTTTATCATGAAAGATGGTAAAGAAATTCGCGACAATGACGAAATGATTGCTGATACCGAGGATTTTAAGAAGGTGCACGCACTCATGCCCGAGTATGGTTTCATACTGAGGTATCCTCTTGGAAAGGAGGATATTACGGGGTATTCTTATGAACCATGGCATATGCGCTATGTTGGTGATGCTATGGTTGCCAAGGGGATTACTGAAAGAGGCTTGACTCTTGAAGAATATCTTCAAAATCGGTAAAAAAGAAGGCCCACTCTGGTGGGTCTTTTTCATGGCGGAAGCGAAGGGATTCGAACCCCCGATAGTGTTACCTATACACGATTTCGAGTCGTGCGCCTTCAACCACTCGGCCACGCTTCCATCCCTATAATTTTAGCATGTCTTGACATTTTGGGCAAGGTGTGTTATAATGGTATGAGTAAAATTCTTGAGTTAAAAATAATTAGGAAGGGGTGATATGAGTGGAATTTTACGATCTTTTAAGTGTAATTAAGTTGAAGGAACAGGACCTCTGGTGGGTCCCAGTAGATGGTTATTTTAAATCTGGAGATAAGCTTTCAGTGAGCTTCCAGGGAGAGGTAATCATACTCAAGAAAAAGAGTTCTGATGGCGTGTCCGAGCTTCTGAGCAGAAAGAATAAACTTGTTGAAGTAAGGAAAGATGCTAATGGACTTTGGGTGCTGCTTCCGGAATGGATCGTGGGGCTGCTTTCTGCGAAGGTAGAATACTTTGCAGTAGCGCTTGATGATAATAATTTCTCGGGTGCAACTCCAGACTCAATCGCGCTGAAACCGATTAAAGGTAAAAGCGTAACTCTTGAGGCTCAGAAGCCGAAGCTGAAAGAACTTCAGGTCATTGATGTGAATCGTGGCCGGAAGGTAATGGATATTTCGGCAACTGTGGCAAAAGTTCCTTCAGATGTACCATCTCTTTCGGAAGAGATGCTCCAGGCAGCCTTTGGGGCTGACCCGGATTTCGATCCGAGTCTTGGCACACCTAAAGTAGTTCGTTGAAAGGGGGAATGTATTATGGCGAACAAATATTACCTTAAGAAAACAGGTTTCAAAATGCTGGAAGCATTATTTGCTGAAGGTATTGATTCTGGGGAGACCGACTTATCTGAGGAGGTCTTGCAGGAATTAAGAAATCGTGGAAGAAAAGGTAAAGAAGGAGACCGTATTGAGAAGACTATAAGAAAGTTTTTTAAGAGTCACCCAATAGAGGTCTCTGACGCTGACCCCAGCGAAATAACAGCAGCCGTTGAGTTATTGAGCGGCAAAAGGAGGTGATCTTAAGGGGCGCTGATTAGCGCTCCTTTTTCCTACCCTGTTATGTAAAAAATTCTTGACATTTTTCGTTTATTTGTAGTATAATTTTTATAGGAGCGAGACATGTTGGAGAAAATTGTAATAAATAATTTGATAAATTTGAGAAAAGAATGTGGTCTGACCCAAGAGGAGGCAGGGGATATTTTGGGGTTGTCTAGGCCGACTTATAATGGACTAGAAACTGGAAAGCGTCCGCCGACTACTGATGATTTGGAAAAATTGGCAAAGGCATACAGGATCCCAGTTACGAGATTTTTTGAGGCTCCGCGAGATGATAGAAAATTCGAACAGATGTATTTTCAGGTATTAAAGCATTTTCCGGAGGGCGTTCCAAAGACGAAATTGGCGAAACTGCTTTACTTGATTGATTTTAGCAATTTTTACGACAATCTTGAGTCAATGTCTGGGATGCAGTATATCCGTCGGCAATATGGTCCGGTGGCAGAAAATTTCTTTGAGATGACGGATAATTTTTACGATGAGGGGAAGATTGATATCAAACCTATGGAGTACACTCTGTTGATAAAGCCTTTAGTGAAGTCTCCGGAGGACGATCTTTTATCTTCAAAAGATAAGGAAAGAATTGATAAAATTTGCGAACTTTGGAAGGATCGTCGGACGGCGGAAATTGTTCAGTATACGCATGAGCAAAATCCTTGGCGGTCTTGTGTTGACGGAGAAAAAATCCCGTATGAGTTGATTGTTCAGGAGGATCCGGATCATGTTTACGAACCTGCTTGAGGAGGACGGGCGTCTTCTTGAGGTGGGTTTTTCAGAATATGCAAAGCGGCATTTTCTACGGCGATTTGAAAAAGATTATAGGGGGAGGCGTTGGGAGGTTACGGTGAATTCTATTCTCCAAGACCTCAGCCGTATTAGGTTTCCCGGTAAGAATTTGCAGAGGACGCAGAGGGTCGATGAACTTTGGCATTTTGGTAATTCCTGGATTTTTAAGTATGATTTTAAAGTAGCACAGACAGTAGTATCTGCAAAGGCATCTGGAAATAGATGCGTGGTGTTTCTGAATTCAAAAATAAACAAGGCTGAAATATTGATGATTTATGGGAAAATAGATTTGCCTAAAAATATGGGGGAGCAGGCTTTTATTAAACAGACTGTAGAACGGGAATTCTCAGGGTATATTAAGAGATGAGGTCGCGCTCGTTTTTGAGGCGGGCGATGAGGTTTTCCTTTTCGTCGATAGCATCACGAGTCTCTTTGACGAGCTCCTTTGGAGCCTTGTCGACGTAGTTTGGATTCATCATGCGAGCGTTAAGAGCATCTAATTCCCTACCAACGGCGAGGATGCGCTCGTCGAGAGCATCAGAGTAGGCTTTGACGGTCTTTTCGTCGACATCGAGGTAGATTTCGCGGTTTGCAAGGGCGATTCTAATTCCCTTTGGCGTGCCGTCTGACGGGGTGACACTCGGTGCACCGGTGAGTTTTTCAAAGAGGAGCTGGTTGTCTTTTATCAGGCTGTCGTCGCCAAAGATGACAGGGTATTTTTTGTTGCCAGGGATGGCTTGGTAGGTGCGGCGGACTTCGGAGACAGCCTCTCTTAGGCGGTCGAAATTCTCGGCGGAAATTGGGTCGTATTTTAGTTCTTCTGGCCAAGGCTGGTTGATAATCATGCCCTCGGTCCAGGAGAGGTTTTGCCAGATAGTTTCGGTGACGAACGGAGCAAAAGGATGAAGCATGATGAGGATGCTTTCTAAGGTTTTCTTTAAGAGTGGGATGTTTTTATACATCTTTTGGCTCTCGATGAACCAGTCGGCGTATTTGTCCCAGATGAGAGAATGGATGGTTTCGACGGCTTCGGAGAAGCGGTAGGTCTCGAACTCGGACATAAGGGAGGTTCTGGTCTCGTTGATTTCGCGGCAGATCCAGTCTTCGCCCATGGAGTTGGTAGTATATTCAGAGTTGAAGGGTTTTTCAGACGCTTCGCTCGTGTCCGATTCTCTTCGATTTTCCAGCCCAGACTGCGCCCGAGACTTTTCGGTACTCGTCTGGGTGAAAAATCTCATCGAATCGGACTCGCTCGCATTGTCTGAAAAACCCTCCAAACTCTGATTATCTATCATTTCCTGGATGAAGCGGGAGATGTT
>CAZKNA010000034.1:0-7491 GCA_964554175.1 uncultured Candidatus Saccharibacteria bacterium | reverse complement strand
CCCATCTCCTCTATTTCGTCATCAAAGACCACCCCTTTTACGACGGCAACAAGCGCATCGGTTCCCTGCTCTTCATCGTCTTCCTCACTATGAACGATTGCCATCTCACCAAAAACGGCGAAACCAAAATCTCAGACCGCGCCCTAACCGCCATCGCCCTCCTCATCGCCGAGTCCAACCCATCAGAAAAAGACTTGATAGTTTCATTGGTACAAAAACTCTTGGAAGACTAAGTAGAAGGCTTCGCTTGCTTCTGTTAGACTTCCCCTAGGTTATCTCCAACCTTGACCTCAACCTCCAGCCGCACCTTCAGCTCTGGCGCAATCCCTTCCATCTCGCGTTTCAAAATCTCAGAAACTTCAGAAACTTCACCCTCAGGACATTCCACTACCAAGGAATCGTGAATCTGTAGAACCAGCGCCGCCCCAGAAGGCAATTTACTATCCAGCCGAATCATTGCTCGCTTCATCAAATCTGCCTCTGTCCCCTGAATTGGCATATTACACGCCGCTCTCTCCGCCGCCAACCGTACCGCAAAATTCGCTGATTTCACATCCGGTGTCGGGCGCCGCCGCCCATAATAAGTCTCCACGTACCCTTCGTTTCGGGCTTGTGCCAAAATCTTATCAAGATACTCCCGAATCGGTTTTCTCACCTCAAAATAATCCGAAATAAACTGCGCCGCCTCATAGACTGGCATCTTCGTCTGTTCCGCCAACCCTTTCGCACTCATCCCATAAAGCACCCCAAAATTAATCGTCTTCGCCGCCCGCCTCTGAGCCTTAGTGACTTTATCCATTGGCACCTTAAACACGTCCGCAGCCGTCTTGGTATGAATGTCTATCCCGGCATTAAAGTCCGCAATCAAAGCCTTGTCACCAGAAAGCACCGCCGCAAGTCTCAATTCAAACTGTGAATAATCCGCCTGAACAAATTTATAACCCGGCCGCGCCACAAAACCTTCGCGAATTCGCTTTCCCTCTTCAGTCCGCACGGGAATATTCTGGAGATTCGGGTTTACAGATGAAAGCCGTCCTGTCGCGGTTACGTTCTCTGTGAAAGTCGTATGAACCCTCCCCTCCGCATCCGCCAAATCCGGCAGCGGTATAATATATGTATTCAAAAGTTTAGACGCTTCCCTGTATTCAATAATTAGTTTCACAATCGGATGTGTATCATAAAGCTTCAAAAGTTCCTGCGCCCCTGTTGAATAACCTCTCTGCGACTTCCTAATTCCCTTCGTTGGCAAAAGCAATTTCTCAAATAACACGCCCGAAAGCTGTATCGGCGAATTGATATTAAACTCTATCCTTGGTAGCTTCTCTCCATTAACCCCCACCTCAGTTGCGTCGTAGATTTTCTTTTCAAGCTCCGCCACTCGCTTCTCATACTCCGCCTTCAGCTCACGAAAATGCTCCCGCGATAGTTTAATTCCCTGTTTTTCCATCTTGAAAAGCACTGGTATCAGCGGCAAGTCATATTCCGTAAAAATTTTATACACCTTCGGAAACCTCTGGAACTCTTCTTTTTGCCGATTAAATTCCTCTGCCTTCTCCGCCTGCTCTTCCGGTGTTTCGCCAAAAGACAGCGCCATCTGTCTATCGTCTTTTACTATCCTCTCAAGTGGGTTAAGCAAGAACTTCCCTTGATTAAGATCCCAAAACTTCGCCCCAGAAAGAACTTTTTCCGCCAGCTCCTGACTTTCATACATCTTGCCCTTCACATCCCATTCTAATATCAAATCTTTTGGAACCTCAGCCTTGCTAGATTCTAAATGGACATCCCCCTCTGGCAAAACTCCAGCAAATTTCCGAATCAACGACCTAAACTCTAATTTTTTCAGCGCCTCCACTACCTTCGGCCCGTCTATTTTTAGATCCGGGACATCGTCAAGCGACACCGGCGCATCAAACATAATTTTAGCCAGCTCATAAGACATTAGCGCGCTATCCTTCCCTGCCGCCAACTTGTCGTGTATCGCACCTTTTATTTCGTCTAAATGCTCGTAAATATTCTCAAGGCTACCGTATTCATTCAAAAGTTTCACCGCCCCCTTCTCGCCAATCCCTGGCACCCCCGGGATGTTGTCCGACGCATCCCCTTTTAGCGCCTTCAAATCTAAAAATTGTTCCTTAGAAATCCCGTATTTCTTCTCTAAAGCCGGCACATCAATCTCTTCTAGCTTTGAAAAACCTTTCAGTAGCCGGTACATCTTGATATTTTTATCAACAATCTGTAGCATATCAAGATCAGAAGAAACGATAATTGTTTCATAATCTTCTTTGGAAGCCTGGCGCGCCAAAGTACCGATAATATCATCGGCTTCATAATCATCGCATTCAATAAACGACCACCCTAGCGCCGCCACCAATTCCCGAAGCAACGGAATCTGCGCATAAAAATCATCCTCCGGCTTCTTCCGCCCAGCCTTGTAATCGGCATAAATCGCCTTGCGCTTTGAGATGCTCGTCCCCGCCTTATCCCAAGCCACCACGACCTTCTCCGGCCGAATCTCTTTCACAATCTCCATCGCAATCACCGCAAACCCATAGATGCCTCCCGTTGGAGTTCCATCCGAGGCTGAAAGCGCACCCATCGCATAATACCCCCGGTAGAACACGCTTTTTCCGTCAATGATTACTAGTTTCTTCATTAAAATTCAATTTCCTTCAATATCTCTGCTAGGCGCGCTTCCATATCTTCAACCGTCCCATTATTCAAGATATAATAATCTGCCCCCGCAATCGGGCCGCCCTTCTCTAGGTTTTCAATCTCGCTCCGGTCACGCTCTTTAATCTCGTCCAGATTAAACGGCCTCTCTGGCCTTATCGCCACCCTCTTATATCTCAGGTTCTTATCTACTACCACTGCCACAAAAGTCAAAATACCTGGAAATTCGTGCTTCAAAATCTTGTATTCAGTCCAGGAATAAACCCCGTCCAGCACAATTCTCTTCTGGCCAGCCTCTACTAAATCATAAACTTCAGAGATAACCTGGTTTACCACCCAGTCTTTCCCCTCTGTCTCGCGAATTTCTTCGCGAAATCTCTTCTCGCTCTCACCATCTGGCGTTCGCTCAATTCCCCGCCGTTCCATCTCTTTATAAATCATCCCCCCAAAGTAAACTTTTGGTGTTCCCTTTTCGGTCATATAATCAACCGCAACGCTCTTTCCGCTCCCGGCCATCCCCACAAACGCTACTAACTTCACCCCCTTATCTTTCAAACTCTTTTCTTCCATATTACATATAGTATATCACACATAGTTAAAATACTTTATTGTGTGCTACTATGCTATTGGCAATATATGAGTGAGTAAGACCATTCTTTGTGTCGCCATCACGCCCTCTCACCGTGAAGTTATATACGACAGTAGGCTCTGTATCGTAGATATCTATATTGGAGATACCATATTCTCCAGTAGTAGTAATGATGATATCATTCCCTGTAAGAGTTGGATAATCTTCATTATTGAGGGCTTTATAGCCGGTGGTGGTGAGAATAGGGTGGTTCAGAGTCATTTCAAGAATAGCGCCATTGTTCAGAGTAAACTTGGCAAGTTTGGTGGCACGGTCTTCCTTGTCGTGAACTATAGTATCTATTACTTCTGTTAGATAGTATTCGTGATTGTTCGGATCATACGAAACTACCTTATCTCCAATTGTAATATCCTCTATAGATTTAGTATCACCCGCTAAAGTAGTTTGGATCTTGGTACCAGCAACAAAACAGGTACTTACGATATTTGCTGTAATAGACACATCATCATCTGGCATAGTAAAAGTAGCCGTATAAACTATATAGTCTCCGCCATAAGACTCGGTGGTGGGGCTTAAAACGGCGCCACCAGAGTTTACCGTCCAAGAAGAGACCTCGTAGCCAAAATGAGTGGAGATTAATACAGAAATAGTGACAGTAGCACCTACGCTATAAATACCAGAACCAGTGGTGGAACCTACACTAGAGTTTACAGTTACAGCGTGTTTTTGCCTCCAAATAGCATATAATGTTACCGAGCGATCCCCAGTAGTAACATTTGAGGCTAGCTGGGATGCGGTAACAGACTGGCCGTTAGTATAAGTAGCGGTGGTAGCGACTGGATCGGTGGACCAACCAAGGAAGTCATAGCCGTCCATTGCGTAAGCATTGGTAGACAACGTTTGGGCAATATTATATGTAAAGGTTTGATCACTCATAGAGCCTATTGTATCTGGGGTTTTATAACATAGGAAGTAAAGAGCCGTGGCACTTTCACCATAGTTATATTCGAGCCAATAAGAAATATTTGATCCTGAAGCAGAGACTTCTAATCCGCTTTTATATCTATTGCTTCCAGTCTCACTCCAAAAGACTCTACTGCTAGAAAGCCCAAGAACAGTATAAAGTTCGCTGCCGCTACCCTGGGCTGCTATGAGATTTTCAAAATCTGTCTGGGCTGGGAAGTTATAACCACTAGGACACGAGCTTGTATCCCAAGTCTTGGCCTCCCCATTATTCCCATAAATCCATTCATTGCCATCTTTCATTTTGCAGCTAGTGGTGGCGCTGGGATGAATAACAGCGGAACAATCACCGTTCCTATCAAATGTCACCGTTACTGTATTAGCCCTCCAAATAGCATAAAGTGTGATGGAGCCTCCTCCTTGAGCGAGATCTGTTACAGATTGCCCATTAGTATAAGTGGCTGAAGTAGCATTTTGGTTAGTGCTCCAACCTAGGAAAGTATAACCTGGCCTAGTAAAGCCATTAGAAGTGAGCGCAGTAGATGCGGCTGGAGCTATAGTCTGGTTATTCATAGTACCAGTAGCATCATTAGCATTCTTATTAAAGATTACAGTGTAAGTAAGACAAGAGGAATTAATTACAGCAGTATATAAGACTTGGCCAGTATATTTACCTGGAACTAGAGTATTGGTAACTTTAGCGGCATAGTAGACTGGTAGGGTGCTGCCATTTATAGCATTAGTATAAAGAGGATTTGAAACACTGCCGCTATAGGCTGGTAGACCATAGTAGCTATTACTACCAGAAGTCTTATTAAAGCCCCAAGTATTATTAGAAAGAGCTACTGCGGTATTACTATTACCTACGGTAGTTCCAGAAACAGTGGAGATAGTATTATTAGAACTGCCGGCATTGTTTACTAGGTTAGTGCCAGTAGCGGAGCCATTTACAGCAGAGATATAGATGTTAGCACCGGCAGAACAATCTGTGGTGATATTGAGATTATCTGTTGCTGTTACTATATCGCCAGCGCTACTAGGTTTAATGCTGCCAAAGGAGAGATTCCCTTGCGAGGAAACGGAAATGCTAGTCCCAGCATAAGCGGAATGGGAGAAGAAGAGGCCTCCCATTAGAATAGCCAAAATGCCAACTATTACTTGGGAGGTAGAGGGCCCAAGGGTCTTATGATTTTGAGCCCTCTGATAAGTATCGGAGCAATGTGACAAGATACTAAAGACAGATTGTCTTTGGTAGTGGACTCCGATACTTGTCAGAGTGTTCAAGTTGCTATTTTTCATAATACCTCCTTTAGCTTTGTTATGGCTACGGGTATCATAAAAATGGCACCAGTAGCTTGCGACAAACTGGTGTTGGAACCAACTTGGCTACCGCATTTGAATGCAATAGCAACTACTGATGCCATTTAGACATTCAAAGACGGTATAAGTTGGTATAGCCAAGATAAAAATATAAAGGTCCCAAATAATACAATCAGTTTGTCGCACCCTCATTATATCATTAGAGTAATAAAAAAGACAAGCGTTTTATTTTTACAACAATACGCCCCTACACCAACTTCGCTTCTTCCGTCTGCGCAGCCAACTTCCGGTCAAAAGTCCACAACGGCGTTGTTCCCTGTCCACCTGCCTGTACCGCCAAATAGCAATCCGCGAAAGACAGCTTCGGATGTTCCAAATACAATTTAAACACCCCATCAAAAATCCCCGTCCCGTTACAAACACACCCCATTGAAAGAAAATTTATCACAAGCCAAGCAATTCTCTCTCTTGGGATTATCATCTTCTTCTCCATCACGAATACAGCCTCAAATACCATCATATCCGAAATATAATATCTTACCCCCTCTCTATTTAGAAGCTTAATGGCTTTTTTACTTTGTTCTGCCACATCTCCCAACATCGCCCTTAGCACCACGCAGGTATCAAGCATTTCTATATCTTTTGTTCTAGATTCCATACTCCTCCTTAAAATATTGTTGCCCCTCTGGACTATTTGCCCATTCTGTCAACATTTCGTCAGGGGTTTTACCTTTATTTTCTTCCCACGCCTTTGCAAAAGCCGGGTTTTTCTTTTTCTCCTCTTCCACCCATTTCCTCTGGTTTTCGGCAAACTCCTCCCAAGTCATCGGCCGTTTCACTTTGATCTCGTCCCCACTTACTTCAAAATTGACCGTTTGATTTTTCTCTACCCCAAGAATCCTCCTTACTTCCGCCGGCAACGTCACTTGCCCAGACGAACTAATCCTTGCCTGAAAAACCCTACCAGTACGCAACTTATTTGTCACCTGATAATTTTTGCCCACCATATTCATATTTATCCCTTCCACCTGCGATACATCCATTGCTATAGACATCGCATTATTCCTTTCAATTTACATTACTTTTTACAACTTACATTAATAATACCACACTTCATTACATATACCAAGGTTTTAAATTTACAATCTCGCCCAAACTCAAATCCCTTGTGCTATAATAAATATAAGTATAATAGCAACATAATTGGTGGGTTATTAATAAGGAGGAAGCCCAATGAAAAGTAAGTGTAAATACATTTTTGTGACCGGAGGAGTGTTGTCCGGTGTCGGCAAAGGCATTACTGCCGCTTCAATGGGTTCCATCTTAAAAGCCAAGGGCTTCAAAGTCACTATGCAAAAGTGCGACCCTTACCTAAACGTCGACGCTGGCCTCTTAAACCCGGTCGAGCACGGCGAATGTTTCGTCACAAAAGACGGTGTTGAAACAGACCTAGACCTCGGCCATTACGAGCGCTTCCTTGATTTTGAAACCACCAAATACAGCATCACTCTGAGTGGCGGCATTTACAAAGAGCTCATTGAGAAAGAGCGTTCCGGCGGCTTCCACGGGAAAACCGTTCAGCTCGTTCCCCACTTTACCGACCTCGTCCAAGAAAAAATCGCTATGGCAAGTAAAGATTCAGATATTCACATTGTTGAAATCGGCGGCACCGTCGGGGACTACGAGGGTCTTGCTTTCCTCGAAGCTATCCGCCTCTTTGCCAACAAAGTCGGCCGAAGAAACTGCCTCTATATTTCCGTCGTTTACGTTCCTTGGCTAAATACGAGCAAAGAACTAAAGACCAAACCCGCCCAAAACGCTCTAAAAGACTTAAGAGGCTTCGGCATCATCCCAGATATCGTCTGTGTCCGCTCCGAAAAACCTTGCTCTAGAAAAATCTGCGAAAAAATCGCCGCCTTCTCTGGCATCCCCGGCGAAGCCGTCTTAAA
>CAZKNA010000033.1:0-7502 GCA_964554175.1 uncultured Candidatus Saccharibacteria bacterium | reverse complement strand
AAAAAACACAAAGACGAATAATCTTATGGACCTAAACGCGGAGGTTGAGAGTCTAAACGGTATCGGCGAGAAGACTGCCGAGATGCTGAAAAAAGGCGGCATAAAAACCGTGCGCGATCTTTTTTATTACCTCCCACGTAGCTATGAAAATTATCAGAATCTTATCAAAATCGCCGAGTTAAAGCCTGGCAAAGTCGCGGTTAAAGGCCAGATTGAAAATCTCAATACCCACTATGGCCGTAGCCGCCGCCTCGCCATCACCGAAGGTGTTATTAAGGATGACACCGCCTCCGTCCGCGTCGTCTGGTTTAACCAGGCCTACCGTGCCAAGCAGTTCCAACAGGGAAAAACCTATCTTTTCTCTGGCAATTTTGAACTAAAATACGGCCGCTACCAGCTTACCGCTCCTTCCGCTACCCTTGTAGAAGAAGAAAAAGATGGTCTAAAAAATGCCATCCGCCCCGAAGAGCCAGAATCTGGCTTCCAGCCGATTTACCCGATGCATCTGGGCGTCAAGCCAGATCAATTTAAAAAACTAATTAGGAAATCGAGGAGTCTTTTTAAAGACATCCCTAATCTCCTGCCGTTCTCAAAAGACCACGCTCGTGCCGAGGCTCTATATAAAGTCCATTTTCCAAAAAATGAAAAAGAAGCCGAGGCTGGCCGCAGGTACCTTGCCTACGAGGAGCTTTTTGAGCTCATCCTCGCCGCCAGATTAAACCGCGAAGAAAACCAAAAACTAAAAAGCACCCCTCTGCCTTTTGTAGTAGAAAATACAACAAAAATTGTAAGCTCCCTCCCCTTTAAACTCACCCCCGGCCAAAAGCGTGCTGCCTGGGATATTTTACAAGATTTAGAAAAACCCGTGCCGATGAACCGCCTTCTCCAGGGTGATGTCGGTTCTGGTAAGACCGTTGTGGCGGCAATCGCGATTTTCCAGGCTATAAAAGCTGGCGCCCAGGTCGCTCTGCTTGCCCCAACTTCCATCCTTGCCGCCCAGCACGCCGAAAGCCTAGATAATCTTTTAAAGCCACTTGGCGTCAAGACTGCCCTGCTCCTCGGCGCAACCAAAAATAAAGCCGAATTAAAAAAGCACATCAAATCCGGCGAGGTCAATCTTGTTATTGGCACTCACGCTATTATCACCGACGACACCGAATTTAAAAATCTGGAACTCTGTATTATTGACGAGCAGCATCGCTTTGGTGTCGCCCAGCGCCAAAAGCTACTCTTAAAATCAAAAAACGGCCTCGCCCCCCACCTCCTTGCTATGACCGCTACCCCTATTCCACGCTCTCTCCAGCTCACCATTTTTGGCGACCTTGCCGTCTCTACTATCCCCGAGCTTCCGAAACCAAAATCATTCGCGAAATGGATCAAAGAGAGTTCCTCTACCCCAAGGTCAAAGAGGAAATTGAAAAAGGCCGCCAGGTCTACTGGATTTGCAAATCGATTGAAGATAACCCTAAAGAAGAAACCGTTTCGGTCAAAAAAGAGTCCGAGCGTCTCAAGAAAATCTTCCCGAAATTAAAAATTGATTTCCTCCACGGTCGCATGAAGTCCACCGAAAAAGACGAGAAAATGCTAAAATTCCAATCTGGTAAAACCGATATTCTCGTCTCCACGACCGTCGTGGAAGTCGGGGTCAACGTCCCAAACGCCACTTTGATTATCATCATGGACGCCGAGGGCTTCGGTCTTGCCCAGCTCCACCAATTACGTGGCCGTGTCGGCCGCGGGGCGCACAAAAGCTTCTGTTTCCTCGTCAAATCTGGTGAAGAACCACCTTCCCGCCGCCTTCGAGAACTAGAAAAATCTACCAGCGGCTTCCATCTTGCCGAGGTAGACCTAGAAATCCGCGGCCCTGGCGAAATCTACGGCTCGCTCCAGTCCGGCGCGCTAGACCTCCGCATCGCCTCGCTCTCTGATACGGAGCTAATTTCGCTCGCCCAGAAAAACGTCCGCGAGTTCTTAAAAACCAAAGATTCTCTAAAAAACTACCCCGAGCTCGCTGGAAATATCTGTCGCTACCAGCAGCTCACAACCTTGAATTAGCAATGCTTTTATGGTAAAATATTTGTTATGTATTCCTCTGTTGGACTCTTAAAATATGCTAAAGGCTCCGGTGGTAAGCTGGTCGGTACGCATCAGAAGCTCGACAAAGCCGCTCGCCGCACGCTTGGGAATTTTTTGAAGCGCGGCGCCTTTTTCCCAAACGCTAAAGAGATTGTCCACTTTGAAGGGACTCGCGGCCCAGATGGCCTCAAAAGGAAATCTCCTGGCGTCGACGAGCCGATGCATTTTATCATCCCAGACCACGACGACGGCCGGCTCTGGCACTACATTGAAAATCATTCTGCGAACCTAAAAAAGGCTCTAAGGGAGATTGAAAAAGATGAAACAAAAGCTTATGAAGAAGGTACCCATGTCCGTGCAGCCTTTGAGGCGGCTTGGCTCGCCCACGCCATCGTAGACGGCCTAACCCCGGCCCACCACTTCCCCTACGAGGAGGCCGTTTCCGACCTCATGTCCGACAAAGATTATGTTCGCATTTTTGGCCAGCCAATCAAGGGCATTATGCGCGGCGACAACCTCGCCGAGTCCGCCGTTAAGAACTGGAAATATTGGGGCCACAACGGCTACATGAGTAAACATATCGCCTTCGAATATGGTGTCGCCCTGATTGTTACTGCTGAAGGTTGGGACGCAATCCAGCCTGAAATCGCCCCGGAAGATTTAGTAAATCTAGATTTTAAAACTGAATTTTATAAATCCTTAGAGAAAGTTCACTCGCTTGATATGTATACTCGTTTTTGCCAAGATGGCTGGACTCCGAATCTTGGCAAGGAGACAAAAAACATTCTCGTTCCAGAAATTGTCCGTGCTGTCACACTTGGCTGGTATGCTTGTCTCCCAGAAAAGAGTCGCCGCAAAGTAAAAAAGGAGTCTTGATGCCAGAACTTAGGATTTTATCAGGGAAATATAAGGGTGCAAAACTAGCCTCTCCCGATTTAAAGACTACCCACCCCATGGGTTCTCGCGAGAAGCTCGCTCTCTTTAATATGCTAGGCCCTTATCTGGAAGGTGCTAAAGTCCTAGATTATTTTGCTGGCTCTGGTGCGCTTGGGCTTGAGGCAATTTCTCGTGGCGCTGCCACTATTACTTTTATTGAGAATAATCCCAAAGCTCGCCAGACCATCCAAGAAAATTGCAAAGCCCTTGGCATTGTTGCTGATTTTACAACAGGTAAAGATTATGATATTATTATTTCCGACCCACCTTATGGCAATTATCAAGTCCCAAATTATACAGAATTATTAAAGTCCGGCGGTATTTTAACCCTCTCTCACCCCAGTAATTTCGACCCCAAAACCATCAGCGGCTTGACACTTCTAAAGACTAATAGTTATGCCGCTTGTAATATTTCAATTTTTACAAAATAACTATTCCCAAAACAAAAGAAGTATGGTATAATATAAACAAATTACAATATTTAGAGTTATTGGAGTTTATATTATGCAACCAAATCCAACCCTTTATGGGCATCAAAATAATAGCCAGAAGATTCGCTTCATCATCATTACTTCTATTGTTGCGATCGTTGTTCTGGGTATTGCCGTTTGGGCAATCGTCGCTATGGTTAGCGGCAAAAATAAGAATAACACTACTGCTAAGGTTGACACTGTTTCCGTAACAGACCAGACTGATAAAAAGCAGCAGGAAGCAGAGAAGAAATCTAGTAGTGTGACCTCCACTACTGAAGGTGTTTCCACCACTGTTCCAGCTCAGACCACTTCAGCTGGAAGTGAAAAAGAAGATATGCCTTCTACTGGTCCAGAGGAAATCTTGCCATTTGCACTCGTTCTTGGCTCTCTCACTACTTACCTCTGTTCTCTAAAACTTGCGAAATTTGGTGCTTAATTAAAAAACGGGTCCAAAAGACCCGTTTTTTGTTGACCAAAAAGTCTGGCGGCGCTATAATAGAAGTAATAAAAAGGAGTGTTAATGAAAAGATACAATCTTAAAAAACTCGCATTTGCTTCGGCAATTCTTGCGAGCACTTTTTTGCCAGTCACGGCAGCTTTTGCGGAAGGCGAGCCCGATAATCCGGGTGGTGACTCAAGCCAAAATCAGCCTATGGTAGTCCAGCCAAATCGTTTTGACGGCAAAGCTTACTTCGTCTGGGAGTGTAACAGTGGCAAGACTTGTTATCATCTCTTTGAAAACCTCAAAAGCCCAGATGAAGGTATCAACTATATCAAGGATACCGAGATTACCGACCAAAGTAAAAACGGTGTAAATTATGTCTTCAAGCAGAAGAATGCTGACTGGGTTCTCCCTAGCGATTTCGCTAGCGTTTCCGGCGATAATTACGAAAATTATATCGGCGATGAAGACAAACAGACTCACGGTGTGACGATTATGGCTATCGCCTTTGGTGGCGGCGCCAATTCTATTGCCACGAACGAAGACTGGAACTTTCAGGTTGTCATTCACCGTAGTAGCTACAAGGCTATCACGGTCGGCGACAATGCCGATGAATACACTTACTTCCCAATGACTTGGGATTTCAACTACAACTATAACATTGATATCTCCGATACAACCGCTTCCAACCCAGCGGTCGTGACGACTTATCTCAAAGAACCGACTATTAAAATTAAGAGCGAAGGCATCCTTTCTATGACTCCACTAGGTGTCAATACCAGCGCCGTCACAGTTTCAAAGAGCCTAGAGGGCTTTGATGTTAAATTTAACTCTAATTATTATGACCACGTCACCTTTGAGCTAAAGTCATCAAATAGCAAAACTTACTATCTGATGATTGCCCGCACTTCCCTTACTGTTAAAGATAATTTTGGCCCAGACGTTCCTAGCTCTGAAGCCAAGGCTATCGCGCACGTGATGTTCCCAACCGGCACTGCCGACGAAAAAACCTACAGCGTAGTCGCGACCGTCGTCAAGAAAGATGGCACTAAGACCACCAGCACCATTAAGAGCGAACCAGCCGAGAATATTTACGGATTTGGTATGGGTGACGAAGAAGCCCAGCCAACCATTTATTGTGGTAAGGGCCTAACTTGCGCCCAATTCTCAGTAAAGACTGGCAACCCTAGAGCACTTGCCGGAATCTACTTCAACGTAGTCAAGAATGGCTCGTCAAACACGGTTTATTCTGGCACGTTCAGCGGCTCAAATCGCGGAACCTATTGGAACGCAGAGACAAGAAAGGTAACTTATGACTAGGAGGAACAGTATGAAGAAACTTGTTATTACACTTATTATCGCTCTATCTTTCGTCGCTGCCGCCGCTCCGGTCGCGACCAGTGCTAAAGACATTAAAACGGTCAGCGCAGCTTATGAAAGTGGCAAAATCGCCATCTCTGGCACCGCCGAGGCTGGCACTCTCGCCGTCGCTGTTATGGTCTACGACGAAAAGGGAGATGAACTTCTAGCGATACAAACCGCCTCTGTTTCAAATGAGAGCCTCTACTATTCCGAGGTTGAGTTAGCAGAAGGAAACTACCTCGTGAAAGTCGCCGATTACGACGGCGGTAATTACAAAACTGCAACCGTCACAGCTAAAGCCGTTATCCCAGCCGCTCCAAACTCCGGCGCAGTCAAGTAAAGCGCATTTAGTAAATAATTCCACCCTCAGGGTGGAATTATTTTTATAAATCTGATATAATACATATAAGCCCGAGTGGTGAAATTGGTATACACGTATGCCTTAGGAGCATATGCCTCGTGCGTGCTGGTTCGAGTCCAGTCTCGGGCACCAAAGGAGAGTTAGATGGCTCATTTGAGCCATTTTTTGGTGGAATGACAGAGGTTACTAAACATCTCTTATGCCTGTGCTGTTTCCACCAAAATAGCCCCTGTGAGCCTCTAAGAGGCTCTACAAGGGGCTTGTTTTACTGAACTAGACAATAGCATAGGTGCAGATTGCTGAGCCACTGCTGTAATTAAACTCCTCGAGGACTGATTTTCTAAGTTCAGACTTAGTTAATGCTTTCCCGTTTTGTTCGTAAGATTCGCAGGCTCTATGAACCTTACCAAGCACCCATTCTGGCATTGTGCCTGTTTGCCAAGTATCACGGTCTCCGCCGTTATAGTGCCACGGATAATCCTCGCCTTTAACGGGAGTATTATCAGCCAAGGCAGGAACTCTTTGTTCAACTTGAGCAGCAATTCTAATTGCACTTGCTTTCTTGCCCAATCTTAAACCTTCTTCAATTCCAGCAGGGGTGTCGCCAATCCATCCACCTATTTTTACAGGAGTATCTGGAAGTTTTCCCCACCATTCTGGAAGTACTTCATTATTTCCGTTATTCCATTCCTCAGGGTTTTGAATAGCAGATACTACGTCTTCAAATTTATGTAAGTTATTTCTTTCAAGAAATTCATTCTGTCGCTCAGCATACCTTTGGTCTAATTGCTCTTGGAAATGTTCGTCACCAAAGTTCCCAGCATTCAAAATTGGCTCCAAGAACAGCAAATCTGCTCTAGCCTCTTTATTACCGATTAACTCGAGTGGCAAAAACTGATATTGCTTATTTCTACGTTTCTCATCAGAGTATTTTTTAAGATTTGTCTCAGACCAATTCTTATGAATATCCGATAACACATCTATTACAAAGTCTTCTTTATCTTCAACTCTCTCTAAGCACTCGGACAACATAGAAAAAGTTGCATCGCTTTTATCACCTTCTAAAATGGAGCTCTTTAAGGCTTTACTGTTTTGCCAGTTGATTCCTCTACTTTCTAAAGCATTTCCAATCCCAGAGATTGCCGCACTGATTGAATCTCCTGCATAAACTTGCCCCTCCAGTTCTTCCACAGAAGCACCAGAGACTTTTTCAAAGGCTTCTTCATCAGATAAACCATTCCAGTTTTTCAGTGCGTTTTTAGCGATTTCACGATAAACATTATTGTTGGCAGATAAGACTACTTCTGGTTGTGAAGTTATTTCTGGCTGCTGTGTTGCTGTCTCTACCGCTGGTTTGTTGGCTTGGAAGTTGTTAGCCATTGCCGCTACACCTTCCCAACCAGTTTCAGTATTACTTTGGTCGGCATTGCCCGCTGTCTCGTATTTATTGTCCATATTTTTCTCCAGCGGTGAACCCGCTTTAATTTAATATTGAGGCGGGGTTTCCTCCTAAACTAAGCGGAACACCCGCTATGGGTGTTCCATCACTCATTTTCTGCAGTAAGCGATTGAGCCGACTGGAGCGGGTGCTCCGCTCTGGGTTCAATTCTTTACTCCATCTCGTCAAGGGTGGACTTACTACAAATTTGAATGATGGAACAATCTAATTATAACACAAAAAGAGACACTTCCACGTGCCGAAAATCACCAACCTTTTTGCGAGGATTAATGTAGGGAATAAAAGGTTTATCATCCGTTCAGCGGTAGTTTTTGCTAAAAAAGGTGGCTATAAGCCAGCCTAAAAGAGGGCGGTGTCCCGCATATATCCAATGCAGGTCCTGCCCTCATTACT
>CAZKNA010000032.1:0-8134 GCA_964554175.1 uncultured Candidatus Saccharibacteria bacterium | reverse complement strand
TGCTATAATATCCCTATGGAAAAAGCAGTTACTCGTTTTGCACCTAGCCCTACCGGCTATATTCATATTGGTAATGTCAGAAGCGCAATTTATCCTTACCTCTTAGCTAAACAAACTGGCGGTACTTTTATTCTTCGTATTGAAGATACCGACAGGGCTCGTTTTGTTGAAGGCGCGACCGACCTTATCAAGGAAACCCTCCTTTGGCTAGGACTCAACTGGGATGAAGGCCCAGATATCGGCGGCCCTCACGCCCCCTATTTCCAAACCGAGAGAAAAGAGCTTTACATCTCTTGGGCTAAAAAACTGATGGAAAAAGGCCTCGCCTATGCCGACGAAACCCCATCTGAGAAGATTGACGAATATAGAAAAGAAGATACCGCGAAAAAAATCCCTTATCTTTACCGTAACCACCGCCCCGAAAACACTCCCGAGTGGCACGAAGGTATCCCAATTCGCTTCAAAACTACCCCTAAAAATTACGAGTGGCACGACGAAGTTATGGGTGATATGAAATCTGGCCCAGAAGTCCTTGATGATATCATTTTAATCAAAAAAGACGGACTCCCAACCTATAATTTCGCTCACATCATTGACGATATGGAAATGGGTGTTACCCACGTCATCCGCGGCCAAGAATACCTATCTTCTATGCCAAATTATCTTGCTCTTTATGAAGCACTTGAAATCCCTCGCCCAAAATTCGTTTCACTTCCGCATATCCTCGCCCCCCAGGGAAACAAAAAATTATCCAAGCGCGATGGTGCTAAATCTGTCACCGACTATCTTAGCGATGGTATTTTACCGGAAGCAATGCTAAATTACCTCGCCTGTCTTGGCTGGAATGATGGAACTGAACAAGAAATTTATACAAAAGGCGAACTATTAGAAAAATTCTCCCTAGATCGCATCCAAAATTCCGGTGCCCGCTTTGATGAAACCAAACTTCTCTGGACAAACGGCATGTGGATTCGCAAAATCCACAACGAAGAGGGAAACGATATTCTCTTTGCTAAAATTAATGCCAATTTTTGGCCTGAATCCGCCAAAAATTACCCTGAAAAATATCAGAAAAAGGTCCTTGATATCATTTATGACCGCCTAAAGACCTTAAATGATCTAAAAATTTATACAAATTACTTCTTCGAAGACCCAATTCCCGATATCAGCCTAATTACAGGGAATAAATTCCTCAAAAAAATGAGTGAAAAAGAGATTTCCGAGCTCTTAAATGTCGTTTCCACCAGGTTAAATAGTGAGGAAGATTGGTCTGCCGACCATCTCCAAGACGTTTTAAACGAGCTGCTTGAAGAAACTGGTAAAAAACCAGCCGAATTATTCTCTCTAATTCGCATTGCCGTCTCATTCGCACCATTTTCGCCAGCCCTTCACCTCACTTTGGAGACTCTTGGCAAAGACCGTGTACTCTCACGCCTAAATTTTGCCTCTCGCAGTATCGACTAAAATATGCTAAAATAAGCATATGAAGAATGAGAAAACTGTGCATAAAGCCCCTGTACTCGAAATTTCAGACGAGCCAGAGGATATTAACAACAAGCCTAAAAATAATAAGTCTAAAGAAGCTAAAAAATCTCATAAAAAACTCATTGTTATTTGTATAATCATTGCAATTTTAGTCGCTGGCGGCGTAACTGGGCTCATGATTTTTCTAAATCGCAAACCCAGCGACAAGCCCACTGAAGTCGAAAACCAAGTTGCCGAAGCTCCAAAATATTACAGTCGGCTTTCTGGCCTCGAAATCCCAGATGAAAAATTAAACGATTCACCAATCTTTTGTATCCAGGTTCCAAATGGCACTGACGGTGCCCGCCCCCACGTTGGCTTGCAAGAAGCCTCTATCGTCTATGAAGCTATTGCCGAGGCTGGCATCACTCGCTTTGCTGCTGTTTTCCAAAATCCAAAGAATACTGTTATTGGTCCAATTCGCTCTCTCCGTCTTTATTACCTAGAATGGGACACTCCGCTTGGCTGTACGGTTATCCACGCTGGTGGCGCCGACGATGCTATTGCCGCGCTCCGTTCTGGCGGTTACAACGAGATTGATGAAGGCGCCTACAACTGGCGCGATGGCTATGACTATATTGCTCCAAATAACCTCTTTACCGATGCTAAAAATCTTTCCGATTTTGCCAAAGAATATGGCCTGGAGGATTCTGGCAAAAATGCCAAGGCTTATCCGCGCCTCTTGCCAACCGAAGCCAAAGAAATCCAGGCTAAAAATCTTGAAAACTCTAAAGACGCTACTGATTCAGAGGGCAAGGTCGTAAAAAGCACCTCTCCGCTCGTTTCAGAGATTGCTATTAATTTTGGCAATTTCCCAGATTTCAACACTCGTTACACTTATGATTCTACAACTGGAACCTATGCTCGCTCCTATGAAAGTGGCGAAAAAGAACTTTCCTATAGCTGCACCAAAGAAAACCCAATAATTTCTAGAGATTGTAAATCCGAGCAGATTTCCCCTAGCGCAGTTGTTGCGATGGAAGTTGAAGAAAGTCTAGACGACGATAACTACCACCAGGTCATCCAAGCTATCGGCGAAGGTACAGCCTACATTTTCCAAAACGGTGAAGCCATAAAAGGCACCTGGTCCAAAGCCTCTGCCGCCTCCCAAATTGTCTTCAAGGACGAAAACGGAAAAGAAGTTTCCTTCACTCCAGGCATGCTCTGGATTTCCGCCATCCCTCGTGGCATCGGAAGTGTTGAATACAAATAAAAACAGGCCTAAAGGCCAGTTTTTCCTTGGTGACTCCTGCGGGAGTCGAACCCGCGATTTTCTGGATGAGAACCAGACGTCCTGGACCACTAGACGAAGGAGCCGTATAGCCATCTTATCATATTTTTAATAAAAAATCAATGAAAAAGACCCAGCAAACTTCGCTGGGCCTTTTTAAAAGAACTAGAAAACTATCACAGTAAATGATAAGCGTCGAAAGCAGGGGCTAACATCAAGCCGAGCACACCTTCTATCTTCATAAAAATGTCGATAGCAGTTGCCACAACGTCTTTCATCCAGTCACCAATCGTATCAATGATAATCGCTGCCGCATAAGCTAAGTTGTACTTATCAGTATCATCACCGAAACATTCTACTGACCCAGCTTCAAAACGCTTCTTGACATTGTCCGAAAGGCCACCGGTGTTGCTGAAATAAATAGCTAATGGGAATCCGATGTACATCGAACCCCCAATTGCTCCACCAAGGGCATCCGCTCCAAAGATGAAACCAACTGCCAAAGTTTCTATCACCACTATCGCAACCGGTATTACCATCTTATTAAGCGCGTACTTAGTAGCGATTCTAATGCAAGCCTCCGCATCCGGAAGCTCCTCACCAGATCTTACCGTGGGCTTCAAAAGCTGTCTTCGACATTCGTCTGCCATTACTGTTGCCGCATCGAGCGTAAACTTTGCCAACAGACCGCAGAACATCGCCATCATTCCGACACCTATGAAAATACCCAGCGTAACATCCCCCTCTAATAAATTCAAAGAGGTTGATCTGTAAGTCATAGCATAGGCTGTTAATTGTGCCTTCACTACTGCCGCCGCCGAACTAATCGCGAACGCTTTGCCCACCGCCGCCGATTCATTACCAAAAGCATCATTTTTATCTGTTCTTTGACGCACTTTTGGCGGCAATTCGCAACATTCTGCAATACCACCAGCATTATCGGAGATTGGCCCAAACGCATCTGCACCAATCGCCTGAGCGACAAACGACAGCATACCGAGCGCCATTACCGCTCCGCCGTAAGGTCCAGTGACTTTCTCTGCAAAATACGACATTAAGAGTACTAGCCCGATTTCCGGGAAGCAGGAAATCCATCCAGCTGCCTGAGCTAAGGAAGACGCTATTGCCGGTCCTTTGTCGGCTCTCTCGGCAATGTACTTTGCCCACCAACTGTCCATATCGGTAAACTTTTGAGCTATTAGCCCAACTCCAACTCCAGCAACAATACCAAAAACGGTACTTAAGAACGGAGACATCCAGCCGGCTTTGAAATCCACCGGGGCATTACCGTAGAAACAGATGTATGAAGCTAACAAACTTGAGAGAAGCGCGCCCGTCGCCGCAATATACATTGACATATTAATCTGATGCGCCGGATTCTTACTCTTTTTAGCGTGCGAAGCATAGTAAAGGCCGATAATACTACTAATCAAGCCCCCTATTAACACGATAAAAGGGTATGCTATCGCTCCTTCAAGAATAGCAGTTGCTCCCGTAGCGTACATCGTAATTGCTGTTATGATGGTCGTATTCGGGGTAGCCGTAGTGCTTTCGCCAAGGTCCGCCTGATTGCCAGCCACGTCATTAACATTATCGCCTACCTGATCCGCCAAAACTGCCGGATTACGGTGATCGTCCTCCTTGAAGTGGAACTCAACTTTGCCAATCAAGTCCGCGCCTATATCTGCCGCCTTAGTAAAAATACCACCCGGCACGCGACAGAACATCGCCACAATTGACCAACCAAGACCATACGCAGTAACTCTTACGATGGATGCGACAAACTCAAACCCTTCTATCTTAATAAAACTTTCTGCTTCGGCAAATGGGTCAAATCCCCATATCATTCCAACCAAAGCTAGACCAAAGAGTAAAGCCGTCTGTACCGAGATACCACAAATCTGGCTAGCCTTTGCTGTCGCACTGACAGTTTTCCCGCCAGCTGTTTCATCATCTTCATCAACCGTATCCAGAGCCACAGCTGCTGCCCTAACATTAGCATAAGTTGCTACACTCATCCCTACGATTACCACTATGGTAGTAAGTACGCCGCCCATTAAGAAGGCAATCGCGGCGCATTTGTCTACAAACAGACAAATCAATACCGCTAACACCAGCGCGGCGATAGCAATCTTCTGCCATACTTCAAACTCAAATACTTTTGCGCCCTTGCGAATTCGTGCTGCCATAAACGACATATTCTCCGTACCCTCGCTCATAGCAACAACGCCACGGTATTGGATCATCATATAAGCCACCGCAACTATCGATGCCGCAAAGGTCGCATAATACACCTGCTGTAACAACAACATAGTCTTCTCCTTTCTGTAAAAGAACAAAAGTGGGCTTTAAAGCCCACCGTTAACGAGTTACCGGCGAGTGACACTCGCCAACTTCGAAGTTTGCGAGCCCGCTCGATGGCCCGTTACGCGTGATTTTCGTCACGCTTTCTAAAATATAGCACCTTTCATATAAAAAATCAACTCTCCAGGCTTTCCTTTTTCCCTAAAAAATGTTATAATTTTTGTATGAAAAATCTACCGATTGTCGCTCTCATTGGCCAAACCAACGCTGGGAAGTCTTCACTTCTCAATCGTTTTGCGCATAAGAATATCGCCATTGTCGCCCGCGAAGAGGGAACGACCAGAGACAATGTCTATACTAGGATAGACAATCGGTTTTTACTAGTTGATACCGCTGGCTTAAAGAAGCCAGAGGATGAATTTGAGGCCTCTATTCAAGATCAAATCGAAGATGCTATCGAATCCGCCAATATCATCTGTCTTGTCGTAGATTCTACAAAGTATTTTGACGACCGCGACCGCCAAATTGCTCGTTCCGCCCTCCGCTCCAAAAAACCAGTTTTTCTGATTTTAAACAAATCGGATCGCGGCGAAGCTATTGAGATGAATGAATTTCGCGCCCTTGGCATCCCAGAAGACCACATTTTCCGCACCTCCGCCACTACCGGCCAGGGAATCGCCGAGCTAAAGCAAGCTTTATGGCAAATTTTAAAGAGTTCTCTGAACATTAAAGAGATTTCTCCCCGAAAAACTATCAACACTCGCGGACCCGAGTCTGAAACTGAAGCGAAGCGGAATTTCGGCGAGGGCCCGACCGAGTGTTGTAGTTTTGAAGGGCGCGAAATCTTCCGTTCAGAAAACTCTTTAAATTTGCCTTTAAAAATCGCTTTAATTGGCCGCCCGAATGTCGGCAAGTCTAGCCTCTTTAATAGCCTCAGCAAAAAGCAGCAGGCTATTGTCAGCTCAAAACAAGGAACCACCAGGGACATCAACCGCGTCGAAATCAAGTACAAGGGTAAAACCCTCGAGATTCTTGATACTGCTGGCCTCAGAAAGCCAGGTAGGCGCGAGGTTGGCGTCGAGAAATTCTCCGCCCTTCGCACTCTTTCCACTATTGAGGAAGCCGACGTCTGTGCTCTCCTCGTAGACGGCACCGAGCCTCACGCCAAACTAGACCAGGCTCTCGCCGGCGAGATTATCAAATCTGGCAAGGGAATTCTCCTCATTCTTACCAAAACCGACCTCGTCGAGGACACCGACAAAATCCTAGACGAACTCGAGTATGATTTCAACTTCCTCCCTTACGCGCCAGTCCTTCTAACCAGTTCTAAAACAGGGAAAAACGTCACGAAATTATTTGAGCTTGCTCTAGAAATAGATGAACAGCGCCACCACGAGATGAAAACTTCCGAGCTCAATAAAATCCTAAGAGAAGCTATCTCTGAACATCCACCTGCCGGTCTCAAGAACACCCGCCCAAAGCCCAAATACATCGTTCAGACCGACGTTTGCCCGCCATGGTTCGTTATACACGGTCATGACCTAAAACTGCTCCATTGGTCCTATAAACGCTTTCTAGAACGTAAAATTCGCGAGGTATACCCATACGTTGGCACACCAATCATGTTTTCCTTCCGCGACGACAGCAGTCGTAAAAACAGAGAGGAATCCCTATGAAATTAATCGTTGGTTTTGGCAACCCCGGGAACGAATACAATTTCACTCGCCATAATTCTGGCTTTTTAGCCCTAGATTTTTATGCCAAAATTAAAAACCTAGAGTGGGAGCCTCATCCGAAATTCGGCGCTATCTATCTCAAGGACAAAGACCGCATCTTTATTAAACCCCAGGGCTTTTACAACACTTCTGGCGTACCAGTCAAAGCCTTCGCAAACTTCTACAAAATCCCAATGAACGACATTCTTATCGTCTGCGATGATTTCAACCTCACTTTTGGTAAACTTAGGAAGCGTGAGAAAGGCTCCGCCGGCGGTAATAACGGGCTAAAGTCCGTCATCGCTGAGCTAAAAACCGATACTTTTCCGCGTCTCCGCATTGGCACCGGAAACGACGACCTCCGGAAGAAAATCGGCGACACCGACTTTGTCCTCTCCAAATTTACTCCCGAGGAAAAAAGCCAGCTTCCCAATATCTTAACCGAAGTATCAAAAGAGCTTTCATCTTTTTAACTCCCAGTTATTCATCCCCAGGGACCGCACCAGACCCCTAATTTCTAACATCGTAATAGCTTGTGAAAACTCCGAAACCGAGAGCTCTAGCTTCTCAACAATTTTCTCGCCATCCATGTTCCCAGATACAATCTCTGAAATAATCGCTTTTTCAACCGGCGAACCCGAAAAAACCGGCATTTTTCGTGATTTTTTCTCTCCTGGCAACCCACCAGGGAATAAAACCTCCAAAATATCTTCTGGCCGCGAATAGAGATGCGCCCCTTGCGCAATCAGCCGATTACACCCCACCGAAGTCCTCCGTGTGATATCACCAGGGGCAGCAAAAAGCTCTTTCCCCTGCTCAATCACGTGAGAAGCCGTGTTTAAAGAACCACTTCTTTCTGTTGCCTCCGCCACCAAAACCGCGTCCGATAGCCCCGCAATTAACCGATTTCGATATAAAAACGAAGTCCTACAGTTCGTCATCCTCCGCCCATCGCGCCGAATTTCATCTGGTCCCAACTTTACTTCGGCTTCTGTAAGTCCCATCTTATTCAAAGCCCCCTCATCTCTGGGCGCATATTCCGAAATAATCGCCCCACCACTCGCAATAATCTCCTGCGCCAACCCCAAGTGTTCCTCTGGATAAATCCGATCAATCGGCGTACCCAGTATCGCCACCGTCTTCCCGCCCGCATCGAGCGCTCCTCTAGCAGCAATTGAGTCTATCCCATAGGCCAACCCCGACACCACCAAAACCCCCGCCTTAGCCAGCTCAAAAGCCGCCTCATAAGCAATTTTCTCACCATAAGAAGTACACTTCCTTGCCCCCACAATCCCCACCGTCTTTACCACATTTTCCGGCATTTTTCCAATAAAATATAACATTTTAGGCTTAAGCGCAA
>CAZKNA010000031.1:0-8428 GCA_964554175.1 uncultured Candidatus Saccharibacteria bacterium | reverse complement strand
GTTCAAGTTGTAGGTCAGAGTGTAAGTAGTACCCCAGACAGCGTAGAGGTCTACTAAGCATTAGCACGTCCGCCCGCGTTTTTGTGAAAAATACAACTGTTGTAAAAAATGATTTCCTAAGGTTGTTCTCTGCTGTTTTTTTGTTCGGCAAATGTTCGGCTTGACTTTGGTGAAAAAGCTTCTGCTTGACTAATGGGCCCACCTTGTGATACAAAGGACGTAAGTCCTTTGTAGGGGCTTTTTTGTTAATTAAAAAGGGAGTTTTTATGGAAAAAATACAAGAAGAAAAACGTTTTGACGAATGGATAGGTGTAAAATCTCACATACATTTTAATGGTAGGATAAGAAATATAAAAGATGGAGACATCTGGTGGTGTGCCATGGGAGAGAATGTGGGCGTAGAGATAAATGGCAAAAACAATGAGTTTTCTCGCCCTATATTAGTGATGAAAAAAATGAACAGGTTTGGTTTTATGGGGATACCGCTCACTTCTCAAAAACATGAAGGATCTTGGTATGTATCTTTTGAATTTAAAGGCAAAGAGCAAATAGCTGCTTTGGCGCAAGCCAGAACAGTCAGCGTGTTTAGGCTATATAAAAAGATGGGGTCTGTGCCCAATTCTGATCTAGAATTGGTAAGAGATGGATTCAGAAAGTTGTATTTCTAGACAAAAAATATCCCCCAATCTAGAATTGGGGTGGGCGGGTATTCCCGAACGCAATCTAATTATATCAGATAAAATTTCAAAAATCAAGACAAAAACTATATTGATAAAAACTATATTGCACGCGAGCTTTTACTGGTCGATGAGGCCGACGACCTTGAGGAGGGCTTCGGCGCGGAGTTTTTCATCTGGGATGGCGCGGGCAGCTTCCAAAGCTTTTGGAATGAAAGATTTGTCGTGAGTGGAATCGATGACAGCGGCGATGATGCCAAACTGGCGGTCTGCGGAGAGGCCGGCTTTGTCGATGATGGGGACGAGCTCCTTTAAAGCAGTCTCGCGGACCGAGGCGAGGTCGCCAACTGGGGCCATCTCGGCTGGGGTGCTGGTGGCGCGGTCTAGATCAGACATCTTTGGCTCAGGCGGGTTGACTGCGGCGCCGCCCATTGGAGGCATACCAAAATCATTGGTAGGAGGTACTGGTGGTTCCCCGAGATTTACTTGAATATTTTCTACTGCTTCTACTGGCTCGGCAGGAGCGATTGCTCCGTCGTTATTACCAGAAATCTCATCAATAGCTTTCTGTAAGTCGTTATTAGAGTTAGTTTGATTGAACTGATCCATAGCCCACCTTTTTATATTAAATATAACCTATTATTGTCCCTATTTTAGCACAAGCGTTTTCTTTTGTAAAGCCCTAAATTCGGAGAAAATTTACTAATTTATCAATAAAGTCAAGTTTTACGGCCTCCATTGGGAGGTGAGCGCCAAAAGCGTCTACGATTCTCTCGCCATCTTCGGCCGGGAAATAGACGCGGACACGGCCAGAAAAGCGCTTCCTAGGCTGAAGGACGATGGCGAAATACTCACCATCTACAAGGATGCCAAAGGAGCGATAGTCAACAAAATTGTATTTCCTGGATTTGCCCTCGGTGAGGCCGGTGCTGTCGAGACGATATTTTAAGTCGCGGGCTGGGCGGACGGAATAGACGATTAGAGCGAGGACAGAGACAACGATGAGGGCGATGAAAGTCCACCAGCGCATGAGGACGCCAAGGGCGACGAAGAGGAGCCCAACGAAAATGAGGCCAACATACCAGCCGGCCTTTTTATCCCTTTGGACATATTCTTTTGCTTCCCAGGTGATTACTTTTTCGCTCATGGTTACATTATATCATATTACTGGGAGTTTCCGAAACCTGGAAGGAGCCAACGCAAGGCAACGTAAAGAGTGGCCCAGATGGCCATACCGATAACAATTTGGAAGATGCGCATCTTGGCCTTGGCCATTTGCTGCTCGTTGTCTTTGGCGCTGGCATACTGGATGCCGGCGATGACGATACCAAGGGTGCCGAGGATGCCGACGCCGAAGGTCATAACAGTGAGGACAATGTTTAAGATAAAGAAGATGCCGCCACCTTGGCCGTCGTCGGGGACGCAACCGAAGAGGCTAGTCTGGACGCAATCGCCATCGGCGGCGAAAACTGGGGTAGTCAGAGCAAGACTAGTAATACCGGCGAGGAGTAGGGTGGGGAGGATGAGTTTCTTTAGGGATTTTTTCATAATTTACCTCAAATATTCGTGTAATTTCTTTGTGTCTTTGTGTTTGCGCAACTTAGAGAGAGCTTTGGCCTCAATCTGGCGAATACGCTCGCGAGTGACGGAAAACTCGGCACCGACTTCCTCAAGAGTGTGAGGACGGCCACCGCCGACACCAAAGCGGAGCTTGATGATTTTTTGCTCGCGGTCTGAAAGAGTGCTAATAATCTCGGCTAACTGCTCTTTTAGGAGCTGGTTGGCAGCGGAATCCTCTGGGGCGTCGCGCTCTTCGTCTTCAACGAAATCGCCGAGGACGGAATCTTCATCGTCGCCATCGCGGCCAACGGACTGGTCGAGAGAGGCGATGTCTTGTTTAATCTTCATGACATAGGCGACTTTTTCTGGTTCCATATCGAGCTCTTTGGCGATTTCTTCGGTGGTTGGCTCACGGTTTAATTCCTGGGTCAATTTGCGTGTGGCGCGGAGAACTTTGTTGATAGTTTCAACCATATGGACTGGGATACGAATGGTTCTAGCCTGGTCTGCGATAGCGCGAGTGATGGCCTGGCGAATCCACCAGGTAGCGTAAGTACTGAACTTAAAGCCTTTGTCTGGGTCGAACTTCTCGACGGCCTTTAAGAGACCGGTGTTTCCCTCTTGAATCAAATCTAGAAAATCAAGACCGCGGCCAGAATAGCGCTTAGCAATGCTGACGACAAGGCGCATATTGGCCTCAACCATTTTGTCCTTGGCTTTTTTGTCGCCCTTGGCGGCCTTTTTGGCAAGCTTTTGCTCTTCCTCAAGCTCGAGTAGTGGGATTTTGCCGATTTCACGAAGATAGAGGCGCACGGAGTCGTCTGCGAAAGCGTCTACATTGTCAACGGTAATTTCAAGCTCTTCGTCAGAGAGCTCCTCTTCTTCCGCCAAGTCTACGAGCTCTGGCTCGTCTTCTAGTAAAGCAGCACTTAAAATATCGTCTTTTTCTTGATCCATTTGTAAATATTATACGGATTTTTAGAGTTTTTGCAACCGCTTTATCTCGCGGAGGAGGTGGTTTTCTTCCTCTTCGTCTTTGGCTTCGGCTAGTTTTTCACTAAGCTCTTTGATCTTTAGCTTGTTTGATTCCTTTTCGTAGCGGGCTTTCATGGCGGAGACTTCGGCGGTGAGGGCTTTTTCATCTAGTTTGCTATACTTGGTTTCGAAAATGAAGGAAAGCTCGTTTAGTTTGGTTTCATTAGACGGGATTTCTAGGTCTAGCTTTTTGCCAGCAGGGCCACCAAAGAGCTGAATGCTTAAGAGATTCTCAGTAAGGGTTTTTAGGGTGTTAGTTTCTAATTCGGTTTTGACTTGCTTTAAATGCTTTGGATGAGAGTCGGGGAGTTTTTTGGCCATAAGGTCTTCTACGGAAACATCGAGGCGGCCGGCGACGAGTTTTTCGTAGTGCTTTTTTTCAACCGGGTCTTTTAGATAAGAGATGAGTTTAATGGCGAGGTCGGAATAAGCTTTTTTGCCCTGGCCGGAGGAGAGGTCGTAAAGCTCCTCGTAGCGGTCTAAGAGATAATCAACAGCCGGCTTTTTGTTATCAACGGCCTTTTGCCAGAGTTTTGGATCCTTTTGGATGAGTTCGTCTGGGTCTTTACAACCGTGGTAATCTGAAATAACAGAGAGATTAATACCAAGAGAGCCGGCAAGATTGATGGCGCGCTCGGTGGCTTTTAGCCCGGCTTCGTCGCCGTCGTAAGCGAGGCGGACGTCGGTGGTAAGACGGCTTAACATTTTTAACTGCTGCTCGGTCATAGCGGTGCCAGAGGTGGCAACGGCGGTTTTGACCCCGGCCTGGTGGGAGGAAATGACGTCCATATTCCCTTCTACTATGACGACATAATTTTGTTCGCGGATGGCGGGCTTGGCCTGGTAAAGTCCAAAGATAAAACGGGATTTATTAAAGAGAAAAGTTTCGGGGGTGTTTAGATATTTAGGGATGCCGTCTTTTTCGAGGGTCCGGGCGGTGTAGCCAATGACTGTGCCGCTGGGGTCGATGAATGGGACCATCATGCGGCCGCGGAAAAGGTCGCCACCGTATTGATTCAGAAGCCCGGCATCTCCTAGCTCTTTGTCGGAAAACTTTTTGCCATTTAAGAATTTTTTGAGGGCGGTGCCCTGCTTTGGAGAATAGCCGATGCGGAATTCTTTGACAGTGGCTTTGTTTAAATTGCGCTTGTAAAAGACATATTCGCAGACGGTCTGATTTTTTGAGAGGGCGAATTGGTAATATTTAGTGGCGAGCTCTAGAGCGTCTTTGCTGCGGAGCTTTCTTTCGGCAAGTTTTTTATCGCTTTGGCTGTATTTTTTAAGCTCGACACCGGCTCTTGCGGCCAACTTTTCTAGAGCTTCTCTAAAGCTGATGCCCTCAACTTCCATAATGAAAGTGAAAATATCGCCGCCCTTGCCGGCGGAGAAATCGTGCCAGATGTTTTTTTCGGGAGAAACCATAAAGCTGGGGGTGCGGTCTGTGCCCCAAGGAGAGTGACCCTTGAGGCTACGGCCGGCGCGCTTTAGCTCGATATAATCGCCGACAACGTCTTCAATAGGTAAACGGGATTTAATTTCTTCTTTGACATCTTCCATTTATGGTATAATTATACCATATGACAAGTGATATTGAGTATCTCAATCAGATAGCACAAGACAACCGCGCGGTGGGCCAGAAAACCGGTAAGGGTCTTCCGATTGACCCAAAGTGGCTGAAGATTATTGGGATAGGAATCGCTGGGGTGATCTTGATTATGATTGTGGGTAGCTTGCTGGGGAAGTTGGGCACGGCCGAGCGAGATTTGATGGATAGAATTTATGCCAGGACCCAGAATTTGAATAACTCGATTATGGAATATAATGACAGTGTGAAATCTTCGGAGCTACGTTCGATGGGTAATTCTCTTTCGACGGTGTTGACCGAAACAAACTCAAAGGTAGCGGGGCTACTCACTTCAGAATACGGGGCGGAAGGAACCGAGCCACGGGATGAGGCGGTGACTGCTGAGGAAGAAGAGCATATCCAGGCGGTTAATGCGCAACTTTATTACGGGAAGATTAATGGGCTGATGGACCGGTATTTTGTGCGGGAGATGTCACGCGAGATTGTGCTTTTACAGTCATTAGAGTCGGAGGCTTTGGAGAAATCTTCGTCTTCTGCGGTGAAAGATGCGATGGCGAATTCTTGGAATAATTTGAACAAGCTTGAAACTCAGTTTGAGAACTACCGAAGTCTGGTAGAATAGTGTAATTTGTGCTACAATTAGGAAAATAATAAGGAGTTTTTATGGCAAAATCTAAAGGATTTGTTGACGAATTCAAGAAATTCATTTCGCAAGGTAGCGTGATGGACCTGGCCGTAGGTATGGTCATCGGTGCCGCGTTCACCTCGATTGTAACCTCACTTGTGAATGACATTATTATGCCGTTTGTAGGATTACTACTTGGCGGTGTTGATTTTTCCAACTTAACGATTAAGATTAATAACTTCTTTGGTGGAAATGATGCAGCTATAATACGATATGGTGATTTTTTGGAAGCCGTAGTAAACTTCCTAATTGTTGCGTTCTCACTATTTGTCGTGGTAAAGGCAATGAATAAGATGAAGGACCGCGCCAAAGCAGTAGCTGAAAAGGTGAAGAAAGAGGAAGAAGCCGAAGAGAAGAAAGAAGACAAAAAGGAAGCTGATCTTGAAAAAGAGCAAATCAAACTCTTAAAAGAAATTCGCGATGAGCTTAAAGCGAAGAAGTAAGATTAAAGCTTAAACGAACTAAATCGTCGACTTCGTCCCGGGTGAGCTGACCGCTCGGGACGATTTCTATGCCGTTTTTGCCAAAGTAGCGGCTTTGCATAACGGATTCATATTTTTCTTGTAATAATTTCCCGAGTTTCTGGTCGGTGCGAATTTCAAAAGTGTGTGGATTTTTGATGAAAAAAGCGTGGTCAGAATCTTTGGGTTTAAAAATAGTGCGCTCTTTTTCTTTGATTTCGGAAAACTCGCCGATGCCAGTTATTTCATGAAGCTCAGGTACCATTTAAACTCCTCAATTGAACCCCTAGTATCGTCTAGGGCGCGGTGCGTTTCTTTCTTTATGAACTTCTGGTGTTTCTTGCCTTCAAAATAGACTTTCCAGGCGGAAACATCCAACATACGGTAGTGTAATCTCTTGCTTAACTTCGGTAATTCAAGGTCGATAAACTTGCGGTCTTGGTGGATGGAATTGCCAGCCAGAATAATTTTGCCTTTGCCTTTAGAATCGTTTTCGATGCTTTGGTTTTCAAAGTTCTCATCTAGAAAATCCAGAAGAGCTTTTTCAACGATTTCAATATTCTCACCGGTTTCATTTTGGGCGATAAGACCATCTCTGGATTCTTGGTTCTTCTCCCAGAATTCGCCGACCATACGTTCTTTGATAATGTTTTCATCGACTTTGACGACGGCGGTCATGGTGGCGATTTCATTTAAATCCCAATCAGTAGCGATGGCTGCGACTTCTAATATTTTGTCTTTGCCGGGGACGAGGCCGGTCATTTCTAGGTCAATCCAAAGTAAAGTAGCTTTCATTTACATCCTTTCTGGGACTTCAATCCCGAGTAGGTTAAGGCCATGCGTGATGATTTTTAGGTAAGTTTCAACGATTTTCTTTCTCCCTGCCTCATTGTCGGAACCGGCAACCGGGCAGTTTTCATAGAAACGGCTGAATTCCTGGGCGGTTTCATAAAGGTAGGTCGCGAGTTTGTGTGGGGCAAGGTCTTTGGTTGCCTCTGCTAAAACAGACTCATAATTAGACATTTTTTTGATTAAGTTGATTTCAGCAGGATTTAACTTATCAGAGGTTTTTTCGCCATTTGCTTTAGCAAGGATTTTCTTGGCGCGAACGGCGGAGTATTGGAGATATGGGCCGGAATTGCCGGTCATGGAGACGGATTCTTTGATGTCGAGTTCGATATCACCACCGAATTTAGATTTTAGGAAAGCATATTTGATAGCGCCAAGGGCGATTTTTTCATCGTCAGAATTATACTCGGTTTTTAGGGTTTCTTTAATCATGTCGAGAACGTCGACGGCTTTGATGAAATTACCTTTTCTGGAGCTCATCTTGACGGCGCCTGGAAGCTTGACCATACCGTGAGTGAGGTGGACGGACTTTTCGATTAACTCGGGAGCGTACTGCTCAATGCTTTTCATCACGACGCGCATATATTCTTTTTGTTCATCGCCAGTGATAACGACTGATTTATCAAAATGGTAGTCTGCGTTTTTCTGGAAGATGAGACCAACGTCCTTGGCCTCATAGGTTGGGAGACCTTCTTTGTTGATGAAGACGCGGGTGTGAAGGCCGAATTTTTCGCCTTTAAAGATGATGGCGCCGTCTGATTCCTGATAAGTTTCTGGGGTATTTTTCAAGACGGTTTCTTTGCCAAGCTCGGCGACGGATGACTCTGGGTAGAATTTGTCGAAGACTAGACCGAGATTTCTGTAGAATTCGGCAAAATAAGCGTAGCTTGCCTCACGGCCCCACCAGTAAAGGTAGGCGATTTTGGCAATATATGGGTCGTCGTAAGATTTATCTGGGCCACTTTTGTTGATATCGTAAATCAAGGCGTTTAGCTGAGTGATTTCTTGCTTGGCGATTTCGTCATCATCGTAGGCGCGGGTGCCCTCGATGTAGCATTTGCCGATTAACTCGGTTTTTTCGGCGGGAGTGCCGCCAGTTAATTCTCTATCTTTTAGAGCATAGATACTCTTTGCGACGTGGAGTCCGACATCGCCGCCAAAGTTTAGACGCTTTACGTCTCCGCCAGCATTTTCAAAGAGGCGCGAAATGGAGTCGCCAACGATGCTGGTATAAAGGTGGCCGACGTGGAGAACTTTGAAAGGGTTGGGATCGGAAAACTCAGTAAGGACGACCTGGTCTTGATAATCGTTTGAGGTGAAAGTTTTTCCGGCTAGATTTTCCAAAGTATTTTTCCAAAATTCTGGCTTCATAGTGAAGTTTAGAAAGCCAGGGGTGGCAACTTCGATTTCAAAATCGGGGTTTTCAAGCTCATTTTTAATAGCATTTGCGATTTCCATAGGAGATTTATGTAAAGTTTTGGCGAGGCGCATCGCAAGATTAGTTGAAAAATCGGCGCCGGTATTTTCCGGAGCAAGAGCAAGCTCCAGGGCAATATCTTCAATGCCCTGGGCTTTC
>CAZKNA010000030.1:0-8491 GCA_964554175.1 uncultured Candidatus Saccharibacteria bacterium | reverse complement strand
CGATTTTTTGTAAGATAGAAAAACTCATAATTAACCTTTTATTAACACTTGCTAATTATTTTACCATATATTTACAAAAAATGGAAGAGTTTTAGAGAGTTTTGTAGATTTTATTACAATGTGCTATAATCTAAACATAAGCAATATAATCAAGGAACATAAAAATGGCTAGAAATGATATCAAAACTGTTGGAAAAGTTTGGCGAGTTTGGCTCGCAATCGCAATTCCACTAGGCGGTGGGCTTTTGATTTCACTCTTAACCCGCGATGCAATGGGTCAATTTAACGCGATGGAGAAACCGCCACTGGCACCGCCAGACTGGTTGTTCCCAATTGCCTGGACGATTCTTTATATCTTGATGGGTGTCGCAAGCTACTTTATCTGGCACTCTGGTCATCTCGGTAAGAAAAAGCAGAAAATGGCCGCCAAAACGGCGCTGATCCTCTACGGAATTCAGCTAGCAATCAACTTTGCGTGGACGATTTTCTTCTTTAACCTTGGCTGGTACTGGTTTGCCTTTGGCTGGCTAATCGCAATGTGGATTCTTGAAATCGCCGTTCTAGTGTTTGCTAAGAAGCTTTCGCGCGGGGCATTCTGGTGCCTTATCCCATATCTTCTTTGGACCACTTTCGCCGCTTATCTCAATCTGATGATTGCGATTTTGAACTAGGCTAGTGAAATTCAGCTACCGCTTTGGTAGCTGAATTTTTAAACGTATCGAATTCGATAGGTTCTCCACAACATCTAGTGGAGGGCGGCGGACTTTGGAAGGGTGGTCCCCTTTAGGAGCGCGTTCAAATCTTTTTCTTCAAGGGTTTCGTTCTCTAGCAGAGCAGCAGCGAGGCGATCCAGAGCCTCGGTATTAGCCTTTAAGACAATCTCGGCACGCTTGGCGGCCTCGTCGGAGAGGGCCTTGATCTCCTTGTCAATCAGCTCGGCGGTCTTTTCGGAATATGGCTTACCGGTAGAGATGGTATAATAGCCAGTTTCTTCACCTGGGAAGACGAGGTTTCTAGTCTCGGAACCCATACCTTCGTCCACAATCATTTCCTTAGCGAGCGAAGCGACGTGCTTCAAGTCTGAAGAAGCACCGGTAGTGACATTGTCTTCGCCAAAGATAAGTTTTTCGGCGATGCGGCCGCCCATTGCGCGGGCAAGCACATCTTTTAGCTCATAAATACTCTTATAGCTGCGGTCTTCGGGAGGGAGGAACCAGGTGACACCGCCAGTCTGACCACGTGGGATAATCGTGACTTTGTGGACTGGGTCTGAATCTGGAAGGACGTGGCCGACAATAGCGTGGCCCGCCTCGTGATAAGCGGTGACTTTGCGTTCGTAATCATTCATAACTTTAGACTTGCGCTCTGGGCCGATGGCGACGCGTTCAAAAGCCTCAGTTAAATCGGCATTAGTGATTTTATCGCGGTTTTCGCGGGCGGCACCGATAGCGGCTTCGTTCGCAATATTAGCGAGGTCTGCGCCAGAGGAGCCAGCGGTCTTGGCGGCAAGCGCATCAAGATCTAAATCGTTTGCGATGGGCTTGTTCTTAAAGTGAACTTTGAGAATTGCGAGGCGATCTTTTCGCTCTGGGAGGGTGACATTGACGTGGCGATCAAAACGGCCAGGACGGAGAAGGGCCTTGTCTAGCATATCAACGCGGTTAGTGGCGGCCATTACAATTACACCGGAGTCATTATCAAAACCATCCATCTCAACGAGACTCTGGTTTAAAGTCTGCTCGTCTTCACGGCCGGCACCACCACGCGCATCGCGCTTGTGGGCGACGGCGTCAATTTCATCAATAAAGATAATGCTTGGGGCATTGCCTTTGGCTTTCTTGAAGAGGTCGCGAACACGAGAAGCGCCGACACCGACAAACATTTCGGCGAACTCGGAACCGGAAATGCTGAAGAACGGAACGTTGGCCTCGCCAGCAACAGCACGAGCCATCAAAGTTTTGCCGGTGCCTGGTGCGCCAGCAAGCAAGACGCCACGCGGAATCTTGGCACCAAGTTTTTCATAACGTGTAGGATTTTTTAGAAAATCTACGATTTCAGTTAAGTCTTGCTTGGCAGATTCGTTGCCCGCAACGTCTTTAAAGGTAACTTTCTTTTTGTCTGGACCGTATAGTTTAGCCTTAGCTTTACCAAAGCCCATAGATTCGCGGTTCATAGACTGAGCCTGGCGCATCATATAGAGGAAGAAACCAATGAGAAGCAAGGTTGGGACGACAATAATGGCGGCATCAAAGATTGAACCCCAAATGTCTGACGGAGTTTCATACTCTATGACCGGATATTTTTCTTGGCACTCTTTGAGCTTGTCGCCAGAGAGGTCTTCGCAGAAGTTTTTTAGGCCTTGGTCGTAAAGGGTGCCGGAGGAGTCTTTTCTAGAAGTTTGGGTTGGTTGGTCTTTGCCTTTCAAAGTAATCTTTAGTTCGCTGCCGGAAACGGTGATTTTTTTGATATTACCGTTCTCATCGTTGGCGCGAGCGATAACATCAGAAATCGGAACTTCGTCAAGGTTGCTTTTTGGAGACATAGAGACAATAAGCCCAACACAGAGTGCGACTAGAAGAAGCGTGAAAGTGAAACGGCGGATAGCATTGTTTGCCTTGCTCTGCTGCTCTTTAGAATTGTTATTCTTGTTGCGGCCCTGATTTTGGGTCGGTACTTTTTTGGTTACGTTCGAATTTGGCACAATAAACTCCTTAATACATATTATTATATCATAGACTGGCAGTTTTTTTGTTGTGCTTTTTACTGTTGTAAAATCGTAAGTCTTTCGGGCATTTTTTAACGGTTTTTTGTTCGGCTGGTGTTCGGCGTAACTTTGGTCAAAAAGGTCCTGCTTGACTTATTTTCTAGAGTGCGGTAATTACCACACCTCGCGCTAAAAATATAGGCTTTTTCTTTTTCTACTATGATTCTAAGATAAAGCTACAAGACAACATTAAATAAAAGGAGGTAATATGTCTAGGCGACATAGCAGTATTTTTACGGGTTTAATATTAACGGTGGCGATGGCGTTTTCGGGGACGTTAGGAGTCTTTACGAGGCCAGCGGCGGCGGCAACTTTCCCAGTCTATTATGTGTTGGGATTTTGGGCAAATAGTGCCGACACGATTTTGGTCGCGCTAAATGGAAAAATCACGAAGGTGCGAATGATTGGGATTGATGCGCCAGAGGCGACATCCAGGGCTAATACTAAGAAAGGGTGCTATGCGACTCAAGCAAAGACCATGCTTAAAAAACTCATCGCTGGGAAATTTGTGCGACTGGAGTCTGACCCAAAGATGCCAGACAAATATACAGATGGTAGCCTACTGCGTTACGTTTACATAAACGCGAATCAAGATATTGGGGCGACGCTGATTTATAATGGTGCGGCAAAAGAATATATGTACAAGCACAAAAACTACACCTATCGTTCGTGGTATAAGAGCCTACAGAATACAGCTATCTCAAGGAACCTTGGGCTTTGGAACCCGAGAATTTGTCCGATGAACCGATAGATGTGGTATAATTACAGGGTCGGGGATTGGCGCAGTGGTAGCGCGCACGCCTGGGGGGCGTGAGGTCGCCAGTTCGAACCTGGTATCCCCGACCATTTAGTTGTTCCAGTCGACCGTATCGGCCTGGGAACTGGCGTAGCGTCCCAAGGGGCTATCGCCAGTTCGAACCTGGTATCCCCGACCAGTATCGTAAAACTCCACGTTTCCTTCCCCTTTAGGGGACTTTTTGTCCTTGATAGACTCAGCGAGATTGCGCGCCAAGCCCCTGGCGCCATTGAAAAATTTGATATTACTACCTAACACCTCGCGGATAGTGTCTGCCACCAACGGATAATGTGTACAGCCAAGCACGACATTCTCGGTCTGACCACGGTATTTATCAAGCTTGCTCTCTAGAAACTCTTTAGTGTCTTTTCCGTGTTCAATTAGTTCAGCTAGGCCATTACAATCTATTAAGACGGTGTTTGGAATAGCATATTTCTGGTAGAGTTCCTTGAATTTACTGCTATTTAAAGTCGCACCAGTAGCAAGAATTAGAGTATATTTTCCCCTATCATAGTCACTATCATAAACTGCTTTTAAGGCTTAGCTCCTCAATTTCTGCGTGGCTTTTATTGCCATAGGGGTTATTGGCGGAATCACTATAATATGTATACTGTTCGTCTGGCAAAAGCTTCTGAAGTTCTTTTAGAACCGTCGTGTCGCCAATTCCAGAATCAAAAATCCCAATTTTCATACCTGTTTATTGTAGCATATAGCCTTGAAAATATCTACAAAATATGGTAGAATGTACAGGATGTGGGCGTCGGGAGGCGCCAATAGTATATTTAGAGAAAGGGGGGACAAGTATGTCCAACTGGAGATTAAAAGCCACTGGAAAAGTAAGAGACATCTTTGAAAGTGGAGACGAGAAGCGAATTATATTAGTTGCTTCGGACCACGTGTCGGCATTTGATGAGGTGTTACCGGTAGAGATTCCTGACAAGGGTAAGGTTCTGACGAAGATTTCAGGATTCTGGTTCCACCAGACTGAAGGCATTGTTCCTAATGCTTTTATTAGCTGTGACAATGACGACATCGGCGGAGATTTCGCAACGAATAAGACGTTTGCGAACAGGTGTACGATGATGAAGAAACTCAAGATGCTCCCGATTGAAGCAATCGTGCGTGGAAACATCACCGGATCAATGTGGAAGGCGTATGCGGAAGGCAGTCGTGAGTTCTGCGGAGTGAAGCTCTGGGAAGGGCTTCGGAAATCCGAGTCTTTGCCGAGCCCTATCTTTACACCGACTACGAAAGCACCGATCGGCGAACATGATCAGAATCTCACTTTTGAAGAGATGATCGAGTACATCAAAGCGGCCGGCTTCAAGGATGCTGAGTTTATTGCCGAGAGGGTAAGGGATTATTCACTGGAACTCTTTAAGTTCGGCAGGAGATACGCCTATAACCGCGGCATTATCTTAGCCGATTCAAAATTTGAATTCGGCATAGATGGAAACGGCATCGTAATTCTTGGAGATGAGCTTATGACACCGGACTCTTCACGTTTTTGGAATCTTAATGATTTTGAAATCGGCAAGGAGCCGCCGAGTATGGACAAGCAGATCATTAGGGATTGGATTAAGGATAATGCGGGCGAGAAAGTTATCCCGGAAAAGGTACTTGAACTGACGAGAAGCCGCTACATCGGGTGTTATGAACGCTTGACGGGCGGGCGCTTTGAAGCCTAAGGACAGCACATTATGAAAATACCAGCCATTATGACTGGTATTTTTTACAGAACTCTTTGAAGCGATCTTCCTTTATGGCCTGGCGCATTTCTTCGCAAAGACGTACTAGAAATCTAATGTTATGAATTGAAAGTAAAGTGGCGCCAAAAGTTTCATCGCAGCGCATCAAATGGTGGACATAGGCTCTGGTGTAGTTTTTACAACAGTAGCAATCGCAGTCTTTCTCAATTGGAGCAAAATCACGTTTGAAGCAAGCATTTTTTAAATTAATGCGTTTTTCTTTCAGGCCGGAAATACCGGTGTCCCTGACACCATAGACGAGGGCATTGCCATGGCGAGCGAGGCGCGTAGGGGAAACGCAGTCGAAAATATCCACGCCGCGCATTACACCTTCGATTAAATCGACTGGTTCGCCAACACCCATCAAATAGCGCAACTTATTCTCCGGCAAATACGGAGTACTACATTCAACCGCTTTGTACATATCATCCTTACATTCGTCGTCGTTGGCGACACCGCCGATGGCGTAGCCGTCAAAATCCAAAGCTACGGTTTTTTCAGCAGACCATTTTCTTAAATCTTCATACGGGCCGCCTTGGACGATACCAAAAAGACTTTGGTTTTGATTTTGATGAGCCTTTTTGCCACGCTCGGCCCAGCGCAGAGTGCGCTCGATACTATTCTTCAAATAATTATAGTCGGCAGTAGCGGGCGGGCATTCGTCGAAGCTCATGGCAATATCGGAATCTAGTTTGTTTTGGATTTCAATGGATTTTTCAGGAGTGAGAAAAAGTTTGGCGCCGTTTAATTCGCTTTTGAAATGAACACCTTCCTCTGTGATATCCTTCTTTTTGTTGCGGGCGAGCGAGAAAACTTGGTAGCCACCAGAGTCAGTTAAAATCGGGCCGTGAAAATTCATGAATTTATGTAAGCCACCAGCTTCCGCAACAACGTCTTCGCCAGGGCGCTGCCAAAGGTGGTAAGTGTTGGCAAGGATGATGCCAGGCTGGCAATCTAAAACTTGCTCTGGACTCAAAGTTTTGACCGTAGCCTGTGTACCGACTGGCATAAACATGGGGGTTTCATATTCTTTGTCGCCATAAATAACTTTGCCAAGGCGAGCGCCGGTTTCTTTGTCGGTTTTGATGAGCTTATATTTAACTTTCATTTTTTGCTCCCGTAATTAACATTGCATCGCCAAATGAGAAAAACCGATATTTTTCTTTTACGGCGTGTTCATAAGCTTTCATAATAAAATCTTTGCCGGCAAAGGCAGAAACAAGCATAAGGAGAGTGGATTTTGGCAAATGGAAATTTGTAACCAGCGCGTCGACGGCTTTGAATTTGTAACCAGGATATATAAAAATGGAAGTTTCGCCAGAGCAGGCTTTAAACTCGCTGGATTTTTCGGCAGCGGTTTCTAGCGTGCGTACAGTGGTGGTGCCAACCGCGACAATGCGGCCGCCATTTTTTCTAACTTCGTTTAATTTTTTAGCAGCGGCATCGGAAATCTCATAAGCCTCGGTGTGCATCTCGTGATTTTTAACATCATCCACCACGACCGGGCGGAAAGTGCCAAGACCAACATGGAGCGTAACTTTGATAATTTCAATGCCTTTTTGCTTAATTTTTTCAAGTAGATCAGGCGTGAAGTGGAGGCCGGCAGTGGGGGCGGCGGCGGAGCCGAGATTTTTAGCATAGACGGTTTGGTAACGAGATTGGTCTTTTAACTGCTCATGGATATATGGCGGGAGCGGCATGGTGCCAAGGTGTTCCAAAATTTCTAGGAAAATACCATCATAAGAAAATTGAGCGTGGGTGATGCCATCGTCTTTCAGGGCTACAATTTTAGCAGTAAGTTCCCCATTTCCAAAAATAATTTCCGTGCCGGGCTTTAGACGTTTTTGTGGGCGAGCCAAACATTCCCACGTGTCGTTGCCAAGATCTTTCAAAAGCAAAAGTTCAGCGGCGCCGCCAGTTTCTTTTTTTGCGCCGATGATGCGCGCAGGGAGAACTTTGGTTTCGTTTAGAACCAGCGCATCGCCAGGCTTTAAAAAGTCAATAAGGTCAGAAAAAATGTGATCCGAAAAAGTCTGGCTCTCGCGGTCTAACACTAGGAGTCTAGAAGAAGCCCGGTCTTTTAGCGGGCTTTGAGCGATTAACTCCTCTGGGAGATGATAATCAAAATCAGCTGTTTTCACTCTGTTATTATACCATATTTATGGTATAATATAAACCATGAAAGCACGCACGAAAACAATTCTGCTTTGTACCGCTATTCCGCTACTTTTTGCCTGTATTTATGTAGTTTTGTGCTGCATTAATTTAAGAAGCTCAATTTGGTTTGACGAGTCTTATTCCGCCTACCTGGTCCGGGGCGACTTTGGCCAGATTTGGGCCGAGACGGCGCAGGATGTTCACCCGCCGCTATTTTATTTCTTGCTCAAAATCTGGTCTATGATTTTTGGTAACTCCGATTTCGCGATGCGCTTTATGTCTGTATTTTTTGGTGCGCTCGCGATTATTCTGGCCTTCCATCTTTTGAGGCGGTGGTTTAATATTAAGACCGCTACTGTTGCAACGGCACTACTTAGTCTTTCGCCGTTTTTGATTCGCTATGGGCAAGAAATGCGGATGTATACTTTGATTTTTGCAATTGTGATCGGTGCGACCTACGCACTAGACCTGGCGCTTGAAACCAAGAAAAAACGTTATTATATTATATATGCGATTTTGCTGGCGCTTGGTATGTGGACACATTATTTCACGGCGCTGGCCTGGATCGCGCACCTAGTTTATATTACGGTCGTAAAGAAAATCAACATCTTTAAGACATCGTTTCTTTGGACTTATGCGCTGGCAGTATTATTATATCTTCCGTGGATACCGGCGTTCTTGACTCAGACTGCAACCGTCCAACAGGGATTTTGGATTCCGGGCGTGACTTTCTCAACTATTCCGGATTATATTTCTGAGGTGACTGTTTATAAAGAATTTGCAACCAACGTCGAGGCGTGGCTAGCACTGCTGCTCGTAGTTTGGTTTATCGTTTTCTTAGCCTTATTCTTCAAGACCAAGAAAAAGCCAATGCTCCTAATTAGTTTGGTAGCTCTACCGCCGGCAATTTTGTTTTTAATTTCAATGCCGCCACTTTCGTCGATGTTTGTTTCTAGATATGTGACTTACAGTGCGATTCTAGTTTGGGCGCTGATTGGCGTTTTAATTGTGGTGAATTTCAAAAAG
>CAZKNA010000029.1:1403-8728 GCA_964554175.1 uncultured Candidatus Saccharibacteria bacterium | reverse complement strand
CCTGTAAGTTTAATTACTTCCTTTTGACTAGCCATAAATTACTACTCTATTATACCAAAGATTGTTTGATTTTACAAGGGTTATTTTAATAAAATTGCGCGAGTAAATTGACGTGAAAGATAAGTGTATTGGACCTGGGACCATTCGCCAGTACAGGAGATGAGGGTGACAGATTCGGTGCCGGGCTCTGGGGAGGCAAAGGCGGTTTCCATATAAGCGTTGGATTCACTGAGCGAGACAGCGACATTCTCTACTACTTTATAGGTGAAGATTTTGCCATCACCACGTTCAATCTTAATGATATCACCGGACCCAAGCTCTGGTAGATCTTTGAAAACACCGTGGATATTGGGGCCACCATTGTGCCCGTCTATGACAATAGTGCCACCGGAGCCAGGCTTGTCTGAGCCGACATACCAACCAACGTCAAAGATGTTGTCTGGAACGTCCATTGCTCCGTCTGCGGTTGTACCCATAGAAAGGATGCGGGCGTTGTAAATGCCTAGTTTTTCAACGGTTAAAAAGCGTGGAAGCTCGGCCGCGACAGTGTATTCGCTGCGCTCGGCATCTGTAACTTCGGTTTCGTCGATTTTTTGCTCGGTGGGGACTTGAATCTTCTCGGATACGGCGCGCGTAGAGCCTTCTTTTTCTTTGTAGTAGTTGTTTTCCCAAATAGCAACCTTGATAAAGAAGAATAGGAAGAAAACAATAGCTACACCTAAGAAGATTTTAGGTAAAAGATGGCGAATTTTAGATTTTTTGATGAGTAATTTATCCGACTCTGGGCTTCTAAACCCTGGTTTTTCGTTGACTCCGTTTAATCTTTTCCTAAACACTTTGCCCATCCTTTTTACGCATTATTTGTAATCATCATAAGTAATCATTAATGCGCGCGAGTCAATCTGACGGAGATTTTCAAGGGCAACCGTGACAACGATGAGAAGCCCAGTACCAGAGATGGAGAGGCCAATCGGGGCCCCCATAGTGATGATGAAGATATAGTCGGTAATGAATGGAAGCATCGCGATGAGACCGAGCGAGAGCGCGCCAAAGAGATTGAGGCGGTTGACAACCTTGCCGAGGTATTTGGCGGTGGTCATACCAGGGCGGACACCCTCAATAAAGCCACCTTGCTTCTGGAGGTTATCGGCAATTTCCTTGGTATTAAAGATGATAGAAGTATAGAAGTAAGTGAAGAGAATAACTAGTACGAAGTATAGAGCTGGGTAGAGGAACCACTGTGGCGTAATACCATTTGGATACTGGGTGGCAAAGTTGCTAGCGGATGGAGCAGTGAAAGTACTGACAAGGCCGGCACCAAATTCGTTGCCAGGATTGATGGTCTGAATGAGCTGACCAAGCAAGGCCGGGAGAGCAAGGAAGCTGGTCGCAACGATGACAGGACTCACAACAGCAGCAATTAGCTTGATTGGTAAAATACTCTTGATGCCACCATAGGCGCTGTTACCGTGGACGCGCTTGGCATAATTAATCGTAATAATACGCTGGGCTTCGTTTAGCTTTACTAAGAAGTAAATTACGATGATTAGGGCCACTATAAAGCCAAGCAGAATCCAGAAGACCGTTGGGTTCACCGGTAATTCAAGCCAGCCAAAGAGATTCATTGTGGAGCCGTCAAAGAGGTCAGAGCCGAGGTTTGCCACGGTGGCTGGAAGTTGGGCGATAATAGAACAGAAGATGATGGTAGAGATGCCGTTGCCGATGCCTTGCTCTGTAATGAGCTCACCGAGCCACATCAAGATAATAGAGCCAGCGGTCATCGCGGTGACGGCGAGGAACCATTCGTTGCCAGAGAGAGTGGCGGTAGTGGCGGAGTTGCCAGCGATGGTGCTCTGATAAAGGATAAAGATGTAAGCGATAGATTGGACGATGGCTAGAGGAACGGTTAAAATACGGGTCCATTGGTTGATCTTTCTGCGGCCAGTTTCGCCATCTTCAGAAAGCTCCTCAAGGCGCGGAACGGCCTTGGTTACGAGCTGGACAACGATAGACGCAGTAATATAAGGGGAGAGACCGACGAGAATAACAGAGAAGTTGGTCAAACCGCCGCCAGAAACGAGATTCAGGAAATTGCCAAAGTCGGACTTGGTTAAGAGGTTGTCAACGGCCTGCTTAAAAGTGGAGGCATCGCCTAGAGGAACGGGAATGTGCGCAAGAAGACGATAAGCAACTAAAATCCCAAGCACAATTAATACGCGTCGTAGCATAGTCTTGTTCTTCAGAGATTTGAATATCGTCTTGAAATGCATAAAATAACCTTCTTTAACTCTTACTATGATAGCACAAAAAATAGCCTCTTTCAAGGCTATTTTTGAGATTATTTACTGCCTTTGCGACTGTCTTCGCGGGTGGTGCGAGACGGAGTGGCAACTTTTTCGAATTTGCCGCCAGCTTTCTTGATGGCCTCAATTGCGGTCTTAGACGCGAATTGAGTCTTCAAGTTAATTTTGGCAGTAAGTTCGCCGCGAGTGATAACTTTGACTTTGTTATAAGGGCTCTTAATCAGGCTCTCGTCATAAAGTTTGAAGTTATCAACGTCGCCAGAGAGCTCGTTGAGGCGGTCGGTATAGACAACCTCGGCTTTGGCGTGGATAGACTTGAAGCCTTTGAGCTTTGGTACAGCCTGCATAATAGCACGCTGGCCACCCATAAAGCCGGCTGGCATCTTGCGATGACCAGTACGAGACTTCTGGCCCTTGGTACCGCGGCCGGCGGTTTTACCCTGGCCAGCGGAAATACCACGGCCCTTTCTGGTTGGGCGAGTATTCTTGTTTACTTCTAGATCATTGTACTTCATTATTTGGTCTCCTTCTTAGAAGACTTTTTGCTAGCACCCTTGGCTTTGGTGGTTTCCCACTCGGCTCTCGGGGTCTGTTGCTTTAAGCCTTCAATAACGGCGTAGGCGATGTTGACCTTGTTGGTAGAACCTAGACTCTTGGAGATGAGGTTCTTAACACCGGTCAAACCAATAATTGAACGGACGACACCACCAGCGATAATACCAGTACCAGGGGCGGCAGGCTTCATTAAGATGTCTGCGCCGGTGACCTTGGTCTCGACTTCGTGGCAGATAGTTTCGCCATCAATATTAAAGGTGATTAGATTCTTTTTCGCCTTGGCGGTTGCCTTCTGAACGGCGGAAGTAACATCTCCACCTTTAGCGACGCCAACGCCAACTTTATTCTTGTGGTTCCCAATTACGACGAGAGCCTTGAAGCGCATACGGCGGCCACCTTTAACGGTTCTAGAGACGCGGTCAATGTTAATAGTGACTTCGTCATATTCCTTTGGGGCGGCGTTGTCGCGGACGCGGTCACGGCGACGGCGACCACGGTCAATGACGCGGCCACTAATATCGCGAGTCTGCTTCTTTTCAGCGACTTCGTCGGTCATCTTTAAAGTGCCAGACTTGTTGATGACTTTCGGGGCTTTGTTATTATTCTCAGCCATATTAGAACTCCAATCCTTCCTTGCGGGCGGCATCAGCTAGAGCAGACATCCGGCCAGCATAAGCTTTGGCTCCACGATCGAAAACGACAGCCTTAACCTTGGCGGCTTTAGCCTTTTTGGCGATTTCAGCACCAATTTTGGCGGCTTTTTCGGTCATGGTACCAGTTAATTTACTGCCAACGGTAGTTGCGTAGGCAAGGGTCTTTTTAGCATCATCATCAATAACTTGCGCAGTAATGTGTGCGTTGCTGATGTGAACGGTAAGACGTGGGCGCTCCTTTGTTCCGTGAATCTTGGAGCGAGTGCGGTTTTTACGATAAATAGCTTCCATTATTTCTTACCTGCCTTTCCAGCCTTGCGGACGATGTATTCGTCAACATACTTAATGCCTTTACCCTTGTATGGTTCAGGCTTCTTGAGGCTCCGGATTTCAGCGGCGACCTGGCCGACCAACTGCTTGTCGATACCAGAGACGGTAATCTCCATTTTGTTGGTCTTGAGCTCGACACCATCTGGGGCGCTATATTTAACAGGGTGAGAGAAGCCAAGGGCCATCTCAATTTCTTTCGGACCACCAGATAGGCGGAAACCGACCCCGTTGATTTCAAGCTTCTTTTCGAAGCCCTTCGTAACACCGACGACAGCGTTGTTTAACAGCGCTCTCTGGAGACCGTGCCAAGCTTTGGACCTCGGCTCGTCGTCCTTGCGGGTCACGATAATCTGATTGTTCTCAACCTTGGTTGAGGTGTTCTCCTGGACAGGGACCTTGAGGGTGCCTTTCGGGCCAGCAACGGTAATCTCTTCGTCGCCGACCGTAATTGTCACGCCCGCAGGGATGTCTACAGGTAGTTTTCCGATACGACTCATATCTTTCCCTTTTGTTAATATTATCTGGTTAATTATAGCACAGATTGGGGGAGATTACAAGGGCTATTTTAGCAGAGGCGTGGCATTATCGGTTAGAACGCGCTCAAGGTCGTCTTCGTCGTAATATTTTTTCAGGACATTAATAGCGAGGTCAATCTCTTTGTAATCGCGAGGGTGATGAATGTCGGTACCAAAACCAAAGATAAGGTCGTCTTTTATCATCTTGATGAGGGTTTTCTTGGCCTCGCGGCCATACTGGCCGATGATGCTACCGAGATTACATTGGAATAAAACACCGATAGAATTAAGCTCTAGAATGCGGTTATAATCCTTTTGGAAGCTGACGTAGCGCTCTGGATGAGCCAGAATAACCTTGTAGCCGTCTCTGATAAGCTGAAGGAAAATACCCTCGTAGTCAGCATATTCACCAGACATCGGCAGCTCAATTAAGAGATAATTGCTGTCGCCCAAGGGTTTTAACTGTCCGAAACGAATCAATTTCTCAATGTCACGATCAATGTAAATCTCGTTTCCTAGATGGAGATTAACAGGGATGCGATTGTGGCGGACAGCCGCACGAAGATAGTTGTAACGACTGGTATTCTCAAAACGTGGGGAGACTTGACCAGTACCGGCAACATAGTGTGGGGTAAGGAAGATATCAGTCACGCCGTGGTCTGAGAGGCCCCGAATCATATCAAGGCTATCTTCGTAACTTTTAGAGCCGTCATCAACGCCGAAGAGGCTGTGATTATGAAGATCGATCATTTTTCTTATCCCCGTAATAATAGTAGTAATAGCGGCCGTTGCCCTTTCTGCTGATGCGGTTTAGGACGACGCCGGCAATCTTGGCATTGACTTTATCAAGTGCGGCTTTGGTTTCAAGTAGAGCAGAAGATTTGGTAACGGAATCGTGAGCGACGATCAAGACCTCATCTACAAGGGTGGACATTACGATAGAGTCGGCGAGGCCATTAGATGGGGTGCCGTCAAAGATGATAATGTCGTACTGAGACTTGAGGCGGTTAATTAGCTCGGCGTTCTTTTTAGAGGCAAGAAGCTCGGATGGGTTTGGTGGGTAAGTACCACGAGTAAGAAGCTCAAGACCCTTGATATTAGTCTTCTGGATATAGCGATAGGCATTATTGAGGTCGTCCGCTAAGAGGTTGGAAAGGCCGAAGGTGTTGGGGAGGCCGAAAATCTTGTGGAGACGGCCTTTTCTAAGGTCGCAATCGACGATGAGAACGCGCTTGTCAGCCTGAGCAAAAGATACGGCAAGGTTGGCAGCGATATAAGATTTACCTTCAGAAGCGTTAGAAGAAGTAAGCAGAATAGTCTTTAGATCCTTATCAACAGAGGTAAACTGAAGGTTGGTACGAAGATTCTTGATACTTTCAGAAACGACCGACTTTGGCTGGTCCTCAACGATAAGCTCGTCAGAGATAATCTTGGAAACATTGGCGCGAGTATTCTTTTTGCGCTTTTTAGAATTGCCATCAATAATTTTACCAGCAACAGGAACACCAAGGGTGTTTTCAATATCTTGGCCGTGCTTGACGGTATCATCAAGGCAGAAGATAAGGAAGGCAATGGCAGTTACGCCAAAGATAGAGAGGAAGCCGGCGATGATAAGGTCACGAGTAAGGGTGTTATTGACGGGGTTTTGATTAGTTTTAGCCTCGTCCAGCAAGGAAATGTTGTCTAGCTTATAGATAGAGGAAACTTCCTTAGTAAAGACCTCGGCGATTTTATTGGCGATCTTAGTTGCTTCTTCGGCAGAATGATTCTTAACAGAGATGGTAAGGATAGTAGTGCCCTCAACGGTAGCGACGGTCAAGTTTTTGCTAAGATCTTTAGCAGTAGTATTTAACCCGAGGTCGCTGATAACCTGGTTCAAAACAAGCTCGGATTTAGCGATCTCGGTATAAGTGCTGGCTAGTTTTTGGTTGACAGTATAGTCATTAAGCGCAGCAGAGGAAGTCATAGTCGTATTTTCGTTCTGCTGAACGAGCACGACCTTGGCGGTAGACTGATAAATTGGGGTTTTAATCTTCTTGTCGTAGAAGAATGTCCCGAGGATGGCCAAGATAGCCACCAAAATAACAGCTGGGATATACTTCTTAAGGTAAGTTAAAAACTCTTTAATATTAGTAGTGTCTTCCACAATAAACTCCTTATGCTTCCTATTATAGCACAAACGGAATGAAAAGTCAAGAATAAAAATGAAGGCTTTTTAGGGCCCTCATTTTTATGTCTATTAGTACACGCGGACTAGGATTTCGCCGCCGAGGCGGTTCTTCTTAGCTTCGCTGCCGGTCATCACGCCTTTAGAGGTGGACAAGAGGACGATACCACGGCCGGATTTGACGGTTGGAATCTCGCTGACGCCGACGTAGACGCGGCGACCAGGCTTGGAAACCTTTTCAATCTCGGTGATAGTAGGGTTCTTCCCTTGTTCATTAATGACGACGCGTAGAATATCGCGTGGAGCCGATTTCTCAAGTTTGTAGTCGGCGAGATAGCCGGACTTTTTGAGCCCTTCTACTACGGCGACTTTCAAGCGAGAGGTCGGGACGCAGATTTCGGTCTTGCCTACCATAATCGCATTGCGAATGCGGGTTAAGAGGTCGGCGATTTGGTCTGTAGATTGTAATGACATATTCTCTCCTTTCTCCTTACCAGCTACTCTTTGTTACACCAGGGATTTCACCCTTGCTTGCTTTTTCACGAAAATTGATACGGCTAAGGCCAAAGCGGCGCATATAACCGCGTGGGCGACCATCTAGGAGGTCGCGGTTCTTCAGCCTGGTTGGGCTAGAGTTACGCGGTAACTTCTGAAGACCTTCGAGGTCTCCGGCGGCCTTTAGGCTGGCGCGCTTAGCTTTATATTTTTCATACATTTTTTGCCGCTTCTGGTCGCGGAGACCGGCTGATTGTTTAGCCATTAGTCCTCCTTTCCTTTCTCAATCGGCATTCCAAAGGCGTCT
>CAZKNA010000029.1:0-1393 GCA_964554175.1 uncultured Candidatus Saccharibacteria bacterium | reverse complement strand
TTTTCATAATAAACGTGACTTCACGGCCGTGGAGAACGCCGGCGTCTTCGACGGGCATCTCTGCGACGACGGTTTGCTCTCTAAGGCCAAGGCTGTAATTGCCCTGTTTGTCAAACGATTTTCTCGAAACACCGTGGAAGTCGCGAACGTGCGGCAAAGCGATGTTAATGAGGCGGTCGACAAATTCGTACATCTTGTCATTTCTTAAGGTGACGAGATAGCCGATTGGGGCACCCATACCTTTTCTAATCTTAAAGGTTGCGATAGATTTCTTGGCGAGGCGGGAAGTAGTGGCCTGGCCAGTAATCTTACTGAGAGTCAATTCAACAGTTTCAGTGAAGCGCTTATCATCACGCTTTTTGCCGACACCACAAGAGACGATAACCTTTTCAAGCTTTGGAACTTGGTTGATGTTCTCAAGTTTTAGCTCTTTTTCAAGATTTTTCTTGATGGTCTTCTCGTATTCCTCTTTGAGTCTTGGGGTATATTTAGTTTCTGCCATATTACTTACCCTCCTTCTTTAGGTTAGATAGATCAATACCGACGTGGATATTCTTCTTACCACCTTGAGGGTTGTAAGCAGTCTTGCCGAGGTGGCGCTCACGAACACCGATACCTTCAAGCATAGCCTTGCCGTTTCTACGATCCATCTTGACGATTTTAGCGGTTTTACCCTTGTTGTCACCGGAAAGAATTTTAACGGTGTCACCAGTTTTCAAATTCTGTGCCATATTAGAGTACCTCCGGAGCTAAGCTGATAATTTTGCTGAAACCGAGGTCGCGGAGCTCGCGTGGGACAGGACCGAAGACGCGGGTGCCGCGTGGAGTCTTATCGTCGTTAACGAGCACGGCAGCGTTGTCGTCGAAGCGGATGGTAGAACCATCTGGGCGGCGAATCTGGCCACGAGTCCGTACGATGACGGCGCGGACGACCGCTTTCTTCTTGACACCACCGGTTGGAGAAGCGTCCTTAACAGAGGCGGTAACAATATCGCCAACCCGAGCATAACGGGCGCGAGTGCCGCCGAGGACACGGATTACGCCAAGTTCCTTGGCACCGCTGTTGTCAGCGACTTTAAGGCGAGTTTCTTGCTGTATCATGGTCTACTCCTCTTCACTTTCTGCCGGTGCGACTACTGGCTTTTCTTTCTCTGGTAATTCAACGTCGGCGTTTAATTCAACGCGGCCCTTGCTTTTCTCTAGGACTTTGACCAAGTTGTAGGTCACGGTCTTTGCGAATGGGCGGCAAGCTTCGATTTCGACGCGATCGCCGAGTTTTGCTTCATTCTTCTCATCGTGAGCAGTGTATTTACGAGTCTTCGTGTACTGCTTGCGATAGAGTGGGTGAGTCTCACGGCTCGCGACGGTGACAGTAATGGTCTTGTCGCGCTTG
>CAZKNA010000028.1:0-8968 GCA_964554175.1 uncultured Candidatus Saccharibacteria bacterium | reverse complement strand
ATGACCTCTTCAATGCCATTGAAGCGCTCTAATCAACTGAGCTAACGCCCCCTAATTTGTTAAAGTAATTCTATTTTAGCATAATTCGTGGTAAAATGGAAGTATGAAAACGATTTTAACGGGACTTAGGGTCAACAGCGAGTTTACGCTGGGAAATTATCTTGGGGCTTTGCTACCGATGGTGCGGCTGGCGAACAAATACAAAAACGATTTCAACGTAAATATCTTTGTGCCGGATCTTCATTCAATTATTTCCGAGGTAGATGGGGAGCTCCAGGAAAATATTATTCGGAGTATTAAGATTTATTTTGCGGCGGGGCTGGTCGCGAATGAGAATGTTCATATTTATCGCCAGTCTTATGTGCCGGCGCACTCGGAGCTTTGCTGGATTTTGAACTGCGTAGCGCCGATGGGTGAACTGTCGCGGATGACCCAGTTTAAGGAGAAGTCTGAAGGTAAATCGTCGGTCAACGCAGGTATCTTTATCTATCCGATTTTGATGGCAGCAGACATCTTGCTTTATGATGCGGAGTATGTGCCGGTCGGGGAGGACCAGTTCCAGCATCTTGAACTCACCCGCAATCTTGCGATGAGAGTGAATCATAAATTTGAAAAAGAGATTTTTGTGCCGCCGGTTGAAACGAGTAAGCAAGTGGCATTTATGGGGATTGAAAATGGGATTAGAATTCGTGATTTAGTGAACCCAGAGAAGAAAATGAGCAAGTCGGCGCGGTCTGAAAACTCAAAGATTATGATGTCGGACGACCCGGCGGTGGCGGCAAAGAAAATTATGTCCGCAACGACAGATTCGGTTGGCAAAATCCAATATGATATGTTTAACCAGCCGGGCATTTCTAATTTGCTTCAGATTGAGGCGCTAGTGAATGATGTACCGCTCCAGGATGTAATTTCGGGCTGGGCGGGCGAAACGCACTATGGCGATCTCAAGCAAAAGGTGGCAAGTTCGGTTAGGACGATGCTAGAGACTTTCCAGGCGAAGGTGGCGGAGATTCCAGACGAAACGGTGATAGAATATTTGGAAGCTGGCGAAGAATATGCTAATTCCATCGCGAATACTAAACTTTTGGAGGTACAACGTGTTTTCAATCTTAGATAGTTGGCCAAATGAACTAGCGGCGCTCTTTGTGCTCCTAATCGCTTTTTTGGCTGGTTTCGCGGCGAAGAAACTGGTGCTATGGCTGTTAAAGTCTGTCGGGTTAGAGAAGGCGATGGAGAAAGCCAAGATTGAGGCCAGTACACGCACAAGAACATTTGAATTTATCGGGCGATTAATTTATTTTGCGGTGTTTATTCTGTTTCTTCCCTGGATTTTCTGGCGACTTGGCGTCGGCAATGTTTCCGAGCCAATTCTCGGTGTAACAGATTTCTTTAAGACGCATCTTCCGGATATTGTCGCTTCTTTGATTGTTCTAATCGTGGGGCTGTTTGTGGCGAAGTTGGTGCGCGAGCTTTCGGCGCCGATTTTTCGGAAGCTGGGGGCAGATTCGTTCCTCAAAAAAATTGGCTATATTGAAGCGGATGACGTGGCAATTTCAGAGCTACTTGCGACAATTATTTATGTGCTGATTTTGGTGCCGGTCGCGATTGCGGCGCTCAATATGCTAAATATCGAGGCGGTTTCAGAGCCGACGACCAGGATGCTAGAACAGATTATTATATTCTTGCCGAGGATTGCGATTGCTATTATTATCATCTTTATCGGACGATTTATTGCGAAGCTGGTGTTTATGCTGGTGGAGCAAGTTTTGAAGTCAATTGGGCTAGACAAATCTACGCGCCAAGTTTTGGCGGGGCTTTCCCTTTCCAAGGTGGTGGCGCACATTGTCCAGCTGATGGTCCTAGTCTTCTTTATTGTGGAGGCTTTGAATACGCTCCAGCTCGGTGGACTGACCCAGATGGTCTATACAGCCTTTGTGATTATCTTTGGCGCGCTGGGGGTTGCATTTGCGATTGCTTTTGGCCTAGGTGGCAAAGGTTTGGCCGAACGGATTATCAACAAGTTCGCATCCAAAAATAAAGATAAATAATAAACATAAGGGGGTTGTAATTTTCCTAAAATATGTTGTAATTTTGTTTGAGTGGTGATATAATGGGGGCAATATAATTTAAGGAAGGTTTTATATGAAAGTGAAATCTTTATTAGTTGCCGGAACGATGGTCGCGGGACTTGGTGTTTCGGTTTTTTCGTTGCCGACCCATGCGGCAGGAACGGAAATTACTAATGCCACATTCGCCAACGCAGCCGCCAATGCTGGGACAACATATAGCGGCGTAACTTGTAACTATGTGGGATACTGTGAGTATTTGCTTGCTGATGGAGAATATATCCTTGGCGGCGACGTTAACATTGATATCGCTGATGCGCTTATATTAACTGGGAATGTCTCGATTGATTTTAACGGCCATAAGATTTCTGGTAGAGTAGATGCCGGGAAATACGACGACCACGCTGCTAATATAACATTGTCCGGAGAAGGGGGAGTAGCTGGCAATTTAACTGCTTATAGCACTCTTATGATCAATGGTGGAACATACGGTAACTCAAGTGGCGATAGTGCTGCTCTTTCCATAAGCGATGGGGCTAAAGTCACTATTAACGGTGGGGCGTTTCTATCTGGTGGGGCAGCATCAGTCACAATGGTAAATTTTTCAGAGGGGGCTAATTTAACAATTAATGGTGGCAATTTTACTTCCGCTGACCATCACGGCGTAGAACTAATACTTGAGTCTGCAGCTTCAAACGTCGAAATCAAAAGTGGGGTCTTTAGCGGGAAAGATTCTGGGTTATCTGTCACATGGGCAGAGTCACCAATTAAACTCAGTGGAGGCACTTTCAATGGTACTAATGCTATCTTGTTAGGAATACCAGAAGATGCGGACGCCGCAACTGCTCTAGCAGGGCTTCTAGTTGATGGCTATGAATATAGTGATACGTCAAGCAGCAAAGCTGATGGGATGGCGAGATTAGATACCACCAGTGTAACGGTCCGCGCAAAGAGTACCACACCGACCACTCCAGCGGAGGTTCCAGCTACCCCGACCACTCCAGCGGAGGTTCCAGCTACCCCGACCGCTCCGAGTAGTGATAAAAATAAGGTCATGGACGAAATGGCTGCGGAAATGGAAGCAATGATCAAATCTGGAATGGGGGCAGAAAAAGTAATTGCTAAGGCAACCTCTAATGGTTCCGTCAAGAAAACAGTTAAGGCTCCAAATACTGGTGTCGCCGACAGCGCGGTAACTACAGAAGGTTTGACCGTCCTAACGATGGTAGCACTTTCTGGATTAGTATTCTTAAAGAAGAAGTTCTAAATAAAACCGCCTTTTTAGGCGGTTTTTTGGTGGCTAGTTTTCGCGGAGGGCGCGGATGTTGGGGTATTCGTCTATTAAGACTTTAATCATGCCGGCAATCGGAATGGAGATGATGGCGCCGAGTAGACCAAACATATAGATACCAATAGTGACGGCGATGAGGATGATGACGGAAGGAAGATCGAGAGCGTTGCCCTGAATTTTTGGCGCAATGACGTTATTTTCGATTTGTTCATAAACGACGTAGGTGATTAGGAAGATGAGGCCAGCAATTGGGGCGGAGATGAAGGTAATGAGTGAAACGACGACGGCGGTGATAAGCGGGCCGAACATTGGGATAAGATAGAAAATAGCAGCGATTAGGGCCATTGGGAAGGCGAGGCCACTGGAGAAGCCGAAGATGAGCGAAAGTATAAAGACGATGGTCCAGGTGACGAGACCGTCTAGGAGAGCGACGAGGGTTTGGCCGCCGACATATTTAGCAATGACGTCGGACATACGAGAAATAATGCGGCGGGAAACTTTGCTGACTTTGTCGTTTTTACTGGCGATTTTTTGCCAGAGTTTATCCATAATTTCTGGACCTTGGATGAGCCACAAAATAGCAATAATAACAGTTAATACTAGCCCGGCCAAAAACGAGCCAACGGCGCCAACTGAGGAAAGAAAGTTCGTCTTAAAGCCATTTAATAGATAGCTAGAAAAATCGCGGAGGTTGCTGACAATCTGGGCGTGGGCATCTTCTATGCCAAAGAATTTGCCGATTTCATCAATGGTATCCCAGCTACTATTTTCCTGCTGGAGCATATTGGGAGCGTCTTTTAAGAAAGTAGTGGTCTCGGAAACGACGGTAGGGCCAACGATAGCGAGGGCGGTGCCGACAATTAAGACTAGTCCGCCGACAGTAAGGCCGGAGGCGAGAGCGTGGCGCTCTTTGCCGATAACTTTCTCGACTTTTAAGACGAGTGGACGGACGGCGATAGCGATAAAGATGGCTATGCCGACAATGATGAGCCCGGTGGAAGCCTGGGCAAGTAAAACGGCGGCGATGGCAAGCACGGCAACTATAAGCCAAAAGCGCACGAAAGTTTTAGTGTCTACATCAACAGTTTTTGACATGATTTTATTCCCTTTATGGCTATATTATATCACAAATATTGCCAAATCGGGCCGTCTGCTGTGTCTTTGACGGTAATTCCAGAATTTTCTAGCTCTGCACGGAGGCGATCTGAGGCCTCGTAATCTTTTTTAGTTCTGGCTTCTTCGCGGCGAGCGATGAGATCTTTTTCGCCAGGAGTGATATCTACGACTTCTTCAATTTGATTTTCGCCAAAGATGCCGAAGATTTTGTTGACGAAGTCCCAATCTTCGTAATTTAGAGTTTTAGCATCAAGGTAAGCACAAGCCTCTGGAGAGGCCAGATTGTTGGAGACGATTTCGAGGAATTCATCAAGATTAAAATCGGAAGTGAGGTCTTGTTGGAAAGTCAGCGCAATGCGATTTTTCCAGGAAAGACGGCGGTTTTTGGCGGCGGCAAGGTCTTCGAAATTAAAATTGCGAGTGCCCTGGTAATGACCTTGCAAAACCCAGAGTTTAAAATCAAGCGGTTCGAAACCTTTTTCTTTTAAGTCCTCTAAAGTATAGGTGTTACCGAGGGATTTGGAAACTTTTTGGTTTTCAATTGTGACGTGATTGTTGTGGATCCAGAAACGAGACATTTGTTTATCAAAAGCGGCCTCGGACTGAGCGATTTCGTTGGTATGGTGGACGGGGATATGGTCGATACCGCCAGCGTGGATGTCGATTGGCTCGCCAAGTAGCTCGTGAACAATAGTGGAACACTCTAGGTGCCAGCCTGGGTAACCAGGGCGACCCTTATATTCCCATTGCATAGCGTGATCTTCGCCCTCGCGGACAAATTTCCAGACGGCAAAGTCGGAAGGATTTTTCTTTTCAGAATTTTTAGCAACACGTGCTCCTTCTTTTTGATGCCCAAGGTCGAGACCGGCAAAGTCGGCATAGGTTTTGAATTTGGAAGTGTCAAAATAAATGCCGTCTTGGGTTTCGTAGGTGAAGCCTTTTTCGGTGAGCTTATCAACAAGGTCCATATCCTGGGTGATAAAGTGGGTCGCGCGAGCGAGGTGCTCTGGCTCAAGGAGCTTTAGACTTTCATAATCTGCGAGAAAGGCGTTGGTATAGAAATCGGCGATTTCATAGACGCTTTTTCCTTCTCTTTTGGCGCCTTTTTCGAGCTTGTCTTCACCATCGTCAGCATCGGAAGCAAGGTGGCCGACGTCGGTGATATTGAGGACGCGGTTTGGCTCCCAGCCGTTGGCTTTGATGACGCGAACGAGTAGGTCCCAGTAGACATAGGAGAAGAAATTGCCAATGTGGGCATAGGAATAGACGGTCGGGCCGCAGGTATAGATTTTGACATTCATAGGGTCAAGCGGCTTGAAAGTTTCAACTTTTTTGGTGAGCTGATTATAGAGCTTCATTTTCTTCCCTTTCAATTTTATCGATTGCTTCGATGGTTTCGTGGATAGCATCGTCATAACTCAAATCGTAGGTTCTGAAACCGGCTGCATAAGGATGGCCGCCGCCGCCAAAGAAACCGGCGATTTTATCGGCAATGGGCTTTGAGGTTCTGATTTTGCCAGTGATTTTGCCGTCTGGGTAAGTCTTGAAGCAAATTGCGACTTCTACGCCCTCTACGAGGCGGAGTTCTTCTAGAATTAGTACGTTGGGATTATATTCGTCGGAATATTCTTGGATTTCCTCCCAAGGAATGTGGACAGTGGCAAGACGGCCGTCCAAAAAATATTCAACTTTTTTGATTAAGTCAGCCTTGTAATTTAGGATGCGCTGGGATTTTTTCATGAAGTCGCGGCGGTGCTCTTCAAATTCGGCGATATTGATGCCGTAGTCGAGGAGGTCGGCGACTTCGCGGTAAAGTTCTGAGGTGGTAGAGGCGGAAGTGAGCCCGAGAGTATCGGAAAGGATGCCGGCGATGAGGTATTCGGCGACGATTTTGAAGCGCTCTTTATCCTCTTCTTTGACGTCTTTTGCGGCGGGCATTAAGTTTTGCTCTCTTGCAATGCGGTAAATGAGGTCGGTGCAAGATGGGAGAGTCTGGATTAGACCTTGGTGGCCGAATTCAATATCGTCCTCGGTTTCGTGGTGGTCTAGGACGAAAACGTCGGAAGAAATGAGGCGCTCTTTGATGGCTGGGTTTTCTAAAAGCTTGGAAAGGAGAATCTGGGCGGCGGTATCAACAATAATATAACCGTCTGCGTTAAAATTGAAGTCAATGCTGACCCTAGACCAATCGTCTAGGTAGCGCAGGTATTTCGGAATCTCAACTGGGCAATAGAGGGAAATTTCGTAGTTGTTCAAAAGATAGTCCAGCGCGAGCGCAGAACCTAGAGAGTCGCCATCTGGGTTTTCGGCCTGGATGATGCAGATTTTCTTTTTATCTTTTAGGAATTCAGAAAAAACGTTGTACATAGTTTAATTATACCTTATATTAGCTAGAAATACTAGGAATAGTCTTCTACTTCGCCGATGAGTTTGACGCTGTCTTTTTCGGGGAGGGATTCGACGTTTTTGAGCTTGCGCTCGATTTGGCGGGAGGTGGTGGCGGCGGAGTCGATTTTGTTGGCGGATTCGATGAGTTTTTTCTTGGTGGCATCGAGGAGATCGCCGAATTTGCCGAATTGGGTCTTGACGGCGCCGAGGACTTGCCAGACTTCGGAGGAGCGCTTTTCGATCGCGACGGTTCTAAAGCCCATCAAAAGTCCAGAGAGGACTACCGGAAGAGTAGAAGGACTGGCGATGGTGATATTGTATTTCTGGCGGACTTCGTCGGAGAGGCCAGGGATGCGGAGGATTTCAGCATAGAGTGATTCGGTTGGGACGAACATCATAGCAAAGGCAGTGGTCGCAGGTGGGTCAACATATTTGGTACTGATTTTTTTAGCCTGCTCTTTGACGTCTATACTGAGAGCTTTGCGGTACTTTTCAATCTCCTCTTTAGAGCCCCCGTCGTAGGCGGCGATGAGACGGCTGTAATTCTCTACTGGGAATTTGGAGTCGATTGGGAGGAAGACGGTTTCTTCGCCTTGGCCTGGCATTTTGACCGCAAATTCCACGCGGTCTGATGAACCCTTTTTAGTGGCGATATTTTCTTCGTATTGATTTTCGCTTAAAATATCAGAGATGATACTACCTAGCTGGACTTCGCCGTAAATACCGCGGGTCTTGACACCTTCCATTACTTTTTTAAGGTCGCCGACGCCGGTGGCGAGGTTTTTCATTTCGCCGAGGCCTTGATAAACTTGGGTTAGCTGAGTAGAAATAGATTTGAAACTTTCGTTGAAGCGCTTCTCTACGCTGGCCTTTAATTTTTCGTCTACGGTTTCGCGCATTTCTTCCAGTTTTTTAGTGTTTTCATCCTGGAGGGTTTTGACGCGAGTGTCTACGGTTTTTTGGACGTTCTGGAGATTTTCGGCGATTTCTTTGCGGTTCTCACGGAATTCACCTTCAATTTTCGGGGCGATTTTGTCGGTAGCGGCCTCGATACGAATCATTCGCTCGTCTAATTTTTTAAACTCAGCATCGTAATCTTTACTACTGGTTTTTCTAAAAATTAACACCAAAAGAAGCAGAATATTGACCGCTCCCAAAATAATCATAACTATTTCCATAGTTTTATTATATTACAATTCGGTGCGGCCGGCAAGGGCGGCAGAGAGAGTAATTTGGTCAGCATAAGATAAGTCAACGCCGAGCGGCAGGCCGCGGGCAAGGCGAGTGATTTTTAGCTCGGGGTATTTTTCACTTAAAAGTTTTTGAAGAAGTAAAGCAGTAGACTCACCCTCTACGGAAGGGTTGGTTGCGATAATAATCTCTTTAACTTTGTCTTCGGCGACGCGAGAAACGAGTTCTTTGATATGGAGTTCGTCTGGAGTGATGCCGTCTATAGGAGAGATGGCGCCACCAAGAACGTGGTAGGTACCAGAGAAGCTTTTGGTCTGCTCTAGGGCATAAATATCTAGTGGTTCTTCCACAACTAATACGGTGGTTTTATCGCGGGTTTCGTCTGCGTAGAGCGGCGAAATTTCTTCTGAAGCATCAATTAAAGCAAAAGTCTTGGGGCAAGATTTTACCCCAGTATGAAGATTTTTTAGAGCATCAGAAATGGTCTCGCAGAGCTTGGGACTACTTTTATAAAGATAGTAAGCATAGCGCTCGGCGGTGCGAGGACCGACACCTGGCAAAAGCCCTAGGGCTTCAATGGCTTTGTTTAAGGCTTCTGGCAGCATTACATTCCAAAGTTACCAAGTTGCGACATGAGAGGCTTCATTTTGTCAGTGGCGATTTCCTGAGCCTTGGCGTAGCCGTCGCGGAAGCAGTTTTCAATCCAGCGTTCAAGCTCTTTGATATCGTCAAAATCGATTTTTTCAGGGTCTAGCGTTACTTTTTTGACTTTTAGTTCCCCAGTGATTTGTACGACTACGGCGCCGTCGCCAGCCTCAACCTCAACAATTTCATTCTTTAGATCTTTCTGAGCCTTACGAAGTTGGTTCAGCATTTTCATTTGGTCCATAGTTTGACCCATAATAACTCCTTTACT
>CAZKNA010000027.1:0-9049 GCA_964554175.1 uncultured Candidatus Saccharibacteria bacterium | reverse complement strand
CACATTCGACGTACTGAAGTAGAGGCCGTAGCCGTTGTTACCATCGTAGATAGAGGAGGACCAATAGTACCCGTTGGAGCCGACGTAGAGGAGCGAAGTGCCATTGTAGTGGCCGGCGTAGGTAAAGCCTGCAGAGCCTGCTACAGTATTAGCACCTTCAGCTTCTTTAATCATATTCTGTCTAATGGTAGTATCTGAAGTGTAGCGGTTTGCTGTAGTACCATTAGTCCAGGAAGCGCTGTCATTATAAGCTAGAGCTAGAGTAGCAAAGTCACCTGTGAAGTCTCTGGAACCAGAGGTGGTAGTTGCGCTAGAGGAGATAACTGGGAGTCTCCAGCCCTTTGGACAGATGTCTTGGTTGAGTGATGAGCCAGCGCTAGAGCCACCATAGTAGGAGAAGCCCATAGTAGCAGTGTTGAAGTCGTAGTAGCCGGTCTGTTGTGAGAGGGTGCCAGAAGAGCTGCTATCGCCTGCATCACCAGCGTTTCTGATGGCTACCTTGAAGTATTGGTTGTAGCTGGAGTTATTGGCAAAGTTTACAGCCACAGCACCAGCAGTAGTGGAAGCGGTTTTATCGTTCATGTAGCCGGCTGCTGGGAGGTAGTAGGTAGTGCCAGATGGGAGATGGGTATTGTCGGAGTTTAGCTCGATTGGGCTATCACCACCAAGAGCGAGGTTATCAATCATCCAGCACTTACCATCGGAGAGTTTCTTCACGTTATAGGTCTTATTGTCGCGGGAGTCTACTACTTCGGCGATATCACCGATGTTGGTGAGGCTGGAGCAGGAGAAGCTCTGCATATAGGCTACGGTTGTTTCCCAAACTGCATAGAGCTGAATCACACCACCCTGGTTTTCGGAAACGGATTGGTCAGCAGCAATAGCATCTTCAATTAAGCTAAGAGTGGAGATAGTGTCTGCTGGGGTGTAGTCTGGAGTATCGGCGGTAGAAGTGAGAGCCCAGCCGATGAACTGTTTGTCGGTTGGTGGGGTCAAGGAAGAACCAGAAGCAAAGCCGGTGGTGCCAGGATAGGACGCATAAGTAGGAGCAATGCTGCCTACGCCACCATTAACATTGTAGTTAAGAGTATAGGTAACTCTGGTTTCTGGGACGTTGGAGATGGCGGTAAAGACGACGTCGTTAGTATAGCGACCAGCCGGAAGAGCATCGGAGATATTAGCGCCAAAGGTAACGGTAGTGGTTTCTACGGTGCCATTAGCACAAGAAGTAGGAGCAGTAGTGGAAAGATCGCAAGGGACGCTAACAGAAGAGCCATTCTCTACTAGACTGGCAGAGTTGCCAGAACCTACGCCAACGGCGACCCAAGTGCTAAGGGCGTTATTATAAAAGCCCCAAGTGTCTTTAGCGAGGCTAGCGCCACCAGCGGTGGAAGAAATTGAGTTAGAAATCGTGGCATCGATATTCTTCATATCGGCGTGCTCAGGGGCATACATAGAAAGGCTATAGCCAGAGGCGCCATTGGTGGCAACATAGACGTCGAGAGTGCCAGTGGCAGTCACGCCGGCAGAGGTCGGGAGAATGTCGGTTTCGTTGTTATAGGCGAGGCTTAGCGAGGTTTCACTTAGAGCCATCTCTAGAGTTGGCTCGACATTAAGCTCGAGTGTAGCGGAAGCAGAAGAATCTGCGCTACTTAGAGCGATTGGGAAGAAGACTTTAAATGACATAAAACTAAAGAAAGCAAAAACCATTAAAATAGATGTGCTTTTCAAGACCCGGTGCTGTTTATTTTTACTCAACATATGATAAACCTTAATATTATGACCTTTCATCTGCCTTTATTATAATGCTCGTGCTATAAAAAAGCAAGAGCTTTTTTAGACATTTTTGAATAAAATACGCTTGATTTTATTAACAATGGGCTTGACCTCCGGAAGGTTAAGGAAAGAGCAAGAGATGATGTAGGCAGCGGCGGAAGCAAGCGAGATAAGGGCGAATTTTGGCAACGTGATAAAGACAGAGTTATCTGTAGAGCGGAGCGGGAAGAACTTGGCGAAGCTATAGGCGACGCAACCGGTGATGAGGGTGGCGAAGAGCATCCGGGCAAGGGCGCGGAGGAAGTCGCGGTTGAAGAGCTGGTGGCCAGAGCGGCGGTTTAAGAGAATGAGGAGGAGCGCAACCTCTAGAATTGCGCCGATAGACTGGGCCCAGCCAAGCCCCTCTGGGCCAAAGCCCCAGATAGAGAAGAAGACGGCGAGCAAAGTAGATAGCCCGACGGCAACAATGCTAATAATAAACGGGGTCTTGGTGTCTTGGCGGGCGTAGAAGCCACGCGAGGCGATATGGAAGACCGAACGAGCAAAAATCGCCAAGATGAGGGTGCCGAGGACGTTGGCGATTAGAGCGTCGCCACCGTTTTTGATAAAGGACACAACGTAGCCGCGGGCGAAGTAAGCGATGATTGAGACTGGTAAAGAAATCCAGACAATCATACGCAGAGCGCGGCGGAAAGTGTCGTAGAACTTCCCTTCTTTCCCCTCTACGACATCTTCGGTGAGCTGGGGGAAATAGGCGGTGGAGAGGGCGACACCGATTAAGTTTACCGGCATCTGGTGGAGAGAACTGGCCTGCTGGTAGCTTCTAAGCGCGCCGGCACCCATACGAGAAGAAAGGTTAGTATTGACAATGCCGTTGACATAGTCAATCCCCTGGTCTAAAGAGCGGGCCGGAAGAAGCTTTAAGACGGTCTTGAAGCCGTGATTTTTCCAGTAGATTTTGAAACGGTAGTCAAAACCGAGGCCGATAAGCCCGACGAGCGAAATGATAACCTGGAGGACGGCGCCAAAGACCACGCCCAGCGCGACACCCATAATGCCGCCGTCGAAAATCTGGATGCCAAAGATGTTGATGCCGCCGGTAAACCAAGTGATACCGATAAGAATACCGACGTTGTAAACCGCCGGGGCGAGGGCGTAAAAGACGAAGCGCCCAACCGCCTGCTGAATAGAGGCGAGGACGGTGGCGATAGACATAAGGAACGGATTAATCGCAATCACGCGCATCATATTGATAGCGAGAATGGTGCCCGGCTCGTCTAGGCCAGGGCCGACGACGTAGCGGACAAGTGGCTCTGCAAAAATCATCATCAAAATACTGGCGACAAAGGTGATGAGAGCGAAAAGATTGATGAGGCTACTGGAAAGCTCCCAGGCAGATTTTTTGTTGCCCTTGACGAGGCGCTCGTTGAAGACTGGAATGAAGGAAACGGCGAGGGCGCCAGAGGTTAAAATGAAAAACATGAAATCTGGGATGGTGAAGGCGGCGGTGTAAGCGTCGATGCCGGTGGGGTAGGTATCAAGATAATAAGAGTTTAGAAGACGGTCGCGGAAGATACCGAGGAGCGCCGAGACCAGAGTGCTGGAACTCAAAATGACCGCAGCAACCTTGATGGAGAGCCGCGAGTTGGCAATGGCGACGACAGATTTAAACTTGGACTTACGGCGCCTTTGCTTCTCTTTCGGAAGTTCTTGCTCTGTTTTCACATTTCTATTATATCACACTAGCGGCGATAAACGATGATAAGACCGAGAGAAATGACCATCAAAGCGAGAATAGAAATGCCCCTGGTGAGCGAGGCCGCGTCGGGGCTGATAAAGATGAGGCTATAGGCGTGAAAAGCCAGTAAAATAAAGGCCGGAATGGCGACAATGACAAACCCTAGAGAAAGGAGCGTCATAACGCAATCCAGGCGGTGATTCTTAACAACCTTCTTTGTACTCATGCTATAATTATAGCACAGATTTGCGCTTTTTTCAATAGTATTTTATAGCATAAGCTTAATAGTCTGTGGTGGCGAGAGATTGAGACCAGAGGAGTAGTTCCTCGATGATAAATGGGTCGATATCCTTCCTAGATTTTAGCTCTTCTATGCCTTTCATAAAGGGACCGGCCTGACGGTTTAGGCGGTCTAGGCGGTATTTTTCCCACTCAGACTGCTCTTGCTCAGAGAGAGATTCGGGGAAGTTTTTAGCCTTGTAGTGGAGGAGGAGCGGGTCTAACCTTTCATCGGTAAACTCTGGGTGGAGGTCTGCGAGCTGGTCTTTATTAGCGGTGCGGACGAGGCCGCAGAGGTTTCTGTCCTTGTCATCCAGGAAGCCGTCGTAGAGGGCGGACTCTGGGTCAATGGCCTTCGGGAACTCTTTTTCGTCCTGACCAAGATATTCGTCAAGCTTGGTGCGATTTTCTAGGAGAGATTTGAAGTTCTTTTCTACTACTTCCTGATTTAGGCCGATTTTTTGCCAACCGTCGTCCTTGTCTAGGACAGCGATGGGAGCGACTGCCGGGCAGTGGTTGTATTTGAGCTCCTTGAGCTTTGGATAAGTCGCGCCGTCTGCAAGGTCGTATCTTAAGTCCCAGACATAGACATTGCCGTTTTTGCTGGGGGCGATGGGGAAGGCGACGGAAGTCTTGTCAAACTCGTTGGGGTAGCGGCCACAAGCATAGACAAAGGGCTTGGGGTTCTGCAAATTGATGAGCTTCCCGACCTGCTTTTTGTCGCGCATTTTGAAGAGGTAATTAAAGAGGTCGGGCTGTTTTTCCTTGATGAGCTTTGCGACCGCGACGGTGGCGTAGACATCGGCGAGCGCATCGTGGGCGTGCTCGTGCTCAATATGATTTAGCTTCGTGATGAGCTCAAGGCGGTTGGTCTTTTTGCCGTCCTGGACTGGCCAGTTGATTCCCTCTGGCCTTAGGGCGCGGGTGAGGCGGATGACATCTAGCATATCCCAGCGACTGCGGCCGTCTTTCCATTGCCATTCATAAGGGTCGTAAAAATTGCGCCAAAAGAGGCAGCGCATAAACTCGTCGTCAAAACGGATAGAATTGAAACCGAGGATACAGGTGCCAGGGGTAAAGATTTCGTCCACCAGATAGCGACAGAGCTCGAATTCCCCCAGGCCGTCTTGCTGGGTCATCTGGGGGGTGATTTTCGTGACGGCGATGGCGCCAGGGGAAGGGAGAGTGTCGTCGGCGAGCTTTACCAGGAGGTTGACGGGCTCGTCAATCGGGTTTAAATCAAGGTCGGTGCGGATGCCAGCAAACTGCATAATGCGGTCTTCCCTAGGGTCTAGCCCCGAGGTTTCAAGATCGTAAAAGAAAAAACTCCTAGTGTCCATATATATATTATAGCATAACAAACCCCTGGCCTTTCGGCCAGGGGCGACCCCTAGTAGTATTTATAGCTGTCTTGCTGACGGCGGCTGATTTTGCGGAGATGACTCAGCATGTAGCGCCGTTCTATAAATTCTGTGCGTCGCAGGATGACAATCTGGGAGGCAGTGTAGAAAAACACTCCGATTACAACCCCAAATAATACTGCGATGACAAAACTTAGCAGATAAGCGCTACCTGGATTTTCTAAAGCGGTATCCTCAATAATGATGAGTTCTCCCGCTAACCACTCGTGGATTAAATCCGAAAAGTGGAAGCAACCCGCCACTGAAGATAAGAAGACGAAGAATCCTCTACCTTTGTGATAGAAAACCTGGCCGGACGATTTGGCGCCGAAACAATTAAAATACGCAATAATCAGCATAATAATCATTCCTCCTGCTAAAACTTCCCAACGCTTACCAACAAGCAGTTCCATAAAATACTTAAAGTTCTCCATAATATTCCCCCTTATGGCTTGAATTTATGCTCCCCGGGAGGCACTATTACCTCCGTTTTGCACATATGTATATTATATCACACTTGGCCCAAAAAAGCAATACCTTTATCTAATTTTCGCTGGAGCCGTAGTAGGCGGCATAGAGGCGGTTCATGATTTCGTCGGCCTCGGTGGCGAGAGTTTTCATTTTCTCATCCGTAAAAGTTAAGACAACAAATTTAAGCGGGGAGTTTTTGCCGCCGCAAATTTCCTGAGTATCACCATAGGCAAGCTCGCCCGGGATGGTGATTTCGCGGACACCGCCGAGCTTCATGCCGATGACACCTTGGTTCCAACCTTCAATTAGACCAGAGGCGGCGGAGAGTGGAGTCTTGAGGGTGGTTGGAGAATCGGTGCTGTCGAAGGAAGAATCGAAGATGGACTCGTCGGCACACCAGCCAATGTAGTAAGCGAAGTAGTCGGTGTCGTCAGCCTTGAGCTCGCGGCCAGTGCCCTCTACTAAATCAGTGGTTTTTAGGCCGTCGCTGTTGGCAGTGGTAGCGTTATAAGCCTTGACCCTAGATTTATATTCCTTAAGAGTGTCGAAATATTTACCAGAAAGTGTCGTCGCATAGGTCGTGATTTCTTCAGACTTTTTCTGGTATTCTTCTTGAATAGCGGTAAGCTCTGGGTTGTCATCGGAAGAATCGCTACTGCTGGATTTATTGTTTGAAAGTAAAATCGCGGTATAGGTAGCGACAAACGAGAAAATCATCAAAAGCGCAATCACGATGATGACGGCACGCTGTTTCCAACTGGTTTTTAAAAGTTTCTGATCCATATTCCTCCTTTAGATTATTTTCCCACCAACGGCCTGTTCGGTCTTTTTTGTAACTTCGTTCATTATATCAGAGATTTCGGAGCCATTCAAGGTCTTTACTTCGCTGTTTAAGAGAAGATGGAAGCTGAGATTCTTGGTTTTTTCAAGGTTTTCTTTAGGCTCATAAATGGAAACTGGGGTGATTTTGTAGATTAAACCAGTTTCTTCTAGGGCTTTATTTAGAGCATCGTAGACATTCTGATATGGAGTATTCTCAGAGACCATGATGGTAAGGTCGCGGTTTACGGATGGGAAGCGGGAGAAGCGGAGGATCTTTGGTTTTACTTCGTGGATTTGATCTAGGAAGTCGTCTAGAGTGATTTCGAAATAGGCGACTGGGGCTTCTAGTTTGAAGCGCTTTAGGAGGCTTGGTGGAAGTTCACGTAGCGGGTCCTTTTCTGTTTCTGAAATGCCCAATTCCTTCAAAAGCTCTACTAGGTAGGCCTTTGCCTGGTAGAAGTCGCCGGTGACGACGAGGGCGAGATTGGTCTTCATAACTGGGACCCCCTCATTATTCAAGCCATCCGACTTTTTGGCGACTTGATTAATCTCGTAGAGCGCAAAATCTTTGTAACCAGCCTTTTGATTTTCCTGGACTTTTTCTAGGAGGCTCGGGGCGAGCGACTGGCGGAAACATTGAAGCTCTGGCGAAATAGAATTAACAATTTCGTAAGAATCTTTTGGCTCTTCACCGAATTTTTCCTGGAGCGCCTTTGAAACGAAGGAGTAGGTTAAGACTTCATGGGCATTTAAGCGGCCCGATAGAATGTCTCTGATGCGGTTTTTCAAGATGCGCATTGGGTCTTCTTTTGCGCCGATGAACGGGCGAGTCGGGAAATCTAGTGGAATGTTATCAAAGCCAAGCAGGCGGCCGACTTCCTCAATGATGTCTTCCTTAATATGGAGGTCGGTGCGCCAATATGGGACTTCGTATTTGTCACCCTTACTCTTAATACCAACATTTTCAAGAGTCTTCTTGATGAGCTTTTCGTCGTAATCGGTGCCAAGGAGAGAGTTGATTTCTTTTATGGTCACCTCGATTGGCGAAGTGGCAACTGGCTCTGGATAATAATCGGCGGCTTCAACTACCTCGGCGCCAAGCGTCTTTACTGCTTCCTCAAGGACAGCAAATGTCTGACCGGCAGGCTGACCCTTGGTAAAGCGCGTAATCGCCTCGGAGAAAATACCGTGTTTCATCTGAGTTTTGCGGAGATGATAGAGTGAAAAAGTGGCAGATTCTAGGAGTACGCGATTAGTAGTTTCGTCAATCATAGTGCTCGCCCCACCCATAGCACCAGCCAGCGCGACTGGGACGTCGCTACTCGTAATCAAAATATCATTTTCATCGCACTCAATAGCTTCACCGTCTAGGAGCTCTAGCTTCTCGCCGTTTTTGGCGGCGCGGACGATAATCTCGGGGGTTTCTTTGCCGCCGACTTTGATGAATTTGTCATAGTCAAAGGCGTGGAGTGGCTGGCCAGTTTTTAGCATTAGGATATTCGTGACATCAACAATCGGAGAAATTGGGTGCATATCAGCCTTGATAAGAAAGACGTCGTCCAGAGTGAAATATTCGGAATGCGGAGCATCAGAAAATTCTACCACGGCGCAAGAATAGCGCGGACAGAGACTTAAATCGTCGATTTTAATAACAAGCTGCGAAATCATTTTTTGCGGGCACGAGTCCCTCGAGCCCGTCGTTGCGGGTCTCGGACTCTTGTACTCGGTCGTAACCTCCGTACAGCCCGCAAGAAAATGATTTCCGCCAGCTTGCTCTGGCTCCTCGAATTTCACACCAAGGATGCCGGCGACCTCACGGGCGAAGCCAATAAGGCCGAAACAATCTGGACGGTGAGTTAGGGATTTATTTTCAATATCTAGGATAATGTCATTTAGATCAAAGACTTCAGCAAACGAGGCGCCGGGCTTTACGCCGGGCATTTCTGGGTCTAGCTCTAGGATGCCGTCGTGACCCTCGCCAAGAGCGAGCTCATCCGCAGCGGCCAGCATACCAGAAGAATCATAACCGCGAAGTTTGCGAGAACCAATCTCAAATGGTTCGTCTGTGCCGAAAGTTTCTGGCACAATACAACCCGGAGCAATCCAAACTGCGAACATACCAGCGTGAACGTTGGGTGCGCCACAGACGACCTGGACTTTTTCGCCACAGTCGACTTGACAAAGGTGGAGGTGAGTTTCTGGAATCGCCTCGCAAGTTTCAACGCGGACGATTTTAATTCCCTTGTACTTTTCGCTCCAATCTTCAGAACCCTCGACTTCGACCAGGCGAGCGCCGATTAACTTGATTAGCTCTTCATCTGAAACACTAGATGGGATTTTAACTAATTTCTTAATTTCGTTTAAACTAATTTTCATTTAGAACTCCTCCAAGAACTTTAAGCTGCCAGATTCAAAATAGCGAATATCCGTAAGGCCGTACTTTAGCATTACGAGACGATCGATGCCGCCGCCCCAAGCGAAGCCTTTATATTCTTCCGGATCGATGCCAGCGGTTTTTAGAACATTGGGATGAATCATGCCACAGCCGAGCATCTCTAGCCAG
>CAZKNA010000026.1:0-9412 GCA_964554175.1 uncultured Candidatus Saccharibacteria bacterium | reverse complement strand
TGTGACCTGCTCGTTACGAATGAGCTGCTCTACCAACTGAGCTACAGCGGCGTCCTTGGTATTATAGCATATCTACTCTGGAATCTCAATGGACTCCTCGATTTTGCCGGCCTCTTTCAAAGATGAGATTTGTTTATCAAACTCAGAGAAGGGGACGAAGAGTGAAACGTAACTGACCTCGTTATTGGCTTTGTTGACGCATTTAATGATGTAATAGCCGTCGCCATTAAGAGAGACAAAAGGTTCGCTGACTTGGTCTTTTTCAAGCGAGAGGGCTTTCAAGGCACGACCACCATCAACATTTTCGGCACCAACTAGACCGCCGGTCTCTTCATAATCGGCGCGAGAGGTGAATTGGTCGCGAGCTTTTTTGAAGTCGTTCTCATTTTCAGAAAGATATTTCTTAATCTCATTGATAGTATTTTTGGCGTTTGAGTCGATTGCGACTGAAACGTTTTTCTTGAGCAACGAGAGCTGTAGCATATGGCGGTATTCGTCTTCGGAAAGGCCAAAATTGTCTTTTATGATGCGGAGAAAACTCTCGTTTGAAAGTTCAGTACCGCCGACTTTGCGGTGTTCATCAAAGGAGGCATCAATTTCGGCTTCGGTGACTTCGATGCCTTTTTCGCGGGCGAGCTTTGCTGCGTAGGCGTATTCTTCTGCCTCATTGAGAGCGGCGCGTTTGTAATAATTGCGGCGGCTGTCTGCGTCTGGGCCCTCGCCAAAAGAGCCAGTTTGTTGCTCGATTGGGCGGGTACTACTCTTGTAGATCATTAGGTAGTCAGAATAGCGGACGTTCTCACCGTCAATTTTGGCGACCGAAACAGGAAAAATCTTAGTTAAGCGATACATCACATCGCCAGTAGATTGGACCTTGTAGAGCATTAGATAGCCAGTGATGAATGAGCCAACTAGTGCGATTATAGCGACAACAACAGTAATAGTTATTAGGCGATGCTTAGAATATTGGAGAGGATATTTAAACTTGCGGCCGCTCTTTAAGACTTCTTCGCGACGCTTTTTAATCTTCTCCTTTTCAGTCTTTTTCTCAGACTCTTCAGGAGTGACCTTTAGAGGAGGCGTTTTCTTTAGACTGGGTTTTTTCAGCTTCATATTACTCCCCATTTAGAACTTCTTGAAGCATTTGCTTGGCCTTGGCAATGCTGGCGGTATCCTGATAGGCTACATAGAGTGGCTGGGTTGGGTAAGAGTAGGTGTAGAGCTCGTCGTGGCCAGTGGTAGCAAGGGTGTAAGAATGGATTTTCCAATCAGGAGTTTTGTCAAGCTGGAGACGGACGAAGCTTTGAATGTCGGAAGAGGTCAAGCTGGTTTCGAAGGTGCCAGTTAGGGCATCTAGGATAGCAGAATAGTTGTTTATAATAGTGCTACTTTTAGAGATTTTTTCAAAGATTTTGCCGATGACTTGCTGTTGGTTGGCGGCGCGGTGAGTATCACCGGTGTCGTAGGCCATACGTTCGCGAGAGAAGGCAAGGGCACAAGCACCATCAACTTCATTTTTGCCTGGCTGAATAATACAGGCACGGTTTGTCCAGCAAGTGATAGGAGTATTCCAGTCTGAATCTATAGTAATGCCGCCGATAGCATCAACAAGGCCGACAACGAAACCAAAGTTGACGCGGATATAATCGTCAATTTTGATATTAAGTAGTTCTTCAGCAGTGGCTTTGGAAAGCTGAACGCCACCAAGTGAGCCGGTATGGGTCATTTTATCGTTTAACCCACCAGAGGTGCCAGGAACGTGGATTTGATAGTCGCGAGGGATAGTCAGGAGTAGAATCTGAGCGGTTTTGGGGTTAACAGCAATGACAATGTTGACATCTGAACGAGAGGCATAGGGCATATAATCTTCGCGAGCATCAATGCCGGAGAGGAAGATGAGGAAAGGTTTCTCAGAGATATCGCCGTTATCATTTTTATCAACACGCTTTTCTATTTTGATAGTGGCTACAATTTTAGTGGCCGCTTCGTAACTAGAATCAGCTTCGGCCATTGAACTGTAGATAGCGTCACCGAGCAGAACAAGACTGTCTTTGTCCTCTAAAGGTAAGTTAGTCACAAAGTCATTGTTCTCGTTGAAAGTGAGATTTGCGTCAACTTGATCTTTAACGGCGTTGATGAGCTCATCTTCAGAGAGGATAAAATCGGGTGGAGCGAGGATATTAGCACCTGAAAGGCTTTCTTTAGAATCATACTTGGAGTCTTTGCCAGTCAAGACATCGTAAACGATGGTTTGATAGACCGCACCATTTAAGTTTTTGTCCAAGAAGGTCAAAGTGTCATTCAATTTGAGATTACCGAAGATAGAGGCAACTAGGAAAACAAGGGAAAAGAAATCTATGATGATTTGGACGGGAAGGGAAGTTTTGCGGCGGATGGTCAGGCGGAGGAATAGTAGGGCGATAAAGGCTAAGATGACAACAGCCGGGTAGAAGAACTTAGCAGGCAGGAAGTTAGAGCGGGCGATATTGAAAATTAAGAGCCCAACGGATAAAACAGTAATAATAACAAGAACTAAGCTGGCGATTTTGAAAGGTTTTTTGACGGAAGATTTTGCCTCAACTTTTTCAGACTTGGCTGGTTCGGTAGAAACCTTTTTAACCTCTTCTTTTGGCTCTTCTACCACTTCTGTTACTTCCATTGGACGTTCCTCATATTCTTCTTCATCAATGAAAAGTTCTTCGGCCGGTTCTTTCTCAGAATAAGTTTCTTCAAAAATCTCAGATACAGGTTCTTCAATATGAGTTTCTATGGGTATAGATTTAATAGTAGTCTTTGCGGGCTTCTTCGCCTTTTTGCGGGGCGTGACCACGTCCATAGTTTTTACAGTTTTCTTTTTCTTAGTTGCCATAAAATCTCCGTTTTAATATATCTATTATAGCATAGTTTTTGTGGTTTTTTAATTTTTTGTTTTTATAGATATATGATATAATGTTCATAGGTTGGGTCGCTAGCTCAGTTGGCTAGAGCGTCTCGTTTACACCGAGGATGTCAGGGGTTCGAGTCCCTTGCGACCCACCATTTTTTGTTGTGCCTCTACAATCGAACCCCTGAAGCGTCCCAAGGGGCAAACAGGGGTTCGAGTCCCTTGCGACCCACCATTTTTTGATGTATAATGGAAAAAAGGAGTTAATTTTATGTCTGAAAAAGAAACAGCAGTTATGAAGATGCGCCACACTTTGAGTCACGTTTTGGCAGCGGCGATTTTAGAAATGTATCCAGAGGCGAAGCTTGGGATTGGTCCGGCAATTGACGATGGATTTTATTATGATATTGACTTTGGCGACACAAAGATAACAGAGGCAGATTTACCAAAAATTGAGAAGAAGATGCGGGGAATTATCAACCGTGGCTTTAAAATGGAAACTCTTGATAGAGCACGTAAAGAAGCGCTGAAATGGGCTGCTGACAAGGGCGAGAAATACAAGGTTGAATTGATTGAAGATTTACCAGCGGATGAGAAGATTTCGTTTTATGATATGGTAGCGAATGACGGCAAAGTAATCTTTGAAGATCTCTGTAAGGGCCCACACGTTTCAGATTCAAAGAAAATTGGCGAATTTAAACTCACAAAAGTTGCGGGCGCCTATTGGCGCGGTGACGAGAAGAGGGAAATGTTGACCAGGATTTATGGGGTGGCATTTGAAACAGCCAAGGAACTAGAGGAGTATTTGGCTTGGCAAGAAGAGGCTAAGGCTCGTGACCATAGAAAATTAGGTCAACAACTGGAACTGTATTGTTCCTCGCCGCTGGTGGGTTCGGGGTTGCCACTCTTTACGCCAAGAGGGACGGTCCTTCGCGAGATGTTAAATCGTTTCGCGCAGAGCTATAGGGAAAACAGAGGCTATAAGAAGGTTTGCATTCCACATATTGCGCTAGTTGACCTCTATAAAACTTCTGGTCATTACGAGAAGTTCCCAGAGCTTTTGAAGTTCACCAGCTCTGAATCTGGGGATGAATTGGCTTTGAAGCCGGTGAACTGCCCGCATCATGCGCAGATTTTTGCCTCCTTGCCACGTTCTTATAAGGAACTTCCGGTGAAATATCTAGAAACTACGATGGTCTATAGAGATGAGCGCAAGGGTGAGCTTGGTGGGTTGTCACGTGTCCGGGCGATTACTCAAGACGATAGCCACGTCTTTTGTACTGATGACCAGGTCGGAGATATCTTTGGGGAATTGATTGAGAGCGCTAAAGATTTGTATAAGAAAGTTGATATGAAACTGAAACTCCGCCTATCGTTTAGAGATGATGGAGATGGATATATCGGCACCAAAGAGATGTGGGCCAAGGCTGAGAGCTCAATTCAGAAGATGGCCGATAAGTATAAGATGGATTACTTTATCGGTAAAGGCGAGGCGGCGATGTATGGGCCAAAGATGGACTTTATGGCGGTGGACGCCTTGGGACGTGAATGGCAGCTGGCAACAGTGCAGCTTGACTATGCAATGCCAGAGAGATTTGGTCTAGAATATATCGCTGAAGATGGCTCAAAGAGGCGTCCGGTGATGATTCACTGTGCTCTGATTGGCTCAATTGAGCGGTTCATGAGCGTGTTTATTGAGCACACGGCGGGCTGGTTTCCATTCTGGTGTGCTCCAGAACAGGTTAGAATCTTGACCGTGAATGACAAGGTAGTTGATTATGTGAAAGAGATCACTGAGGTGTTATCTGGGGTTGTGCTAGATGAACCGATTACTAGAAATGACTTGCGTTTTGCGGTTGATGATTCAGCGGACTCTTTGGGTAAGAAGATTCGCCGTGCAACAGAGATGAAGATTCCTTGCGTACTAGTAGTAGGTCCAAAAGATGCCGAGAACAAAACTGTGGCGGTGCGACTTCGCGATAGGGAAGAGACTGTGAAGCTCGCCAAACTAGCAGATTTCTTGAAGGAGCTTTAATGTATAAGGGGCCGGTGATTGTTATTGTCGGCCCCACTGGGTCTGGAAAGACAGGGGTTTCTATAGAGATTGCCAAAGAGGTGGACGGAGAGATTATTTCTGCTGACTCTAGGGCAATCTATAAAGGAATGGACATAGGGACGGCAAAACCTTCTCTTGAGGAAAGAGAAGGAATAACTCACTATGGGTTTGATTTGGTAGAGCCAGGAGACCGATTTACGGTTGCGGATTTTAAGGAATACGCTGAACAAAAAATTTGTTCAATTCGTGAACGTGGGAAGGTTCCGATCGTTTGTGGCGGGACGGGACTTTATGTTGACGCATTGTTGTACAATTATCAATTTAATATTGAACAAAAAAGTTGTACAAAACAACAGGGAGAAACCTTGAGTTTTGCGGAAAAATACCCGGATCGTGTAAAAATGTCTACAGACTTTTTAGTTTTTGGCATCAAGTGGCCTAAAGAAGAATTAAGAACGCGTTTAAAAAAGCGGCTCGATAAAATGTTTGTACCAGAACTATTTGAAGAAACAGAGAAGTTGGTTTCTACGTATGGATTTGGTAGTCAGGCGATGAAGAGCGATATTTATGAGTATGTACATGGGTATTTAAGTGGGGAATATGATTTAGATGAGGCAAAAAAGCGCTGTTTCTATCGGGATTGGCACCTTGCAAAACGACAAATGACTTGGTTTAAACGAAATGCGGAAATAAAATGGCTGCCGCTTGAACAAATAAAGCCAGAAGCCATTAAAGAAATTAAAAATATATGTAATATTGAACAATTCTGTGCTAAAATATAAATAATATGGGTAAAGAAAATACTACAGGACTAGAAAAATTATTTGGTTCAAAGACACGGACAAAGCTTTTAGCACTTTTCTTTAGCAACCCCTCACAAAGTTATTACGTGCGGGAGATTACAAGGGTGATAAATGAGCAAATTAACTCGGTGCGGCGAGAGTTACTCAACTTAGACAGCGTTGGCATTATAAAAAATGATACATTTGATAACAAGGTCTATTATTCAGCGAATATGAAACATCCTTATTCAAAGCCATTAGTAGATTTGTTCACGGTTAAGGTGGATGAAACAAAAGAGCGCGACGTCCACCGCGCGGGTTGGGATGAATATGTGAAGCCGGTGCGAAATTTCTTGAAGGCTTTAGTGGTGATAAATCGAGTTCCAGGTGAAGAAGGAGTGGATCTTTTGATTGTCGGGAATGACAAGACGAAGAAATTAACCCATTGGGCAGAGGTGATTGAGAAGAAACAGGGAAAGCCGCTCAACTATGTAATTATGAGTGAGGATGATTATTCGTATAGAAAAAGCGTGAAGGACCGTTTCATCACAGATTTGATGATGATGGATGTTACCGATACGTATGACCCAGAGAAGATTTTAGTGAAAGGTAAATAGGAGGTAAGATGTTTGATATTGAAAGTAAAAATCCAGATGAGATAACGATTATAACTAAAAAAACAAGTGTAACCTTTAACGTAGTAGAAGGGACGGTTGATGCTAATCTTAAGGTTGGGAAGATCCAAGGGCCGGGGGAGTTCGAGATTGGTGATGTTGCCATCAGAGCTATTGGGGTAAATGGTGGTACAAAGCTAGATGAGGAGAAAAAAGAAGAGAGCCCGGTGGCGTTTGACCCGAGAGAAGCAAAGACGATTTATGATGTTGAGGTGGGAGGCATTCATATTGGAATCATCGGTGGTTGTGAAGAGGGACTTGATGAGCTTTCAATGATTGGCGTACTTTGTACTTCTTCGGTACGGGCAGTACGTGAGGTTGAGCCAAGAATGGTGGTTGCGATGGGGAATGTAGACGGGATGGTAACTGAGCTGAAACTTTCGGCTAGAACAGAGAAGAAGCTCAAAATAAAGAATGCAGATGCTTTGCCGTTAGCTCTAGAAGTTGTAGTTTTGAATTAGACTTTTAAAGGTATTCCAAAATTGTGCTTATTCTAATATAATAAAGATATGGATTTTGGGCATTTACTAATAATTCTAGCGATCGTGCTAGTCTCGACCGTGCTACACGAATTAGCGCACGGTGGAATGGCATATGCTCTTGGCGACACGACAGCAAAAGAAGAAGGGCGATTATCTTTGAACCCGGCTAAACACATAGACCCAGTAATGTCGATTTTTATACCTTTGATGCTGTTTGTAATGAACGGCCCGATTTTTGGCGGGGCGAAGCCGGTACCGGTCAATTCACGGAATCTAAAGGGTAAAGAGTGGGGGATGGCACTAGTGGCGTTAGCAGGACCACTAACGAACTTCCTAATTGCGTTTATCGCATTTTTGGTGGGGCATTTTACAGGGCTGTTTTATAATTCTGGTGGATATATCGTATCCCAGATTGTTTTAATTAACTTGGGCTTGATGTTATTTAATTTGCTCCCAATTCCGCCGCTTGATGGTTCGAGAGTACTTTATACGATTGCGCCAGATGGAGCGAGAGCTGTGATGGCACAGATGGAAACTTATGGGATATTTATCGTTTTGGTTTTAGTATGGATGTTTGGGAATGTTCTATCGCAGTATATGGTGTGGGCGATGAATGGGATTTTAAACTTTTTCACCGCTATAGTGGGAGGGGCATAGAGTGAAACAGCGAATTCGAGTGGTGGGAATTGTTAGACAAGACGACAAACTATTACTTTTGAGGCGGACCAGAGGAAGAGCAGAAGAGCTACCAAATTGGGAGCTCCCGACGGGGAAGATTAGGCTTGGGGAGCAGCCAGAAGAGGCGGTTTCAGAACTCTTCTTTGAGCATCTTGGAGCCCAACTTAGCGAGATAAAACTGATTGATGCGGTGACTTTTATGGGAGTACCAGGGGCTTCCCAGCTGGGGAATCTATATATTATATTTGAAGTGAAACTGGCAGGGGAAATAAAGATTCAGGCTTCAGAGAGATATTCGGCGTTTAAATTTGTGACACCAGAGGAGATAAGAGGTCTTAAAGTTGACGAGGCAACACTTAGCGTGCTTGAGATTGAACGGGGACGAACTACGGCTCTGCCAGAGGAGAAAACTTCTAATAATGAAACTGAGGCGCTTGTTGGGGCAACAATTTACTTTGATGGTAGCAGTAGAGGGAATCCGGGTCCAGCGGGAGTGGGGTATGTGGTAATAGGTGAAAATGGGGAAGTTATTAGACGAGGTGGAGAGTTTATTGGGTTTGCGACTTCAAGAGTGGCGGAATATTTTGCCCTTAAAGAGGCTTGCGAGCAAGGGCTAGAGCTTGGGTTAAAGAGAGTGAGGTTTATTGGGGATAATTTGATGGTGATAAACCAGATGAACGGGGTGTACCAAGTCAAAAATCAAGATTTAATGTTAATACACGATGACATTTTGAAAATGACCTCCCAGTTTGATAGGGTGGCTTTTGAGCACGTAAAGAGAGATGAAAATACCGAGGCTGATCTTGAAGCAAACAAGGCAATTGATTTACACTTCACGAAAAACCCCGCAACAAATGTTGCGGGGCAGGTTCTTTAGAACTTCCAGCCGATGGTTTTAAATACCTTGTGGTAACCATCAACAGTAGCTTTGTCTCTTATGTTACAGAGATCACCGGTATTGAAGTAAAGCCTGGGTTGCGGGTCGTCGTCCTCATCGTAGTTGAATGTCTCGTCGAAGAGGCTAGACGCATATCTCGGGTCATAGAAGACTCTAACATCTTTGATGCAGGCCACGATACAATCGAAGATTGGGTCATCAATGTAGTCGTATCTGTACCCCGGGAGTGCTCCCAGTTGTCCGATGACTTCGGCCGGCGAGCGCCAGCATTGATCCCTTCTAAGGCAAGGAATTTCAGCAATCCAGCCGCCAAGAACCCGTAGTGCCGTTAAGATAGGGGTCGTGAGCCGAAGGACTTCAAGATATTTCGGATGGATGAAATCCTCGTTCGGCATACTGTCTATAGTGACAATCTCAATACGTCCACTACCAACAAGATTAGGCAGAGAGTATCCCAGCGTACTAAGGAGTTGGTCACCCATGCTGAAGCTGATAATGCGGACGGTTTTATAACCGAACGCTTTAATATGATTTGCTACCGCTTCGGCGGCGGCATCCGGATCATAATCTCTATGGCCATAGTGAACCATGTGGAGATCATAACGCTCGGGGTTGATGAACCTTTTGACCACGTTTTCAGGGGGATAGAGAATTCCCGGGAAAATGTAATAGCCAATGTTGTTGCCAGTACTATGAAGAGTACTGATATGACCAGACCAATTCTCGCCGCTGGTGGTGCGCCGGATGATGTAAGGGGCCGTGACAAGCCCTAACCAACTGACAAAAAATAGAGATTTTTTCATGTTAAAGTACCTCCTTTATGGAATATAATCTAAAGAATTATTATAATTGTAACATTTATTGCCTAAAATGTCAATCTGTGATATACTCTTCTTGAGCTTAAAAAGGTAATCGCTGGTATTTTATCAGAGGAAAGTCCGGGCAGCACAGGGTACGG
>CAZKNA010000025.1:0-10104 GCA_964554175.1 uncultured Candidatus Saccharibacteria bacterium | reverse complement strand
GCATCGGTACGAGAACGTGTCGATGGATTACCTCCTTTCTTGAGAAGGAATTGAGTTCCGCGAAACTTTTATAAGTCGCGCGAGAACAGGTCGGTTGCAGTTTATGTTTGTAAGCTTGGAACATAAACCTTGTCTTTAAGATGCAACACCGAGCTTAAAGTTATACTGAGATGAAGTTAGATTGCACAACTAAGCCGTTAAAATTCGAGTTGAAACCGCCGATCTTGGCGGTTTTTGGTATTGACAATGGGTATAACTTTGATGAGAGAGATGATGAAATAACCTATGATAATCTTGCTGGGAAACAACCGTTCGAGCCGGAGGAAGCTAAGCGAAGACAAGAAGAGGCTTCTGCTGGCGAAAATGTAGCATAAATGTTGAATTTATGATATAATATAGCTAGTCATAAGGTGGAATGAAGAAGATTAATTTTTTGGTAGATATTTTTGCGTGAAGGGGGTGAGATAATGATGGAGTATACGCGTGAAGAGGCCATAGAAAAGATTCTCGAGATGAAAGAGGAATATGGCCATATGCCGACGGAAAAGGACTACAAAAAAGATAATACCGTAAATTTTAACGGGCTGCTTAAGGCTATGGAAGCAAAAAGTTATTCAGAGCTAAATATAAAAGTCTTGAGAGAGCTTCGAAAACGAGAAGGCCAGTCAGAGAGAATACTTTCATATAGTAAGAAAGAATTGATAGTTTTAAAATCAACTGAGCCGGAGAAATATCGAGAATATCAGGAAGCTAGCAGAGAGAAGCGCGCACGAGTCATGGAACGGCTTCATCAGGCGGATGCATTAAAAAAGGCGCAGAAGAAGCAAGATTTGGAAGATTTCAGAAAGCCGCCAGAAATAATGCGGGAGATTAAAGAAGCAGCAAAAGAGATTAAGCCACAAAAGGAAATGAACGTAGAACAAGACGCTGTAAAAGAGACTGAGATACGGGAAGATGCAACCATGGAACAAGAGGTAAATACAGCGCAGAAAGAGGTGAAAGAAATGGCAAAACGAGGAACGCGGGGTAAAAGTTGGAGCCGAGAAGAGATAGCAGAGTTATTGGAAGAGTTTTGCGTGGAGTATGGGTATCTCCCTAGAGACAAAGATTTTCTGGCAAATTATGGAGCTTTTAGCAAGATGGCAACTAAAACTCCGAGCGTTGCAACTGTAAGAAGATCGCTTGGTAGGTGCAGATCCGATTGGCCGGCAGCAATGCGGGATGCTTTGGGGCGTGAGTTGAAGTTTGATGCTTCAAAGCTACCACCGGTTAAATCGGGGAAACCGAGCGTTAAATCTAGTGTCGCAAAGCCCCAGTCGGTTAAGGCGGGGAGACAGAGTGTTAAGCCTAAGGATGAGAATGATGATCGTTTCGAAATGCAGGAGGCCGCAAATGATAAAGCTGCAAGGTTCAATCAGGATTTTGCTGACAAGGAAGTAGCTGAAACAGACTTCTTTAGGACCGTGGAAATAGTCAAAGATATGATACAAAGTGGCAGAATGGAGGAAATATATCAAATAACTAAGAGTGTTACATTCGATGTTTCCATCACAGCAACGATAGGTAAAGTAAAATTATGTTTTACTGCGGAGATGGAGAAATATGCACCATTTCCATACGATGAAGAACTGATGAAGTTATAAAGATGGGGAAAATATCTACTAAACCACCAAAAAAGCCAGGGAAGACCCTGGCTTTTTAACGGTTTAAATTAAGCCTTTTTGGCAGGACCGCGCTTTGAGATACGACCGCCTTTAGCACCAGCGATACGAGCGAGAGCACGGTTGGCGGCGAAACCGCCAGTGTGGCCATTCTGGCCACCTTTCTGACCGATGCGAGCATAGAACTCGGCACCGTATTTGGCTCTGTTAGTGGCAGCAGCTTTAACGCCGCCAGCTTTAGTTCCAGCCATAATTATAGCTCCGTTTCTGCCCACCAATTATTATTAAAAACTCCCTAAAATAGGACTGGTTACATTATATCATACCGCTTTAGTTTTGTCAATAGTACATTTCCCGAACAAAAACCTGAACACTAAAATTAAAATTTCCCGAACAATTTTTTAAAAAAGGTATTGACATTATGCTTTCTGTGATATATACTAGAGGTAGATTTGAGTATATCTGCGAGAATACTCAAATGATATGACCTTTGAAGACCCGGCAAAATAGCGGGTCTTCTTCTTTTTGTGATATAATAGAATTATGGATTTTACATTTTCTTTTGGATGGGTGTTCACTGGGCTTATAATTTTTCTTGCCGGTGGAGCGATCGTATTGTTCTATCGCCAGATTGCAGATAATATGGCCAGCGGAGTTGCCTCTTATAACAAGGTGAAGTTTTGGGGGATGGTTATTGCCGGTGTCGGTTTAATTGTGATGATGAATTTACATACGCTACTACTTTCTGCTTTTGTAAGTTTGATCAAGCCGAAGTAATAAGAGGGGGTTGATTTTTGGGCGAGAGTAGTGTAGAATTAGAGAGCAGGTTAACAATTTGGGGATATAGCTCAGCTGGTTAGAGCGCTATACTGATAATGTAGAGGTCCATGGTTCAAGTCCATGTATCCCCACCAAGACATGGGGTAGCCTTCGTCCCCCCGTAGGCTACTCCACCACATTCACATCTAGCTCGCCATTTCGCGGGCCCTCTATATCTGGGGTAATAGCTCAGCTGATTAGAGCGCTGCCTTTGCAAGGCAGAGGTCCAGGGTTTGAATCCCTGTTACTCCACCAATTAAATTGCCCGAGGGGGCGTTTTTTGTAGCCAAAATAACCTCTTGAACGATTATGATGAAGAACGTATAATGGTTTAAAAGGAGGAATATGGATTTTAATGAATATCAGAGAAAGGCGATAAGCACAGATTTAGAGGGCAAAAAGACGGGTGACGATATTTTTTATCTGGGTTTTATGACAAAAGTCCTGGGACTAGCAGGAGAGGCCGGAGAAGTCACCGAGGATGTAAAAAAGATTTTACGAGATAAAGGCGGAAAAATAACAGATAAAGATAGGGAAGAGTTGACCCTAGAATTAGGTGATGTGATGTGGTATATTGCAGTAGTGGCAGATTATCTAGGGGTGACGATGGAAGAAATAGTAGAGAAGAATATTGAAAAGCTAGCCAGCAGACAAAAGCGGGGGACTCTTAGTGGCTCGGGGGACAATAGGTAGAGCAATAGGGGCATTCCCAGGTACCATCTTGGTTTTGGAACATGGTAAGGCCACAGTTTTTGCATTTTGATTTGGAGTGGAGCCAGTCGCGATAGGTATCGAGGTTCTCTTCGACGAAGTCGTCGTCCCAACCAGGTAAAGAGTAACGCCCAGAGACGAGACATCTTTCGTAGGCTTTTTTACCTTCGCTCCAGGCAATTGATTCGATTTTTAGGCGTTCTACAGCGGTCCTGTAAGAGTGCTTGCCAGATAAGGCGTGGCCAAGTTCGTGGAAGAGAAGCATAGGGGTCTTTTCGCCCTCGTCTGGGCCAATAACGATGGTTTTTGGGGGGCGAAAAGAGAAGCGTTTGCCATAAGTGAAATGAAGGTCGGGAAAGTCTTGTTCTAAAGAGGTGATTAGATCATCCATTCACCCTCGCTTTGGCGAAGAGGTACATACCGTGTGAAACTGCTTCCTTAGGCGATTTGGCGGGGCGAATGCGTGGAAGCTTCTTGACACCCAGCTCTTTCTTCAAGAGGGCCTTTAGAGGCTTTATAAAGTGGCGAAAACGCATGGCGAGAGGACCACCGATAATGATGGTGTCGGGCTGTTCGTCTTTTATGATGTCTTTTAAACCAAGACAGATACGAGCGGCGATATCCTCGTATTTGGCGCGGCCACGGATAGAGGTGGCGTAGACCCCATAGCGAGCCTCAAGGGCTTTGCAGGAGGCAATATCTTCCCACTCTAGTTTTTGGCCTTCGTAGGTGTAGAAACGATGACCAGGCTCAAAAGCGGAGGACATTGGGTCTAGAACGGTACGGGTGGCGATGCCGCCGCCAATGCCAGTAGAAAAGGTCAAGTAAATTGTCTTTCCTGAATAAAATTTGGACTCATAAACTGCGCCAAGCGAAGCGTCGTTTTCAAAGTAGATTGGGCAGCTGAACAGTTTTTTTATTACAATATCAATAGGAACGGTTTTCCAAGAGGGGCGGTTACCAAGAGAAACCGGAGTGTTGTTTTTTACAATGCCGGGGATGGCTACTACGACACAGGCTGGGTTGGTATCTTTGTAGGGCTTTAAATGAGTAAATAATGTATTCAGAAACTCACGAAGGTTGTTCGGAGTTGGGAATTTGTCGCGGCGGGAGAGCCGCCCTTTCTCGCTCATGCAAGCAATTAATGTTTTTGTTCCTCCAATATCAATGCTAAGATAACCCATAATACTTTCAGTATAACACCTAGTCTTTACAAAGAAAAGAGGTTTTGGTATAATTGAGAGAGTTTCGGGTTCGTTCAAGAAGGCTTAAGGATACTTAAGCTTTGTTGAACGGACCTGAAGGAAGGAAAAATTATAATGGCAGATGCCAAAAAATATACTATGGATGAGCTTCTTGAGGGGGCAGGTGAAGAGCTCAAACAGATTGTAACGGGGGATACTGTGACTGGAAAGGTTCTTTCCGTTAAGAAACACGAGATTCTAGTGGATCTCGGTGCACAGGGAGTCGGGATGATTCCTAGAAAGGAAGCTTCTAGCTCGCGCAATCTAGAGGTTGGTCAGGAAGTGACTGCCTCAGTTATTGATGCAGAGATGGATGACGGAATGGTTCTTCTGTCTATGCGTAAAGCAGTCAAAGACAAGGGCTGGGACGAAATTACCGCTAAACTTGAGGCTGGTGAAATCGTTGAGGTCGTTCCATTTGACGCTAATAGGGGCGGACTCCTCGTTGAATATGAAGGTATTCGCGGGTTCTTGCCAGTTTCTCAGCTTTCAGCGGAACATTATCCGCGGGTTGGTTCGGCAGATAAAGACGAGATTTTGCAGCGCCTCAATTCGCTGGTTGGCCAGGGAATCAAGGTTCGCATTCTCGATGCGTCCAAGAAGGATAACAAGCTAATCTTCTCCGAGAAGGAAGCAGTCAAAGATGCACTTGCGGCACGCTTTGCTGAAATGAACGTCGGTGACGTTATTAAGGGCTTGGTGACTGGAGTGGTTGACTTTGGCGTGTTCGTCAATGTTGATGGCATTGAAGGCCTAGTTCACATCTCTGAAATCTCTTGGGAGAGAGTTAACAGCCCAGCTGATTACGTAAAGGTTGGTGACACGATCGAAGCAAAGATTATCGCTATCGATAAAGAGAGACTCAGCCTTTCGATGAAACAGCTTAAGGAAGACCCGTGGCTATCTGAGGTCGAGGGTCTAAAGAAAGGCTCAAATGTTGAAGGAACAGTTACTAGAATCACTCCATTTGGGGCGTTCGTGCAGATTTCTCCAGCAGTAGAGGCTTTGGTCCACGTTTCAGAGCTTGGCGAAGGTAACGATGTTGACCCAGAGAAGGTCTTTACGCTTAACGAGCGCAAGGAGTTTAGGGTGCTTGACATCGACAAGGAAGGTCGCAAGATTTCCTTAACTATTGCTCAGGCGTAGTTTCTGCGTCATTAGAAACTTCCTCGGTATCTTCTTCGATATCGGGGAAGTTTTCATAGACTGTGGGTTCATAAGGGATGGCGTCAGGGGCGGAATAGTTTTCAAAGTAGGTTTGTTCTGGGCTAGACTCAGGTTCTTTTTTTGTTTCGACTGGCACCTCTTTAACGACTTCTTTTACCACCTCTTTGGGAACTTCGATGGTTTTCACGACCTCTTTTACAACTTCTTTCTCAACTACGACGGGAGTGGTGTAGACTGGGGTGTAATTGGAGACGATTTCAGTAGTTTCTTGAGGTTCTACCGCAGGTATCTCAGGGAGCTGAGCTTCAGGCTCTTGCTCGGCTGTTTTTGCGGGCTCTTCTTCTACATCGCCGAGCTCTGGGACTTCAATGTTGTCGGCGGGGAGAAAAGCGAATGGCTCGGAGTCGGGGAGGGAAGGAATGCCTTGTTCCTCGATGTTCTTAGGGTTGATAATCTTTGAAAAACCAAGAGTGCCGAGAACGAGTAGGAGAATGGTGGCGTAGGAGGTTACCAGGACAACAGAGGTGGGTTTACTAAAATAGAACTTAGAGAAATCAAAGCTAGATTTCATACTGGTTTTTACATTTTTGACGGTAGATTTTTTAGCCATAAACACTCTCTGTTATTGTTGTAATTATCATATCACGAACAGATTGGAAAAGCAAGAACATTGACTTTTTAGGGGTTTTGTGATATAATTAAGGGTGAAATTTTAGAGGAATTTGGTAATTTAAGAGAGAGTGTTTTTCGTGATACCGGCCTTGGGGGCCGAGAAGGAGGTATTTATGAAGAAAGTGAAAAGATTTTTGGCTATAATGATTGCTGGAGCTATGGTGTTGTCTGCGACTCCGGTTTTCGGAGCAGATAAGGATGTGCTTGAGTTTGAAGTACTTCCGGTGGAGTCCGAGGAAATTTTGATCTCGGGAGATGTTGCTTTGGAAGAGTCTGCTGAGGAGATGGTAACAGAAGTCGTTTCGGAGGAATTTGTCGAGACTGCGGCTGATGAGGCTGTTTTGGCGGAGGGAGCTGAGGCGACGGAAGCTGCTTTGGCGGATGAAGTTTTGGAAGCGGACACCGCGTTCTCTGAGGTTTGCGACCTTGAGACGATCGTGGCAGACGGGGCGTCTTCGTCTTTTGTGTACTACAGCCAATACGCGTACCAGTGTAAAGATGGGTACAATGTAATAGCGGCGTACATAAAGGATGGTGAAGGGGCCTACAAGAGCAGGTTGTTCTTCGTCTACGAATCAGAATACGAAGAGTGGCTTCGGTATGATTATACCGAAATGTCCGCTCAGACGTTTCTGAATAACTATGAGATGAAGGATAGCAATGGGACCACACTTTATGTCCCTGTCGTGAAGCAGTCTTCTGGGAAGAACACCTTCCAGAAGAATAATTCCAAAACTGCGATTGACGAGAGCAAGATACCCGTCATCGCGGAGGCGGATGTTTCTAGCATCAACTTTGCCTGGAAGGCTCTTTCGGAAATCCCGTTCGCTAAGAATGGGGAAGCGTATGAATACGCCGGAGAGAAAAAGGAAGAGCCGGAGCCGCCTGCTCCGACACCGACACCGACGCCTGTTCCAGGTGAAAAGCGGTCAACTTCGACAGAAATCAATGGGTCAAAATATGAGATTACATGGTCTGCAGCCGTTCAGTATGACGGTCGGGCGCATCTTTGGAGCGGAACCAAGATTTCTACAAAGAATGCCAGCAAGCAAGTTGGCGACCTCTTTGTAGAGGTTAAGAAGGACGGGACAGTCCTTGATACTTCGAACTATGTGGTAACGTGTAAGAATAATACAAACGTTACCGGCTATAACAATAACAAGAAGTATCAGCCCTACTTCACGGTTTCGTTGAAGGGGGTGTATAAAAAGGACAGTTCGAAGATGTCAAAGGGGAAGTTGCCGTTTGACATTACACCTTGTCTGGTTACAACAGGCAAATTCCAGGCCAAGAAAGTGGTTGTACAGGGAAGTAAAACTACTTTCACAAAGCTCTATTTCGTCTTTGATGACGGAAGAAAGGTTAAGCTCGGCGCATATAACGCTAAAAAAGGCACTGGAACGTTTAGCGCCGAAGCTTTGGAAGACGGAAGTATTCAGGTTACTGGGCACAATAACCTTTCCGGAGTTGGCAAATTGTTAATGGCGTCACCTAAAAAAGTGACGTATGAATGGTAATAAAACACTCTCTAAAGGGGATGCCTCGGGTTTACAACCCGGGGCATTTTCGTGTATAATAGGTTTATGTTTTGGAGTTATGTTTTAATATTCTTGATTTCAATGGTGCCGCTGATTGAGCTGAGGGGCGCGGTGCCGGTGGGGATTGGACTAGATCTGGGTCTTGCAGAATGGTCGGTGCTTCTAGTCGCGATTATCGGTAATATGCTGCCAGTGCCGTTTATTTATCTGTTTTTGCGGCGGTTTTTGAATTGGGGTGCGCAAAGAAAATGGCAGCCGCTAAAAAAGTTTTGTAATTTTTGTCTGAAAAAGGGCGAGAGGGCAGGGACGAAACTGAAGCAGAAGACGGGGAATGGGATTTATTTGGCGCTGTTTCTGTTCGTGGGAGTGCCGATTCCGGGAACGGGAGCTTGGACGGGGACGCTGGCGGCAAGTATGCTCAATCTTGATTATAAAAAATCAGTGTTGGCAATTCTTGGTGGGGTGCTACTCGCTGGTTCAATTATGATGATTATATCCCTTGGCCTATTTAGAGGCTTGATGGGGTAGGTGGCGGCGGACCTTTCTTAGGAACAGTTTGCTCGGTTTTAGAACGAGGCGGAAGCCGCCGATATATTCCTCAGAGATGCCCTTGAGACCGCTCTTGAAGTGAAGGAGAGGATTTTCGGGGGTGAAATCGCCTTCCATACCGTAGAGATTGAGGCGAGTTTGGCCTAGCTCTAGACACTTTTCAATATTGAAACCTTTGATGGCGACGGAACCGTTGAAATGTTTGTTCTTTTCGATAGTACCAGCGACGAAGGCGACCATTTCGTTTGGGTGAAGAATGTCAACCTCGCTTGAAACAAGCTCGCCGTTATCTTTTCTCCTGGCTTCAACAAAGATGACATTTTTGCCGAAAGCGTCCCAAAGGTCCTCAAAATATTTGACATCCCTAGTGTGGACACCGTTTCTTTTGTCGCTTTCCTCAAGGGCAGTGAGCCACTCCTTGAGGTCTTTTTTATTAGTGAGGACTTTGATATCAAGTTCGCGCCCGGTTTTGTGAAGCTTTTTTCTGGTGGAGGAGTTCATAGAGAGCTCGGCGTCGCGGAGAGTTTTTAAGCCAGTTAAGTCTTTTGAAAACATCCAGCGGTTGGCTTTGTTTTCGATTTTAGTAGTGAACCCCTCGTGAGTGTAGCCATTTGCCGTGAAGATTTTGAAGACTTTTTTGCGGTCCCATTCTCTTTCTTTGCTACCGTCTAGATTGCGGAGGGAAAGAAGTAAGGGTGGGAAAATTTCAAGCTGAATAAAATCGTGATTTTGGGCGAAGAGCTTAAGCTCTTCAAGAAAGAATACAAGTATTCTTTCTTGATTTTTTGACTTAGAAGGTTTGGCGGAGCTACCAGGGAATGGCTCCTCTGTAGCTTGGTAATTGAGAATTGGCCCCATTTGGATGAGGGCTTCTTTATTTTTTTCAATGAGAAGAGCGGCGGCTTTTACGACGTTTTTATCTTTGACCCCGAGGAGATAAGTGTTCCAGCCCATCTTTTTTCTGAGGTTGGCACGGGCGACGCTTTGATAGAAATTGCCAAGAGGGTGATTCTGTTCAAATTTAGTAAATTCTTTAGGGGTGAGGGTGGTAAATTCCATAGGTATATTTTAGCACTATTTCGGGATTTTGGCGACGGTATGCTATAATTGAAGTAACTAAATAAGGAGAGAGGTATGGACAAAAAAGCAGCAAATAAATCGGTGGTGCCGATTTTGATTGGGCTGGCGGCGATTTTGGTGGTCGTTGGCGTAGTTTGGTTTATTGTGAGAGGGAAGGGCGATGATTCACAATCTAATACTAATAATGGCACTTCGGTTGAAGATAAGACTAAAGTTACGGCTGAAGATTTAGCCACAGATAAAGTTACGGACAAGGTGTCATTTGGCAATTATACGGCGATGTTTACCCTTTCAAAGGCAATTCAGAATGGTCAGAAGATTGGGGCGATTGTTTCGGTTGAAGGTCTGGTAAGTCATAAAACTAGCTCTTATAGCGTAGTCCAAGACAACCCGAAAAAGGCTGAAGAGGGGGAGATGAGCCAGATTGGAACGGTCTTTACTATCCAGGATGGTGATTCGGCTGACTATCCGAAGGATGAGGCTAGAATTAAGATTACTGCTAAGGTGATGGAAGTTAGCCCGCTCAATTTTCAACTGGTGACCTTGAAAGACTTTATCGAAGTAGTTAAATAGGTCTTGCGCTACGGGGGAAGGTGCGGTATAATAGAAACACCTTCCCCGGTAGCTCAATGGTAGAGCGTTCGGCTGTTAACCGAAATGTTA
>CAZKNA010000024.1:0-10518 GCA_964554175.1 uncultured Candidatus Saccharibacteria bacterium | reverse complement strand
AGCTTGGTACAAAAGTGGAAAAGTAAAGTACCAAAGCCCGCGCAGAACAAAGTCACCTGGACCGAAAGCCCCTCGCCGTGGAAATAGCCGTTCACGAGAATCGGCACCAGTATAGTCGCACCGAACATCGCAAACAGATGCTGGAGCCCAAGCAAAAGCATCTTCGGGCGCCCAAGCACTTTCGCGCTGTAGATCGCTTTGTGTTCCATATTTATCCCTCCTTTTAAAGAACGCTAGGGCATTTCAGCCCACCAACAAGTTACAAAATACTCTACCTATTATATTATACCATAGCTAAAGCGTGGAATTTTCGAATTTTTTGCGGACAAAGCCCCATTTATCATCTAGAAAATTGAAGAACTTTAGCACAAATGGCGTGATAAGGCCGATGACTGCCGGGATGAGGATGACGAGATAGGACGGATTTTCGTGGAGCTCGAAGAGCCAGCGCAGGACTGTGGCACAGAAGACTAGACCGAAGAGGCAGCCAAACCAAACAATGCCACGATATAGATTGAGCGGGCGACAAACCGTATAGAGATAAATTATACCAACGATGCCGAAGGCGAGCGTGCAAGCGGTGAAAATCTGATCGTCTGGGACATTGAAAATATGGCAAGCAAGGAAGGAGAGTAAGACAACCACAACGTTGGCCATACCACCAGGAATAGCTTTTTTCAAAATGTTGGTGATGAAACGACCTTTGATGAGATCGGTATTTGGCATCTGGGAAAGGAAGAAAGATGGGACGCCGATAACCCACATAGTAACCATAGAAACTTGGGCCGGGAGGAGCGGGTAGCGGAAACCGAGGCAAATAGCAAAGACGGCGGCGGTGAAAGAGAAGATGTTTTTGACGATGAAGAGCGATCCAGAGCGCTCGAGGTTGTTGACAACTCTTCTTCCCTCTTTGACGACGCCAGGCATTTTGGAAAAATCTGATTCGAGAAGCACGAGCTGGGCGGCAGAAACAGCTGCATCCGAGCCGGAAGCCATCGCGATGGAACAATCGGCATCTTTCAAGGCGAGGACATCGTTGACGCCATCGCCGGTCATGGCAACGGTGTGGCCCTGCTTTTGGAGAGCTTTGACAAGCTTTCTTTTTTGTTCTGGCAGAACGCGGCCGAAGACGGTGTATTCTTCAACTGCTCTTTCATAATCTGCGTCCGTTTTGAGGTTTCTAGCATCGATGCATTTGCCAGCGTTTTCAATACCGGCCTGGCGCGCGACTTCAGCGACGGTTAATGGGTTGTCACCAGAAATAACTTTGATGTTTACGCCCTGCTCGGCAAAGTAGCGGAAAGTCTTGGGGGCATTTTTTCTGACTGGATTCATCAAAGTTATAATGGCGAGTGGCTCGGCCTTGGCGTTTAGCGCTTTACCGTCCAGCTTGCCATGATAATCTGCAAAAATTAAAACGCGGAAACCTTTTTTGGTGTATTTTTCAATTTCCTTGCGGTATTTATCAAAATCTTCACGAAGGACAAATTCTGGCGCGCCGAGCACAAAACTATTCGCGCCGATTTTTACGGCGCTATATTTAAACTCGGAAGAAAAGCCAAAAATCTGATTAGCTTTTTTGGTAGATTTTTTGAAATGATTTTTTAGAGCGGCCATGGTGGAAGTGTCGCTAGACAAAGAATTTACTAGGCAAGCGAGATTTTCCTCGGAGCCGTCTTTTAGATAAATTACATCCGACACGGACATATCCGGGCTAGTAATGGTGCCGGTTTTATCAACGCAAAGTACGTCGACGCGGGCCAAAGTTTCGATACATTTCATTTCGTGAACTAGGACTTTGTTTCTGGCGAGGCGCATGGCGGAGATTGCGAGCGCGACCGAAGCGAGCAGGAACAAACCTTCAGGAATCATACCGATAACTGCGGCGGCACCGCCCTGGATGGACGGCAAAAGTTCCTGATGATTTAGGAAAAATTGACGAGCAAAAAGTAGCAGGCCTACTGGGATGATAGCGATGCCGGCAATTTTGACTAGTTTGTTGAGGCTTTTGATGATTTCGGACTGCTCGCCAGTTTTGATGGCCTTGGCCTGGAGAGTGAGCTGGGAAGCATAAGAATCGGCACCGACACTAGTCAGCTTTGCGGCGCATTCTCCAGAAACGATGAACGAGCCAGAAAGGAGCTCACCGCCTTTTTTCTTTTGGACTTCATCGGCCTCGCCAGTTAAAAGCGATTCGTTGACAGAAACTACGCCGTCTATAACCTCGGCGTCGGCAGGGATTTCGTTGCCGGCGCGGAAAATTACAATATCATCAAGTACTAATTCGTGAACGGGAACTTTTTGTTCCTTGCCATTACGAATGGCTGTGGCGTCTCGGGCGGAAGTGATGGTTAGTTTTTCAAGGACTTTTTTGGAACGAAGCTCCTGAATAATGCCAATGAGAGTGTTTGCGACAATGACAGGAATAAAAGTTAGGCTGCGGAAAGCGCCAACGGATGCTAGTATAATTGCGAGTACTAGAAAGACGGCGTTAAAATAAGTGAACGTATTATCACGAATAATTTGGCCGGTAGATTTAAACGGCGCTTTGACTGACGCATTGACCTGGCCAGCTTTTATACGTTCGGAAACTTCTTCGCTCGTCAAACCTTGAAAATCAAAAGGCTCCATAGATATATTATATCATATATCTAGTTTGTAGCGGGGCCGGCGCTTTCTGGGTCGATGTTCTCGCCAGATGGGGCATCGGCAGGAGGGTTAACACTTTCTTGGAAATCGGACTCGCCTTCGGCTGCTTGGCCAACTGGATTTTCTGGAGAAGCTGGAGCTTCTGGAGTGGTGTCTTCGGTAGTTTTGGTCTGGATGGCGGTGCCGCTCTTAGAATCTTTGATGCTATTCCCGGTAACATCATAATGATGATCGCCAACAATTTTAATGCCAGCAACATTTAAAATACCAGTACTACCGTCGATGGTGAGGTCACCTTCTGAATAGATTGAATCAAAAGTTTCTGGATCTGTAACGGCCAAAGTGCTTTCGGTACCATCATCAAGGAAGATAACGAGCGGGTTTTCGGAATAGTTAGCGATGGCGGAAGCATCAGTAGCGGTTACGGAAATGTTGTGGAGATAGAGCGTGACTTTGCCGGGGGCTTTAATTTTGATTGGAAAATTAGTCGTGCCAGTCAAGAGATAATAGCCTTCTTCTGTGATTTGAATTTCACTAGTGTAGGTAGACAAATCAATTTTTTCGGCGGTATCTCTAGGATCTTTGTACTGAACGGCCTGATTCTGGCTGCTACTACTATTTTCAGTACTTGAAGGCTGATTTAAGAGCGCAATTACTACGCCGGCCACGACCACGAGTACTGGGATAAGAATGATGAAAAGCAGTACTACTTTGTTAAGGCCGCGTTCTGGTATTGGCGTTGAAACAAAAGAATTATCCTGAGCTTGTTGATCTAGGCTAGATAGACCGCTTGCCTCTCTAGCCGCAGACATCTGCTCTTTGATGCGGTTATATTCGTTGTTATTATTGTTGCGAGGGCGAGGGCCACCCATCACCGGCATTGTCGAGCGTGGGCGCGGAGCAACTGGCTCTGGCTCTGGGGCCGACTTCATTGTAGGTACTTCCGCAGTAAAAGTTTCCTTTGGGGTCGCCGGAGCGCTGGGCGCAGGGCTCGGCGCCGGGGACGGAGCACCTTCATTTGAACCAAAACTCTCCCTAATAATATCATCTGCGATGTTACTTAACTCTTTATCCATACGCTTATTATATCAAGCATAAGCGGTTTTGTAAATATCTCAACGCAACTTGCTTAGCAGTTTGTGAAGATAGTAGAATCTTGTGACTGGCATTTCAAAGCCACCGATAAGCTCAATGACATAGCCGCCAAAGCCTTTTTTGAATCGATACATACCGTAAGATGGGTCGGTTTTATCAAAATTGCCGGAGATGCCGTAGAAATTATAACGCTCATATTTATGCTTTTTGGCGTAATTGATGATTTCCCATTGGATGAGGTATTGAGCGTTTAAGTCGTAATAATCTGGGTTATTGCCGGCGATGAGATAAATAATCTCCCTTTTGCCAGAAAGAATAAACATCCCGCAAGAAAGTTGGATAGTTTTGCCTTTCTCGTCTTTGGTCTCGGCCATCCAATATTTAATGTCTTTTCCAAATAAATCATAAAAATCTTCATAATAATCTAGGGGTTTGTTTTCGTGTTCAAAATGTTTGCGCTTTGCGGTACTGCTACACATTTTGTAAAAATCTTTCAGCTCACTTCTTTTTAGCTCGCGAATTTTGATGTTAGATTTTAGGGCACGGTTGATGAGGTTTCTAGTGTTCTGGCGAAAAGATTTTTTGAGTTCATCTACTGGCTTATCAAGGTCTAGAGCGAACATCCACTTGATTTGGTCGGGGTGAGGGTTGACTTTGATTTTCAAATTCTTAAGATTCTGGATAGCTTGTTCGTGGTTGTACCCCCCCTCTACAATTTTGCCATCGATATCACGCTCTTTGTATTCAAAATAAGGATCAAAGCGGAAGACGTAGCCATTTCTTTTTTTGATATAAGATTTTAGATTTTCAAAAAATGATTTTAAGATTTCAGGGTTTTCATAATCAATCAGCGGGCCGCGCGGAGCATAAAAAACTTTTTTCTTGAAAACGGCTGGTTTTGACAGCATCATCGTGGCGGCGATAATTTTCTTGTCTTTTTTAAGTGCGACGTAATGTTTTTTCCAGCCCCTTTTAACGCGGTAGTTGGCAATGGCAGGAGTTTGAAAAAAAGAGAACTGGGGATGAGACTCGGCAAAAGTCTTAAACTCGTTCTCTGTTATTTCAGTAAAATCCATTGATATTATTATATCATATTAACGATGCGAGTTGATAGCAATCATTATAAAGATAACAATCATTGCGGCAAGAGCAATCGCAAGGGCGACAACGGCACCAATTTTCTTGCCCTGAGTTTTATTCTTGGCAAGACGTTCCTCAACCGCGGCCCGATCTAGGGCGATCAAGCGCCTTAATTCGTCTTCGGATGGTGGAGTTTTTTTCTTTTCCATAATTTAATTATACACCTTTTTAGGAAAATATGATATAATAGCATAAATCGGGGCGTGGCACAGTTGGTAGCGCGCTGCGTTTGGGACGCAGAGGTCGCCTGTTCGAGTCAGGTCGCCCCGACCAGCAACATAGCGAGCGAAAAGAAACGGAGTTTCTTTTCGGGAATCCGAGAATAATAAAAATCAAGAGCTTGCTCTTGTATTTTTATTTTAGAAGGATTACCAGAAAAGCAGACCATTGGTCTGCTTTTCGCGAGCGCCCGCAGCTGGTCTCCGAAGGAGACCATAAGCGAGTTTTTATTTTGCGTATTCAATCGCGCGGGTTTCGCGGATGACATTCACCTTGATAGTGCCAGGATAGGACATCGTGGCCTCAATCTTGTTGGCGATATCGCGAGCAAGTTTGAGAGCGGTAAGGTCATCAATTTGCTTTGGCTCGACGATGACGCGGATTTCGCGGCCGGCGGAAATGGCATAGGCCTTGTCGATGCCTGGGAAACTAGTGGCGATATTTTCAAGATCGCGCATTCTTTCAGCAAAGTTCTCGGCAGAAATGTTTCTAGCACCTGGACGAGCGGCAGAAATGGCATCACAGATTTTGACGATGACAGCCTCTGGAGTGGTGGCTTCAATATCGTCGTGGTGAGCAGCGATAGCGTGGACGACTTCGTCTGGCATACCGTATTTCTTGGCGAGCTCGGCGCCGATGTCGGCGTGCTTACCTTCGATTTTGTGAGTGACAGCCTTGCCCATATCGTGCATAAGGGTCGCGGTCTTGGCAATTCTTTTGTCAGCGCCAATTTCTTCGGCAATCATACCAGCCATATGCGCCATTTCAATAGAATGGAGAAGGACGTTTTGACCGTAGGAAGTTCGGAACTTCAATTCACCAATGAGGTGGACAAGCTCGCGCGGGATGCCAGCCAGACCGACTTCGCGGACGGCATCTTCGCCGGCACGGACAACTTCTTTTTCAATCTCTTTTTCAGCCTTAGAAACGGCATCTTCAATACTAGCCGGGTTGATGCGGCCATCTTTCATTAAGCGCTCCAAAGCATAGCGAGCGACTTGGCGGCGAATAGGGTCAAAGCTGGAGAGGACAACCATACCTGGGGTATCGTCTACCATAATATCAACGCCGGTGGCGCGCTGGAGCGCCTGGATGTTTCGGCCCTCTTTACCAATAATGCGGCCCTTGATGTCGTCATCAGGGAGTTTTAGAGCAGTAACGGTACGGTCTGCGGTAACTTCAGAAGACATCCGCTCCATCGCGGTGAGGAGGAGAGCCTGCGCGGTTTCATCAATATCGTGCTTGATCTCCTTCTGCTCTTTGGCAACAAGATTAGTAAGATCTTGCTTAATATCGTTTTCGGTCATCTTCATAAGTTTTTCTTTAGCATCCTCCTTGGAAAGACCGGCGATTTTTTCAAGCTTCTCGTGCTGCTTAGTACGAATTTCTTTAATCTCGTTTTTAAGACTTTCAATTTCCTTTTCTTCTTTGTTTAGTTTTTCCTGCTTTTTCTCAAGCTGGTCTAGCTTGGAGTCTAGCGTGGTTTCGCGCTCGGCGAGGCGAGACTCGGTAGCCTTCCACTCGCGGCGGCGATCGCTTTCTTCTTTAGCCATTTTTTCTTGCGACTCGGTGGCCTGCTTCTTGGCCTCAAGGACGATGTCCCCAGCCTCGTGCTTAGCCTTTCTAATGAGGTCGTCTGCTTTGTTTTTGCCACCTTTTTCGTTCTTTTTGTTGTACGCAAAAATTGAACCAGCGCCAACGCCAAGGCCTGCCACGGCGGCAATAATGATTCCCAATACTTCCATAAAGTACCTTTCTTGTAGCTACTTTCCTTGTAGCCACGGATTAATAATAATTATCAAATCTTAAACTCTTTAAATCAAGATCTGCATTAATTATAGCACAAATGGGGGATTTTTGATAGTTTAATCGTAGTGCTCGACGTTGCCTGGGATGACGAGCATATTTTTTATCAACTCAACTGCGGTGGCCTCAAGGCCTTTTTCAACATCAGACTCGGAGAAGACGAAGTTTGAATCTTTGCGGTAGAAGTAGCTATACTCACCGTAGGTATAGACGTTAGTGCCGAAAGAAAGACCATTTTCGTCGCTGTTGCCTTCAGAGGTTTTGACGCGCATTAAGCAGCCCATACCAGTTGGGTTTTTGTCGATATCGGCGAAGGCTGGGAAGGTGGTGAGGCCGGTTTCATGGCCGGTGAAGCAAATTTCGGGGCGGTATTTTTCATCCAGAGTGAAGCTGAGGTCGGCGAGGCGAGCATCTAGTTTAATTTTAATATTCCATTCTGGGAGGTAGAGATAGTCAGTCATCGGGACGTAATCTGGAACGTCGGCGACGGTTTTGATAGACTTGCCAGTTTCCTCGCTAATCTTGTTGACAATTTGGGTCATATTGTTGAGGTTTTTAGTAGCAAGGTCTAGGTCGTCGCGAGTGTTGGAAGCATCAATAAGGCCGTAAATACCAAGGCCGATACCGACGATGGCGAGGAAGCCAAGGATAATGGAAAGAATCATAAAGCGCTTAGTCATTTGCTCCGGGGTGAGCATTTTGCCAGTTTTCATCGGAGGAGTTTTTGGCTCTTCTGGTTTTGGGACAGGTTTTAAGTCATCAAATTGATTTGGAGTGATAATCGGAGATTGGAGACCAACGCCGTGTGGGTCGAGCGGATTATTTGGGTCTATAATGTGGTCGTTTGGTTTGCTAGTTTGATTTGGTTCCATATCTTGATTCCTTATTGTTGTATTTATTATATCATAACAAGTGTGGTTCTTGGGAATTTTTTACTTTTTTGGGGTGCCAATGTTGGCTGGCCGGCCGTAATCGGGGAGGATGACTTTATGCTGCTTGCCGTTTTGGTCGTAGAGGGGGATTTGGAGTTCCGCAGCGAGAGTGTTGACGACGGCGGCGCCGATGCGAAGGCCGGTGAAACTACCGGGGCCAGAGAAGAAAGTGATTTCCTCAAGATCTTGCCAAGTTTTGCCGTTTTCTTTTAGCTTGTCTTTGATGAATTCTAGGAGTTTCTCGGCGAGTTCTTTCCCCGCTTCCCACTCATAGGTTTTATTGTCTAGCTTGAGGATGCAGAGGTTTTGATCCGAAGTGTCGAGGTGGAGTTTCATTTTGAGGTCTCCGCTTCTAGCTCGCGCGAGCCGTCTTCTTTGATAGTGATTTTAATGACAGCATCTGGAGTTGTATTTATTACAATATCTGCCCACTCGACGACGGTGATAGTGTCTTTGTCGCTTAAGGATTCTTCAAGGTCCTCGGACATAATGCCGGGATCGTCAAGTCGGTAAAAATCATAATGGTTCAGGGTGATGTTGCCATTTTGATAACACTTTGAGATAGTGTAGGACGGGGAAGTGATTTCGTCGCTGATACCTAGGCCTTTTGCGAGACCTTTGACGAACGTGGTTTTCCCTGCCCCGACGTCACCTACGAGCTCAATAAAATACGGGGGCTTTAGGGTCTTCCCTAGCTCCTCGCCAGCTCTGATTAGTTCTGTTTCAGTTTTTAGAATCATTTATTTCTTGATGTGCTTACGCTTCTCAGAGTGTTTGTGGTTGTTGTTGCGATTTAATTTCGCGATGCGTGGTTTTTTAGCCATAGTGTCCTTTCTTAAAATTTGTTTCTCGAGTTGGTACACCCAACACGATTCGAACGTGCGATAGCCCCTTGGGCCGCTACGCACGTTCCCAGTCCGTTTGGGAATGGTTATGTTGATGTATGGTACACCCAACACGATTCGAACGTGCGACCTTCAGTTCCGGAAACTGACGCTCTATCCAGCTGAGCTATGGGTGCTCACTCTGTATATTATAACATATTTTATGGTATAATTGAGGCAATAAGGAGGAATATGTATCGGCGGGAATTTATGGAAGCCGCGGTGTGCGAGGCTAGAGATGGAATTCGGGCTGGAGACGGCGGGCCGTTTGGCGCAGTGGTAGTAAAGGACGGGGAGGTTGTAGCCTCTGGACATAACTGTGTGCTCAAAGATAACGATTCAACTTGCCACGGCGAGATTGATGCGATTAGAAAGGCTGAACAGAAGCTCCAGACTTACGATTTGTCTGGGTGCGAAATTTACACCACAGGCGAGCCCTGCCCAATGTGCCTGGCGGCGATCCTTTGGGCGAATGTCGAGAAGGTTTATTATGGATGCACGTTGGAGGATAGCGGCCGGATTGGATTTAGGGACGCTAGGTTTGATAAGCTTCTTGGCGGCTTTGTAGAAAACTTGCCGGAAAGATTTTTGGAGAATCAAGATCGGGAGATGTGTCTAGAAGTGTTTGGGGAGTATGGCGGGGTGGTGTATTAGCTAGAGTTTGAGGAAAATTGTGGCAAATGCAGAAGAATACGCTGCTAGTGGAAACCGTTTCTGCCTAAGTCTAGTTCCCTAAGGTTTTGATTTTTCCAAAATGCACTTTCTCCACTGCCTCGCGTAACGCCTTTTCCGAACCATAGTGCGTTCTCTGGCCTGGCGCATCCGACAGCATATGTTGCGCATATGGAAAACTCACAGCCCGTTCTAGTATGCCACCTAATTTGCCAGTTCCACATAGCACCTCTGCTTTTCGTACCTTCGAGACTGGCACTTCAAGCGCCTGCTTCATTTCTTCTGGGAAGAATGTCAGCGAAAACAAATCTCCATCCGCTTCCCCCGCGAGTCGCCCATACGCGATTGAAGTATTTCCCTCTATCCACAGCCTCTCGTCCAGCTTCTTCATTTTGGCATCCGTCAAATTCATCTCGCATTGCACAAACTTTTTGCCGTTCTCGTTTTTCATATCGCACACAAAATCCCCCTCGCACGTCGTCGTCATCACGGCTTGTGAAACATCTGGCGATTTCAGCCCATGCTTCTCGTCGTATGAAATTGTATCGCTAATATAATCACAAATAATCCACGACAAAAGCCCTGTTTCAGCGTTTTCGGCCACCAAATAGAATTCCGTTCTTGCGCCCCAAAATACGCTCGAATGCACCCGAAACATCGTCACGATCCCATAGTACTTCGGCGCATCTCCCTCAAATATCGCCGCTCTCGCTGGCCGGAACCCTGCTGGCAGAAACTTTTGCATCTTCTCCGGCTCCGTTACCTCATAAAACAGAAACGAGCAATACGGCTCTACCACAAACGGCATCTTATCCGCCTTTTTTGTCGCGCTCGTCACAATTTTTCTCTGTAACCACACCGGAAGTCGCCGCATCCGCCTCTGCAAATACATCACTTTCCCGACTTCCACTGGATTCACTAATTTTTCAACCCCCTTCGCATAATCTAAAACGTTCATGATGGTGTTTTGTCCTTTTTCTTTTGGGTAATTTTGTATATGACTTTATTATACCACTGCAGATAAAAAAGCAAGCTTTTCGCTTGCTTCGACTCCTATAATGGTGAGGGGGCGAGTAGACGTTGTTGCTCGGCTTTGCATGGTTGTGGACTGGTGTATTGAC
>CAZKNA010000023.1:0-10725 GCA_964554175.1 uncultured Candidatus Saccharibacteria bacterium | reverse complement strand
CATCCTGAGCCAGGATCAAACTCTCCATTAAAGATTATTTGAAACTTTTTCAAATATGAACTGACGATGATAAAGAAAAATCGAAGATTTTTAAATTGCGAAGCAATTCTCTTGAAGCAAAGCTTCAAGCTTTATCAACGAAAGCCCGCCGCCGAGGGAAAATTTATTTTCCCGAGACAAGGGCTTACGATGACATTAAAATCAAAAATTTTTCAATTAAATTGCACAACTAAACTGTTAAAATTCCCCTAACACAACTATAAAATGTCTCGCAGTTGTTTTAGACTGTATCTATCTTATCGCATCTGGGGAGATTCGTCAAGACTTTTTTTGGACTTTTTTGAAAAAACTTTCAAAAAAGTCTACTTAAATAGCCAGAATACCACTGCACCCATCAAAACCCCAATCAAAGCCCCCACAAATACCTCTATACCAGTATGTCCTTCCACAATTTTCACCAACTCACCATCCGGCTGCACCGTCTTAATCAATTTATTCATCTTCTTCCCCTGTTCCCCGACCGCGTATCTTACATTTACTGCATCATAAATCACGGTTGCCGAAAAACAAACCAAAATCCCGAATGGGATCGAAGAAAATCCAAAGGCCAGCCCAGAGTACATCGTCGCACCTAGGATACTTCCTGCATGCCCAGATGGCATCCCGCCAGATTTCACATAAAGCCGCGCCTTCTCTTTGCCACGTTTCCCTTTTGTCGCCCCCTTTATACAAAGCAAAATATACTTGGTCGTCTGTGCTACAAACCACCCCAAGACATAAGCTAAAATAATCTTTAGTCCTTCCATATCCCTATTATACCACAAAAAAGCCCACCCATGGAGGCTCAAGGTACTCCCACCGCTTCCCACCTTTTTGCGCTGTTTTTTATTTTTGCTAGAAAATTGAGAGATAGTAACGCTGTGTGTCCACCCTAGAATTATAATTTTGAAGGCTATAAGTTAGAATCATACCAAAGTCACTACATTTTCACTCCTTTCTTTTATTAATTTACGAATCTGTTAGTTATCTACACTATCCCCCTGCCGCTTCTTCTTAAAGACAAGCACCAACATAAGCACCGCCACTGCTGAAATTAACCCCGCTAAAAAAGTCATTATTCTCATAAACGACCCATTATCTGTTTGAAGATCCTTCCCAAGCATTGGCACCTCTACCTCCTCCGCCCTGATTGATGCTAGCTCCTCATTTGGAGCACTTTCCCCTGCACCTTCACCTTCTCCTTTGTCTTCAGGTTGGGCATCTTCCTCGTCTGATACATCTTCCTCTTTTTCGTCATCGTCCTGACTCCCCAAATCAGCTGATGTCAAAAGCCCAGTTTCTGAAACTGTCTGGCTCATAACCGGTACCTCCTTAATAACCTCTTTAGTTTCGACTACTGTTTTCTCCACCGGCACCTGAACTTCAACTTTTTTTATTGCCGTTTTCTCAACCGGCACCTCTTTAACGACTTCCTTAGTCACCTCTTTTTCAACCGGCACCTCCTTAATAACTTCCTTGATTACCTCCTTTTCAACTGGCACCTCCTTTATCACCTCTTTAATCACTTCCTTCTCAACATATTCAATTCTTGTTTCACCAGTAGGCTCAGGCTCTGGCTCTGGCTCAGGCTCTGGCTCTGGCTCAGGCTCAGGCTCTGGCTCTGGCTCAGGCTCAGGTTGCGCTTGTAGCACCCAATGATTGTCTTTATAGATATAATAATCTCCTTCCTCACCCTCCCCAGTTCCAAATTCGTTTGATCTCTCCCAACCAACATACGGCTGATAATGTAGCATTCCGTCCGCCCAAAGCTCGACCCTACAAACCGTCTCTTCGTTCTCTATAAACTCCTCTGAAGAAGTACAACTACTATAATTTATTCTCCCCCTATTCATATTCATCTGTTGGATACTCCTACTGGTCCAAAACAGATAATAATAGCCAAAAGTCCCTGCCGAGTTCCTCGATAGTGCTCTGGTTGTTGTATGAGTTCTTTCTACTCCCCCTTCAACATCTTCCCAATTGCTTATACTACTATCATACGAGAAATACTCCGTTTCCCCATGATATTCACCCGGGTAAGCCAAGTTCAAATTATCATCATTTATCTCACCCCCAAACAGTTTAAACCCTTTGAAGACACCGCTATAATTATCAAAAGCCACCGAAACCTTATTATTTCTCACGTCTACTTCTGTCACAATCAGGTCAGTCTTCCTGTTCTCAGGATAGCTTGTCGGCCCGCTATATGCCCCTACGGATATGGCTCCCCCTAACATATTTGTCAACATTCCACCCGCCACCACAATTTGAGTAATTTTTCTACTCATAATTTTCTCCAAATTAATTTTATATGTTTCCATCGTAATATAGATTTTAAAAAATTTACAAACATAACCTTGATATATTTTTTTCTAAATGCTAGTGCTTGACTAAACCACCCCTCCTATGCTACCACCCCTATAAGGTCAAAAAGTATTGTGCTTCTGCTTGACTTTCGGGTCCACCTCGTGTTAAAATAGATGCCTTCTTATACTGCTTATGCCCCTAAAATTGTTGTAGATAATACATTCTTTGCTCTCAAAAGAAAACATTATTTACAACACTTTCCTCTGTAAAATTTTTACCCAATTTCCAAAATCTCGTTTATGCTTTGAACAAATCTGGCACCAAAAAGCCCCGGTGAGCTGTTTTCCCCTGTATTGTCTACAAGGTGGGTAAAATCTTATGCGCTATCCCACGGGATAAACGCCACGAAATCCCTTTAACATAATTATTCAGGAAAATTATGCGCCACCGAGGCTACTTCTATTATACCATGAAAAGGCAGTAGCAGACGGCGACTAGCGTTTGAGAGGGCATTCAGATGCTTTTCATAATATTTAGAACTAAGACTCGTCGTCACTATCTGGCAATACAATACCGATAGACGCCACTGTATCCCCTTCGGAGAGCTTCATAATCCTCACCCCTTGCGTTGCTCTTCCAAGTGTCGGAATTTCTGCCGTTGCAACCCTGATTGCCTGCCCCTTAGTAGACATCATAATTACTTCTTTGGCCGCTGGGTCAAGCGTATGAACCGCCACAATCGGGCCAGTCTTTGCCGTCACCGCTGCGACTTTAATTCCAACTCCACCTCTCTTATGAACTGGGAAGTTAGCTACTAATGTCGCCTTACCATACCCGTTAGCCGAAACTGCAATCAGTTTCTGATCTGGATCAGTTACAATATCCATACCAACAATCTCATCTTTCGGACGAAGTCTCATACCTCTGACACCCTTCGCCGCACGGCCCATTGGGCGAACATCCGCCTCATTAAACCGTACCGCCTGACCAGCTGAAGTCGAGATGATAACATCATTCTTTCCCGTTGTACCCTTCACCCACTTGAGCTCATCACCCTGGTCAAGTTTGATCGTTACCAACCCGTTTGTCCGAATATTCTCATAATCTTTAATTGGGGTCTTCTTGATTGTTCCCTTCTTAGTCGCCATAAATAGGAAGCCGTCTGAACCCAGCTCGTCACCCTGCTTAATAATCGCGGTGATCTTCTCTTCTGGGTGCAAATTCAACATATTCACCGCTGCCGTCCCCTTGGCTGCCAGAGTCGCCTGTGGTACTTCGTATGCCTTCAAGCGGAAAATCCGTCCCGCCGAGGTAAAGAACAGTAAGAAGTCGTGTGAACTGGCCGTAATAATCTGGGCAATCACATCTTCTTCCTTGGTCTTCATGCCAATCTTGCCTTTACCGCCTCTGTTCTGGCGCCTAAAGTCTGCTTGTGGGACACGCTTCATATAGTTCTCCGAGGTAAGCAAAATCACACTCTCTTCCTCTGGAATCAATTCCTCCTCCGAGAACTTGCCAACTTCATGGTTAATAATCTTGGAACGGCGCGGGTCGTCATATTTCTCTTTCATCGCTAGAAGTTCCTCTTTCACCACACGTAGAATCTCTTTCTCATCTGCTAGGATTGCTTCTAACTTCTTAATTAATTCATGAAGCTCCTTGAGCTCTTCCTCAATCTTATCGCGCTCCAACCCCTGCAAACGACGAAGTTGCATTGCAAGAATCGCTGCTGCCTGGATTTCAGATAGGCCAAACCGGCTCATCAACCTCTTGTCAGCATCATCATAAGACTCACGAATTGTCTTAATTACTTCGTCAATGTTATCAAGCGCAATCTTCAAACCTTCGAGGATATGTGCACGCTCCTTAGCTTTGCGAAGCTCAAACTCTGTTCTTCTCCGAATCACTACCTGGCGGTGCTTAATAAACTCACCTAAAATCTCCTTAAGCCCCAAGACTCTCGGCTGAATTCCATCTACCAGTGCCAACATATTGTAGTGAAACGAAGTCTGGAGCGCGGTCATCTTATAGAGCTGGTTTAGAATCTTCTTCGGGAAAGCGTCTTTCTTAAGCTCCACCACTACACGAATCTTACCTCTGGCAGACTCATCATGCGCCCCGGCAATATGGTCTAATTTCTTGTTCAGAGCTAATTCCCCAACCTTCTCAATAAAGGCTTCCTTACTCATCCCGTAAGGCACCTCTGTAATAACGATGTTATAGCGACCACCTTTTCTCTCTTCAATGTTAGCCACACCTCTGATAGTAACTGAACCTTTACCAGTCGCATAGGCCTGACGCATTGATGCCCCGCCATAAACTTCCGCCCCCGTTGGGAAATCCGGGCCCTTTACGTGCTTCATCAACTCATCTAGGGTAATCTCTGGATTATCAATCTGTGCAACTGTTGCATCAACCAACTCGCCGAGGTTATGTGGAGGAATATTGGTCGCCATACCGACCGCAATACCCATCTGTCCATTAAGGAGGATATTCGGCACTGCTGCTGGCAAGACCACCGGTTCCTGCTCGGTACCATCAAAGTTATCTCTAAAATCAACCGTCTCTTTATCAATATCAGCCAGAAGTTCTGCCCCCATCTTATCTAGACGAGCCTCTGTATAACGATAAGCCGCTGGTTCATCACCATCCATTGAACCGAAGTTGCCTTGGCCTTCAATCAGCGTATAGCGCATCTTCCAAGGCTGAGCTAGGTTTACCATTGCCATATAGATTGACGAGTCACCATGTGGGTGGAATTTACCCATCACGTCACCGACGATTCTTGCCGATTTCACGGTCGGGTGTGGCGCCTTCCAGTTATTCTTGTTCATCGTATAGAGAATACGCCTGTTTACCGGCTTCAGACCATCACGCACATCTGGAAGCGCACGGTCAATGATTACCGACATTGAATATTTCAAGAAGTAATCTTCCATCGTATTCTCGACCGCTCTGCGCTCGATGCCCTCTGGAAGAACCTCGTCCATCTCGTCGATTGGCTCTAGGTTTTCGTCTTTGATTAAATCGTCTTTCTCTGCCATATTTCCTCCTTAAAAATCCAAGTCATCCAAATTAACACTTGCCGCCCCTGCCTGAATAAAGTTTTTACGGAGATCGACCTGGTCTCCCATCAACTTCGTAAACACTGCATCCGCCTTCTCGGCGTCATCTATATGAACCTGAACCAAAATCCTATTCTCTGGATCCATCGTTGTCTCCCAGAGTTGCTTCGCGTCCATTTCACCTAGACCCTTAAATCTCTGTTGCGCCGTATAACCAGCTTGCTTAAATCTCTCTTGGCTCTCGTCTATCTTCACGCCGTTCTTCTTTCTCTCTTCAATCTTCTCAGTCAACTTCGCCTCTAGAGCCTCTTCATCATACATGTAATCAATCTTTCTTTGATTCCCTGTGCCCTTAATCAACCCAAATAGTGGCGGCTTCGCTAGATACACATGCCCGTCTTTAATCACATCTGGCATATATCTAAAGAAGAATGTCATCAGAAGTGTCGCAATGTGAAGACCATCAACATCAGCATCTGTCATGAAGATAATCTTATCATAGCGTAATCCGTTAATATCAAACTGCTCGCCAATTCCTACTCCCGTTCCTTTGATCAAGGAAACCAGCTCCGCGTTCGCAAGCATCTTATCAAGCCTTGCCCGCTCGGTATTAAGTACCTTACCTCTTAGTGGCAAGATTGCCTGAATCTGAGGATTTCTACCTTCCTTCGCCGAACCAGCCGCTGAGTTACCCTCTACGATAAAGAGCTCACACTCGCTCCGGTCTCTAGAAGAACAGTCGGCCAGCTTAGACGGTAAATTCAGTCCATCCATCGCCCCCTTCCGAAGGACGTTGTCCCTCGCTGCGCGCGCTGCCTTTCTAGCTCTTGCCGCCAAGGTCGCCTTGGTTACAATCTTCTTCGCAATCTGTGGATTTTCTTCAAGGTAGTAACCGAAGTACTCGCTCATTACCTTATCAACATAACCTCTAGCTTCTGGGTTACCCAGTTTGTTCTTGGTCTGCCCCTCAAACTCCGGATTTGGCAACTTCACCGAAATTACTGCCGTCAGACCTTCCTTGATGTCGTCGCCTGTGAGATTATCTTCCTTCTCCTTCAGTAGTCCATTTTTGCGCGCATAGTCGTTTATTACGCGATTTAAGGCCGTTCTAAACCCAACTACGTGTGTTCCACCATCCGGCGTCAAAACGTTGTTAGCAAACGGTTTCAGCGTCTCTGCGAAGCTATCATTATATTGTAACGCAATCTCTACCCCCGCATCCTCAATTTGCTTATCAACATAAAAGACACTATCAGATACCACCTCTTTACCATTGTTCAATCTCTTTACGTAGCTTGTGATGCCACCTTCAAAGTAGAAGGTCTCTTTCTTCCCTGTTCTCTCATCTATTGCCGAAATCAAAATCCCCTTAGTCAGATAAGCCTGGTGCCTAGCATAAGATAGCACCCAGTCAAAATCAATCGTAGTACCATTCTTAAAGATCGTTTCATCAGGGTAGAAAATAATACAAGTGCCTTGCTTCTCAGTCTTCCCAGTCACTTGAAGATCAGAGGTTGGCTTACCCGTATCAAACTCAATATGGTGAATCTTACCATATATGTAAAATTCCGCAACCATCAGCTTAGAAAGCGCATTCACAACCGATGAACCAACAACGTGAAGACCAGCAGAAACCTTATAGCCACCCCCGCCGAATTTACCACCAGCGTGAAGCACCGTTAAGACTGTTTCAAGGGTAGATTTCTTTGTTTTCGGGTGAATATCAACTGGGATACCACGCCCATTATCCTCAACTCTAACACCACCGTCCTCAAGCACCGTAATTTCTATCTTTGAACAAAAACCCGCAATCGCCTCATCAATTGAGTTATCGGCAATCTCTTTGATTAGATGGTGTAAACCTTCATAACCCGTTGAGCCGATATACATACCTGGACGCACCCGGACCGCTTCAAGCCCTTCCAGAACCCGAATTTCCGAACTGTCATATTTTTCTGCCATACTGAACTACCTCGTCTTAACTTAACTCCCCCTATTATACACCTAATTTTATATGATTTCAAGAGTGGTAGATAATACAAATTATTGCTTATCTAGGCTTTTTAGAAACTCATCATAGCTTTGCCCTGAGTCATCGCTGCTCTCTTTAGTAGCCGCCGCCCGATCCCCTATCTCCTTTTCCACTTCGCCTCTATCCCTACCGTATCTAGTCGCCGAATACAATTTCAAAGACTCCCGAAGCTCCACATTCTCCTCTCCCATCGGTGGAAGCAAAGACATCGTAAACGGACTAGACGGCATCCCAAACATCATTACCGTCGTAATAGCGTGATAATTCGGCTGCTTATGTAAATCTTCCGCGTTAAACGTCGGTTGGAAAGCCTTTTCCATCACCTCGGCATCGGTAATTCCAATTCGCCCACAGATAATTGTCCCCACATTCCCAAGTATTCCATCCTTTATCTTATCTGTTAACTGGGTCATAAACTGGTTAGCAATAATAAGATTGAGCCTAAACTTTCTCGCCTCAGAAAGAATACTCTCAAAGCTATCAGTTGAGAAGTTCTGGAACTCATCCACAAATAGACAGAAATCTCTTCTCTCGTGCTCAGGAATATTCACCCGGCTCATTGCCGCCGTCTGGAACTTCATCACAAATATCATCCCTAGAAGCTTTGAATTCAGCTCTCCCATCTTCCCTTTAGACAGGTTCACTAATAGAATCTTCCCCTCGTCCATCAGCTCCCTGATATTAAACCCGCTCTTCTTTTGGCCAAGGATATTTCTCATCATCGTATTAGAGAGGAATGGTCCCCATTTAGACACAAACCAGGTTGTCACCTCGCCCGCATCATTAGATTTCTGGCTCGCCGGGAATTCCTTTGTCCAATAGTCATAGACGTTCTTGTCTGTTACATACTTCAATTTCTCCTTCACAAACTCTGGGTCTATAAAACACTTCGGGATGTCAACAAAGGTCGCCCCATTTGGGTCAGACATCAGGAGTAGTGCCGCATTCCTAAACATATGCTCCCCTCTTGGCCCAAAGATACCTGTGTGTCCTGGGTCGTACAGAGAATAAAGCATATTAATCCCCTCTTGGACAATGAAGTCTTTCTGGTCTGGAGTTTCATATTCAAACATATTCATCCCCATCGGATGCTCAAGATCGCCAGGGTCAAAGTAGATGATATCATCCATTCGTTCCTCTGGAACTTTAGAGAGCAAATCTTCCACCGCGTCCCCGTGTGGGTCAATAAATGCGAACCCTCTTCCCGCCACCATATCTTGATACGCCAAATTCTTCATCAAAACCGATTTACCCATACCAGTCTGCCCAATGATATAAACGTGTCTTCTCCTATCGTCCTCAGTCAGACGAATTTCCTTCTTTTCTCCCCTAAACTCATTCACCCCAAGAAGCAAGCCTTCTGTCGCCAATTTTGCTGGTCCATCTACTTGTTTAGTAAGTTGTCTTTCCACCTGGGAATTCGGAATGGTATTCTGGCTCGGCAAATGGAAAATTGATGCCATTTCTACACTGTTCAAAATATTTGTTCGCTTCTCTACCGGGAAGTTGCGATACATATAATCTAGCGCCAACTTTCCCGGGTCAAGCCGCATTGAAATATTAAATCCGTTGTTCGCTGCTGAGTTAAACTGAGAAAATGCGCTCGTCATCCCCCCGATAATCGCCTCGGACCGTTCTTTTGTGCCCGTACTTGCTATTAATCTAATCAAGACCTCAAATGCCGGAAACTTCGTCTTTCCCTCAATTGCTGCGATTTCTTCCTGTTGTAAATTTGAAAGAGACACCTTAGACTCTTCTTTTTTCTCCTGCGGCACCTCAAACGGTGACCGAATAATTTCGGCAAGCCCATACCCCTTTTTCTTTCCCTCTCTCATCTCCTGGGTCTTTGCTGCGGCTTTATCAGACCACTTCTCGCCCGCCGGCCTAAACAAAATCTGTACCGCCGCGCCCTCATCATTCTTCAACCCTGAAAGTGCGTTCAAAATTGCTGCTTCCGCATCCCATTTAGTTTCTTCATAGGTCGCGATTGGGTAAACATAATCTTTTGAAAGATTCAGCTCACCTCCAGAAATACCCCTAAGCCCCCCAAACTTTGAGAAGATATTGTCATCTCTTGTTTCCTCCAGCCTTGCCGACGGATATGCCGACACCACTGCTTGCCTGACAACCTCTTTTAGCTCGGTCGGGACCATCACAAAATACTTAATTAGCCCCTTTGCCGCAATAATCTCAAACGACATATGTGGCTGCCCCAGTATCTTTGCTTTCCAGTCCTTTTTAATTGTAGACGCCAAGATTGAGTACATAATCTGCGCTTGCGAAATCGCCTCGTTCGTCACATCTCGCTCATCTCTCCCTCCGCCCTGAATGTCATCTGTAGCCGGCGGCAAATGGATCATCATTGGTGTCATATCAAACCCCCGTTTGATACTGACCTCTTCCCTCTGCTTATTTATTTTTCTATACCAAATAAAAGCGCCCACCCCTAAGAGCACCAGCAATATAATTGCTATAATCAGAACTGGCATTGCCCACGCGCTCGCATCTTCCACCGCTCTATTCCCCGTTTATTGCTTCACGCCCTTCCATAAACTTTTCATAAGCCGCGTTCGGGTCTTCTTTCTTTAAGACATCGTCTTTAACCTCTTCCGCCAACTTATCTATATCCACCGCTTTTTTTGCGGTTTCACCGAGGCTCTGTAGAGTACCTTCCTTGATACTCTCAATCGACTGCTCAAACTCGCCTGCCTGCTCGTTCATCTGACCTCCTTCATTATCCATATGCTTATTTTAGCACACTTCTTTTCTAATTTGAAGTCACTTTTTTTACCATAAAACACCCCAGAAATACAAATGCTATTACTAACCCTACCGTCCAAACACTAAAACTCCCGAAAGACTGTACCATCAAAAGCATCAATGGTCCCAAAGCAATAATCGCCGCATAGATGTAATCGCGCCCCTTTAACCCCCCTCTCCTTGTGATTCCCACAAAAATGCGCTGTAAGAATGTACAAATTCCAAACAACGCTACATATGCCATTGTAAAAAAAACTAAAACTCCGAACGGTCCCAAGTCCATCGGAGCGAAGAAATTCATAATCGCGACAATACCTGCCGCTGATATGATGGTAAGTAGTAATATTAGGCGATTAACCATAACCCAATTATAACATAGTTTGCGTCCCGACCCAATAACCAAAGTCTGGACTAAGAAGATAAAAACTGCATGGTTCAGAGGACTTACCTCTGATAAAAAGTATAAACGAGTAAAAGAGGGCAGTTATCCGGCACCTTAATAAAAACTATTGGCCGCAACTG
>CAZKNA010000022.1:6556-11304 GCA_964554175.1 uncultured Candidatus Saccharibacteria bacterium | reverse complement strand
TTGGGTGGCCCGGCCGGGATTATTCTTTGTCGTAATTTTGCAGAAAGACCTTGGTACGGGCGCGGCGATGGTGGCGATTATTTTGGCAACATTATTTGCGTCGGGGGTTTCGTTGAAATATTTTGCGGTGGCGGTTGGAGTGGTAATGTTTGCGGGAGTGATGTCGATTGTAATTTCACCACACCGGATGGAAAGACTGACGACTTTTCGTGGTGATGGAGATTCGGATTCTTCTTATCACATTGACAACGCTTTGCTTGCGATTGGGACTGGGGGGCTGTTTGGAGTGGGGGTGGGGAACTCGGTCCAGGCGACAGGCTATTTGCCAGAATCGATTAACGACTCGGTGTTTGCGGTGATGGGGGAAACGTTTGGATTCTTTGGTTTGACACTTCTAATTTTAGCGTTTACATTTCTTTTGATGCGGCTTCTAAAAATGATTCCGCTTTTAGATACGGAAGATGGAATTATGGTGGCTGGAGTGTTTGCCTGGATTGCGGCACAAGTAATTGTTAATGTAGCGGCGATGACTGGTCTGATACCACTTACTGGAATTACACTGCCACTACTTTCTTATGGTGGGACATCAATGATGTTTGTGGCGTTTGCCCTAGGTTTGTCATCACAGGCATCGCGTTATACAAGGAGGATAGCATGAAAGTTTTAGTAGTTGGTGGCGGTAGCGGTGGACATATTACGCCGGCAGTGGCGGTGGTAAGAGAAATTTTAAAATTAAAACCGCGGACGCGAGTGGAATTTTGGACGGACCGAAAATATTATGCAAACGTGATGAAAATTACAACGGAAATTGGCGTTTCTTGGGGGGATGAAGATAGAGTTTCTGGGAAGCGGCAGTATATTCGAGTAAGGAAAGTGCTTTCTGGTAAGTTCCGGCGCTATTCGGGCTGGAAATTCATAGATTATGTCGAGCATCCAATTGTGGCGTTTAGGGACTTGATTATTTTGAATATCGTGGGATTTTTTGGATTTGCTGCTGGCATTATTCAAAGCTTCTTCAGATTGGTTCGGAAAAAGACGCGGCCAGACGTAGTGTTTTTAAAGGGTGGGTTTGTAGGGCTTCCAGTAGGGATTGCGTGCAAGTTGCTCAGAATTCCGTATGTAGTACATGAGTCGGATGCGGTTTTTGGACTAGCGAATAGATTATTGGTGAAACGCGCTCGGGTAGTGGCAGTTGGGGTGGATGAAGAATTTAAAGACGAAAGATTTAAGTTTGTAGGGGTGCCGGTGGCGGAAGAGTTTAAGAAAGTTTCGCCCTCTCGGCAGGCAGTTTTAAAGAAATCATTTGGGTTTGACCCGGAAAAACCGCTGGTGATTATTACGGGTGGTTCGCAAGGTGCGCAGCATATTAATATCGTGGTGCGAGAGATTTTGCCAGAGATGCTGAAGTTTACTTCGGTGGGGTTAGTGGCGGGGCGGACGAGATATGAGGAGATGATTGATCTTAAAAAATACGAGATTTATGAGAAGGCCAAACTAAAATCTAATTTTAGAATGTGGGCATTTAACTCGGCGATGAATGAGCTTTTAGGTGCGGCGGACGTAGTGATTTCGCGGGCGGGGGCGACGACAATTGCGGAAATGGCGGCACTTTCCAAGGCGGTGATTTTAGTTCCGTACGCGGCGCTTCCGGGTGGGCATCAGGTTAAAAATGCAGAGAGGCTTGCAAAAATAGGTGCGGCGGAAGTGATTGCTGATGAGGAGATGGTGAAGAAGCCACAGAAACTCTTGGAGTTAGTCCAGAAATTAGTGCGGAGTCCGAAAGTGCGAAGAGATTTGGCTACAAAATTGCATGGGACTGCGGCTGAGGATGCGGCGGAGAGGTTGGCGAAGATTTTGATTGAAATTGCTTCGCCGTTTGAAACGGAGAAAGAGAAAAAGTGAAAGTTGGCAAAACAATCGGGGCAAAAAGGGAACAAGCCCAGTCCGAATCGGAACGGATGCTCCACCGCGAGAAGGTAAAGCGGCGGAAGTTCATTTCAGTTGCGACATATCTTGCGGTTTTGCTTTTGATTGGGATTACGGTCGTCTCGGTTTTAAAGGGGATGGGGAAGAAGGAAATCGGGCCATCCGAGCCGTTTTTTGGCAATGCTGAGCCGACGGTAGAGATTGTTGACGAGGCTTCGGTGGGGGTGCCGAAAAAGGTAAAAGATTACGTAGGGAATTTGGAGCAAGATTTGAAGGAATATAATATCAGGCTTTTAAAGGCGGTTTTGCCACGCAATAAGACACGCGAGGTCGATGTTTATATTGCTGATTTTGAGGGGTATTTTAAGTTGTCTCTAGATCGGGGGGCCGGGGTTTCAGCGGAAGATTTGGAGCGGATGGTGAGATATTTGAAAGGTTTGGGTTTTTCGGGAGCGGAATATGTGGATTTGAGGGTTGAAGGTAAGGGCTATTATAAGGGGGCGAAGAGTGCAGAAGAGCAGAAACCAGAGGAGAAGTCAGGAGAGGAAGCTCCTGAAGAAACCCCAGAGGAGGAGCTTCCTGAGGAAGGGCCTGAAGAAGTGGTTTACGAAGAGCCTAAAGAAGAAATTATCATCTCTAATGAAACAGGGGTGGAATATGAAGAGCCTGAAGAAGGCTATTGGAGTGGGGAAGAGGAATTTTAACAGGGGTGTAACAGGGGTGGGAGAGAGAATTAGTTCGGTTTTTGTTCGGGAATAGGGAATCGAGGAAGGGAATTTTAGACCCTAAATTTTCCATTCTAGGGCCGGAATATGGGCCCATAACAGGGAGGGAATTACAAATAGGGAATAAAAGTGGGGAAATGTCAAATGTGGAAAACTCGGCGTGAAATGTCGAAATTTCACGGAACGACCCCTGTAAGGTAAGTTTGAACAATTTTGTTAATTCTAGAAAGCTGTAAAATGTGGTAGACTCTACACTAATTCAACCCTTCAGACGCTGCCCGCCGCCTGCTATCCGCCAAAAAACCACAACAAATAGCCTATCTTCAGAACGCCTAAAATCGGGCGTTCTTCAGATAGGTATTAGTTGTAGTTTTTGCGGGGCGGGCGACGCATTGTCTGAAGGGTTGAATTAGTGTAGAACTTTCATGGTACAGTATGCTTTTACTACCAAGCTTCCAACTCTTAAATGCCGTAAAATATGTATTGTGCGACATTGGATTTTGTAAGAAAAGACGATTGTGTATACGTCCAGATTCAGGTGGTCTTTGGCTGGCCTGGCTGGATTTGCTTTTATTTCGCATTTCCCTGCGTTTTTAGCCGTGTTTCCCCACTTGGACGATTCCTGTGTGCTTATGCTTTTATGTCGCTAAAATAGCTGTCTAAAGGCCTTAAATGACCTTTATAGGAGTCTACCCCTGATATAACAGGGATAGAACAGGGGTGAAAATATAGCTATTATTAGAGGTAAAATAGGGGTAGAGAACTATAAAACCCCTGCATAACAGGGGTGGGGAAGCAGGAGGAATAGAGAATTACACCTGTTTATTCTCTGGCTTCTTATGGTTTTTATAGCGACGATTCTTATTATAGTGCTTTTTCTTGGGCTGTTGATTCCCTGGCTTTTTCTCAGTTTTTTGATGCTCTTCAACCATTTTACCTAGATCTTTCAAAGTTGGGCGGTCGGTCTTACCTTCGGCGGTATCTGGAGAAAGTTTCTGGCGGCGGAAATCTTCTTTGGGGGTGGTTGGGCGTGGCCTAGATTTTAAGTTCGGTTTTTGTTCGGGTTGATATTTAAAGACGGGGGAATCATGGGAGATGGTGATTTCCTGCCCATCCACAAGATTGTTATTCCCTGCCTCGCCAGCGGCGCGGCCGGAATCAGAAAGTTCTTTCTTGTACTTTTCGGATTGCTCAATGGTCTCACGGATTTCTGCCTCGACTTCTTCCCTGCTTCTGGCGTAACCTTTCCTAGAATTTTCGATGATTGCAGCGAAGTTATCCTCTGGTGTAGGCGGGATGGAAAGGGTGGTAGCAGAGAAGGCTGGGACCTTTTCCCCGTTAATAATCATAGAGATAATGAAGTGGCGGTTGTTCATCTGGAGGAGATCTTGAGCTTCGAAGGTGGGCTCAAATTGTTTGACGAGAATAGGAGCGTCGTCGGCAGAGACACGGAAGGAAATAGTGGTACCGACGTTGCCAAAGACGGCGTCGCGGACAGAGTCGGTCATCTGGGAAATGTATTGGTTGGCAACAGTAAGGTTGAGACCGTATTTGCGAGCCTCAGAGAGGATCACGGCGAATGAATCGGTGGCGAAGTTCTGGAACTCGTCTACGTAGAGGTAGAATGGGCGGCGATCGGCGACATTGGGAATATCGGAGCGAGACATAGCGGCAAGCTGGACTTTAGTAACGAGGAAGGCGCCAAGAATGCCGGCGTTATCTTCACCAATAAGGCCCTTAGAAAGGTTTACAACGAGGATTTTACCTTCGTCCATAATGCGACGAACATCAAAGCTGGACTTTGGCTGACCGATGATATTTCTGATGATTGGGTTAGCAGTAAAGGCGCCAACCTTGTTTAGGACAGGGGCAATAGACTCGTTAACTTGTTTTTCGTTCCATTGGCCGAACTCATGTTTCCAGAATTGAAGCACAGTTACGTCCTTACAGTATTCGAGAGTTTCTTTTCTAAAGTCTTTATCGGTAAGGAGACGGGAAATATCAAGCAATGTGGTCTCTGGGCGATCTAGAAGAGCAAGGAGGGTATAACGGAGGATGTGTTCGAGGCGAGGACCCCAAGAATCGCCGAACATGCGC
>CAZKNA010000022.1:0-6546 GCA_964554175.1 uncultured Candidatus Saccharibacteria bacterium | reverse complement strand
TAAGACACCGATAACCTCGGAGCAGACATTGGGCTTCCTGGAAGGGTCGGAGAGCTCAAGTGGGTTGAAGGCAACTGGGAATTCCCTGTCTGCCGGGTTGAAATAAATGACATCTTTAATACGAGATTTCGGGACATAGCGGAGGTTATTAATGGCGAAATCGCCGTGTGGGTCGATGATACAGTAGCCCTGATTATAGAAAATATCAGAGAGTGCAAAAAGCTCGAGCATACCGCTTTTCCCTGCCCCGGTCTGACCGATGATGTAGACATGGCGAGAGCGGTCACGACGAAGGAGACCAAATTGATGATTGATGCCACGGAAGTTGGTGAGGCCAAAGGCGGAGATGTTTTCGTCGGTGATGGCGTTCCCTGTCAAAACTGGGAGAGAGGCGGGTGGCTCAGCAGTCTTGGAATTGGCCCAGACAATATTTGGGGTTTCAACAGAGGTGTGTGGGAGGTGATAAACAGAGGCGAGCTCGGAGATATTCAAAATGAATCCAGAGCCCAGGAATTCGCGTTTTTTGTAAGCATCTAAGACGGATGGGTCGAAAGTGCCAGGAGTGGAAGTGAAGCCGTTGAGATTGGTAGAGTTGAATTGTTTAAACGTACCAACAAGAGCCTGCATATTAAGCTTGGCGTCGGTTTGGTCCTGGCCGAGATAGGCAAGGCGAATTTTAACTTCGTAGCCAAGCTTGGTAGCCTTTTCTTCGGCCTTATCAATTTGAGTCTTAACACGCTCGGAGAGCTCTGGCTTGGAATCGGAGCCAGTTCCACCCTCTGGTGGTCTAAAGAGTGCGCCAAAAGCCGTCAGGACCCAATACCAGTCGATACCAAGGAAATTAACGCTTTTTCGGCCACTTTTCATTCTTTGGACCCATTTGTCCGTAGTGGATTTATGCCAATCATCTGGGATTGGACGGGCTTCAATCTGAATCCAAAGCTCCTCGTTGTTTTCGGCACTTAATTTAGCAAGTGTACCGGTGATACCGGCGAGTGGATCAACCTCGAAGGTCTCAAAAGTTTTGATAGGTAGAACTTCGTTCTCGGTAAGGATAATTTCAGAGGTATAAACAACTGGATGGGTTTCGCGCGCCTTATCAACGTAATCTTCTTTGACGCGATAAATCTGGACGGTAGGATATTGGGCATAAATTTGGCCCTCGACAAAACTTTGCAAAATTTTTGGTACCCAGACATAAAAACGAATCTGGCCACCAGTAGAAACAATCTCAAAACTTAGGTGTTCCTGGACGCCACCGCTCATTTTGAGCTCATTTTTATCCCTTAAAATACCGTGGAGCGAAGCAAAAAGCTGCTCAGCGGCGAGCTCTTTCTTATCGTTAGTCCTTGGGATTTCTAACATTAAAAGGACAGAATCAACATTGAGACTTTTCAAATGACTGGCTTTTTTGTAATTTCTGTAAGTTAAAAAGCCCAGAATCCCAACAATGGGGACCCAGACTATCGGCATCAGAATAAAGTGTATAATGTCTGCCAACATACTTTCATTTTACCATAAATTTTTAAATATGAAAATGGCGGCGCTGGGGGGCGCCGCCGGAAGGGGGTATTATTTATTGGGCATGACCGAAACGCTGACGAATATCAGCAAGCTCGGACAAATTGCTTATGAAGTCACTAAGGGTGTTAGCTTTATTTTTTAATTCCTTAGTGAAATCGTCATACGAGCACTGGTCGTTTACGTACTCTTTACAGATACGTTCAATGTTCGTAATAGAGATTTTGAACATACGTTCTGTATCTTCAAAATCGTACATGAATTCTTTGTCTGCTAGGACAGTATTCCAAAAACCTAGCAGATTTTCTACCTGCTTGTAAACGTTTTTTGCGGCTGGCATTGCCTCTGGCCGCTTAAATAAGAGGCGCATCGTTCGCATCCTGGACTCTTCGAGCCAATCTGCCCCGGATGATCCTAGGTCTAGCTCTATGTCGTCAATGCTGTCGAAGCCTCTATTAATTTTTTCCATTAAGGTATACATCCTGATAGCAGGCATATTAATGAAAACTATTAATGATAATACGAGTAAACCACCAATAATGGCAAGTATTATTGTTTCTGACATTTACGTTCCCCCCTTTTCTGGAAATATGATTGTTAAGTTACAAAATATACCCCTTATGTGCTAATTATAGCATATTTTCTAATTTTTCGCAATAGTATAAGCGTTTCGATCAACTTTCTCGAAGAGCTTTTTGTTTTGAAGATTTAATAGAATAGTGGTCTCTTTGACTTTTCTAGAGTGGAGGACTTCACGGACGATTTCTTCACGAGAGAGGGGCTTGCCGGCTTCTTTTAAGATAGTGGCAATGATTTCAGAAACGGTGCCCTTTTTGTAGCCCCAAGAATCGAGTGCGTAAATACCGCGGCCAATGAGGACAAAGCGAGAATCTTTGATGAGCTCGTTGTGGATGGCCTGGGTGGTGACATTTTTTCTCTTGAAATTAGATTCAGAAATAGTTTTGGCGATATCAGAGAAGTGCATTGGCTCCTTGTTGTTCTCAAGGACGACATAGATTTTGTCGCGGATGTTCTTTGGGTTGACGGTTGGCCACTTGGCGAGGCCCCAGAGGCCGTTAAGGGTGGCAAGGAGCTTGGAGACGCTGGCGATGGCGGCAATATGGGAAGGATGCTCATAGTTTAATTTGGAATCTAATTCATCTAGGGTCATTGGGGCTTTATTTTTCTTGATTACCTCAATGATCTCATCAACGCGTCTTTTAATTTCGCGGTCGTCACCATATTCGGCGATACCGATAGCCTGGTGGTAGCGGTTGTTTTCATCTACAACGGTTAAATTATCAGAGACGGAAGCAATAAAGCTGAGGCCAGCACGCTCGGATGGGGTAGTCTCGCGGCCATAGACCTTGTCGGCGAGATCAGAAACCCGGGCGACGCGACCAGTTTCGGTAAGATTGCGGATGAGCAACTTTTCGGCGGCTGGGAGGGTAGGAATTTGGCCTTCAGAGGAACTAACGCGGAGACGAATCAAAATAGCCTTTTCAAGCTGGCGGACGCGCTCACGGGTGATAGAGAGCATGTCACCAATCTGTTCAAGAGTTTCTTTGTAACCAGTAAGACCAAAACGGCGAGAAATAATCTCGCGCTCACGATCCTGTTCGATAATGTCTAGACTTCCTTTGATAGCTTCGTCGATAATTTTTGCGTTCTGGTCCATGAAATTCCTTTGATCCACCGGTTAGTTGGTATTACACATTTAATTTATAATAACACTTCTTTGTGCCAACGTCAATAGTATTATTTACAATATAAAAAATCTCCCCCTCGGTGTTCTGAGGGGGAGCAGAAAGGAGGTAAAACGAATTAGCCGCCAAAAATCTCTAGGAGTTTATCGTCGCTCGGGATGGGGCCCGAGAGATCAACCCCGTGGGCGGCGGCAAGCGTGTTGTTCAGAGCTTTTAGCATAAAACGCAGAACGTGGAGTTGATTGGCGTAAACTGGCCAAATCTCCTTTGCCTCCTTTAGCATTGGAAGAAGAAAATAATGAGTTTCATAGACATTTTTGATGATAGACTCCTCGGTCATATCTTCCTCCATAGTAGAGAGGTTATCACAGCGGTCCAGAGCCTTACCGATGGCCGAATTTTGGCGCTTGATAAGGTTTTCATAGTAGCGCTTTTTGGCATCGAGTTTAGTCTCTTTGGATGATTTGCGGAAAGTCATACACTCGACGTCCATTCTAATTTCGTTAGTAGTTGGGAGCTCGCTGACGAGCGTATGTGTGTCCTCTATGACATCGTGATAAGCGAGCATCGCAAGTAGATTGTCGTCGCGTAGGCCGAGGCCAAGCGCAAGACAGATGAGAGAAAGTGGATGGACAATGTAGGGCTGGCCGGATTTCCTGGTTTGGCCCTCGTGTTTGGCGCGCATATAGCCAAGCGCCTTCATAGTCTCGGGGTGAAGCCCGTCACTACAGGCACCCCTAGCAAAAGTAAACATCTTAGATGTGTCCTGATCTTTCATAATATCTCCTCCTTTAAAGAACTTAACCGTGGTTACTGAGATTATTATAGCATAAAAATCCCCAGGCGGTGTTGCCTGGGTTTTATTTCTTTTTCTTGGCGGATTTTTTGCGGGCGACTTTGTGGGGGGCGCGACGGCGAGTTTTGGGTTTTTCGGCTAACATTTTTTCAGCTTCAGCCTTGGTAATTTTCTTGGGATCTTTTTCTTTTGGAATTTTGACATTGTTGAAGCGGCCGGGACCTTTGACGTAGGGGCCGTAGGCACCGATGATGATAGAGATGTCACCCCAGTCGGCGATGATGCTGTCGACTTTCTTCTGATAGAGTGGCTCAGCCTCTTTTAGAGTGATTTTATATGGGTCGTAGCCCTTGATTTGGACGTTGTATTTTCCACATTTTAGGTAAGGACCGAAGGGACCGGCGGCGGCGATGATTTCGGTGCCGTCTTTGGCCTTGCCGAGGGACCTTGGAAGAGCTGGGAGGGCAAGCTGTTTTAAGGCTTCTTCAAAGGTGACGGTTTTGACGGTTTTACCCTTTGGTAGGGGCGCGAAGCGTGGTTTCTTCCCTGTTTCTTTCTCGTTGTCGCCAAGTTGGATAAAGCCACCATTTTTCCCGATTTTAGCGTAAATTGGCTCTTTAGTCTTGGGGTCGAGACCTAGAGAGGTGGCATTGTTGTAACGGTTGATATCGGCAGAATTTTGGACTAGTTTAGAGAAAGGACCGTAGAAATCTTTTAGCATTTTGACTTTTTCAAGCTTTTTCTCGGCGATTTTGTCGAGGTCGGTCTCGATGCTGGCGGTAAAGCCATAGTCGACGATTTCTTCGAAGTGGTCGGTTAAGAAGTCTGAAACGAGCTCGCCGACAGGGGTGGGGAGAAGTTTGCCTTTGGTGGCGCCAGATTTTTCATTGGCGGTAGATTCCTTGATTTGGCCGTTTTTTAATGTAATTTCGATAACGTCTCTCGGTTCGCCTTCGGATTCGCCTTTTTTGACATAGCCACGAGATTGGATAGCGGTCATAATAGAGGCGTAAGTGGAAGGGCGGCCGATGCCGAGTTCCTCGAGTTTCTTGACGAGTGAGCCTTCGGTGTATCTGGCGGGTGGTTTGGCAAAAGTCTCGCGAGCAGTGATTTTGATGGCGTCTAGCTCGTCGCCTTTTTTCAATTCTGGGAGCTCAGTATCTTTGGCGTTGCCGTAGACTTTTAAGAAGCCGTCAAAGATGACAACTTCGCCTTTGGCGACAAAATCGAGTTTTTTATCAGGGGTGATATGAACGGTGGTTTTGGCGACTTTGGCAGGAGCCATTTGGGTAGCAAGAGTGCGAGAACGGATAAGATTATAAAGTCTTTTCTCGAAGTCGTTGGCACCGGCAGTGACTTTTTCGATGTGGGTCGGGCGGATGGCCTCGTGGGCCTCTTGAGCCCCGGCGGATTTAGTCTTGAAATTGCGAACCTGAAGGTATTCTTTGCCATATTCTTTTTCGATATAGCCAGCGATTTGGCCGAGGGCTTGCTTAGAGAGATTCAGCGAGTCGGTACGGTGGTAAGTAATGTGACCGGCTTGGTAGAGCCCCTGGGCGGCGCGCATAGTGGTAGAGGAGGAGAAGCCGAGCTTGGCGTTGGCTTCAATCTGCAGGGCGGCGGTTGCACAGGGGGCGGGGTTGGCTTTGGTGCCGTTGGTTTGCTCAATGGAGGAGACGGTCCATTTTTTGCCGTTTAAGCCCTCTAGGAGCGTTTTTGCGGCTTTTTGATCCTTTACCGGGTGTTTATCAAGGGTGGCGGAAAAAGGCTCGGATTTCTTAGAGCTGAATTCCCCAGTGACTTTATAGGTAGAATTATTCTCGAATTTTTCGATTTCGCGTTCTTTCTCGACGATGAGGCGAAGAGCTGGGCTCTGGACGCGGCCAGCCGAGATGGCGCCAGGGACTTTTTTGCGGACGACTCCAGAGAGGTCGTAGCCGACGAGCATATCAAGGGTCTGGCGGGCTTGTTGGCTTTCTACCATCGCCATATCTACGGTTCTAGGGTGCTTGATGGCCTCTTTAAGGGCTGATTCGGTGATTTCGTGGAAAGTGATGCGGTGAGTGTTTTTTGGAAGCTCTAGGACCTCAAGAAGGTGCCAAGAAATAGATTCTCCCTCGCGGTCTTCATCGGTTGCAAGCCAGATAGTGTCGGCTTTTTTGACCTCTTTTTTGAGGTCGCTTACGATTTTTTTGTGATCTTCGTCAATTTCATAGGTGACTTCAAAGTCGTTTTCAGGGTTCACCTTGGTGTCTTTACGGATATGGCCGACGCTTGACAAAACATGAAAATCCTTGCCAAGATATTTTTCAATGGTTTTGGCCTTCGCTGGCGACTCGACAATCACAAGGTTTTTGGACATATTTATTATATTATCATAGATTGTAAATTTGGCAAGCACCAAAAAGGCCCTAGAGTATGGGTGGGCTTTACTCTAGGGCCTTTTTCGCCCCATAACACTTCCTTGTTAGATACCGGGTCCACCCCGGAAGCGCGACCCACCTCACACAAAACGGGGTCCGC
>CAZKNA010000021.1:0-11466 GCA_964554175.1 uncultured Candidatus Saccharibacteria bacterium | reverse complement strand
TACGTTCGCCGAGGCAGATACCGTGTTTGATACCGATGCGGACGAGGTTAATCGTGGTGAAGGAACAGTTACCACGGCCAGTAACGATGCCGTCTGACTCTGGGAAACAGGAACCGAAAACGCGGGTGCGGCAGCCCATAGTGGCGATCTCGGTGCGATAGTCGCCCTTCTTATAATATTGGAGATTATATTGAGCATCAATAAAGGTAAAGTTCGGGACGAGCCTTTTTGCGGAAACTTCCATACTGCGTTTGAAGAGATCATAGTTAGGATCTTCGGGGTTATAGTTAATTCCCTCTTTGACTTTGAAGATAGAAATTGGGAAAATTGGGGTTTCGCCGTGGCCGAGGCCGTTCATAGTGGCTTCAAGGAGATACTTGGAGACGAGGCGGCCAGATGGAGTTGTGTCGGTACCAAAATTGATAGAAGTAAACGGGACCTGGGCACCAGCGCGAGAATGCATAGTGTTTAAGTTATGAATGAAGCCTTCCATAGCCTGGAAAGTTTGTTTTTCGGTGTCTTCGTTGGAGGTTTTGATGATGGCTTCTGGAACTTTCAGCTTCTTTAGCTTAGCATCGTCGCCAAATTTAATGTCTTCAGGAATCTCAATTTTAAGATTCTTGCCAGTGTATTCCTCATATTTTGCGAGATTAGATTTTAGGGCTTTCTTGAAGGTTTTATCAACACCTGGAGCCATGGCGTAATCAAAGTTTGGGATGGACTGGCCACCGTGTTGCTCGTTTTGGTTGGCTTGGAGGATAATTGCGGCGAGTGCGGCGTAAGAACCGATGGAATTAGGGGTCCTTAAGTGGCCGTGGCCGGTGTTAAAGCCGCCGTCTGCGAAGAGGCGTAGAGGGTCGGTCTGGCAGCAAGTTAAAGTCCCGGTGGCATAGAAATCAAGGTCGTGAATGTGGATGTCGCCGTTGTCGTGAGCATAGCTAAACTCAGGCTTCATTAGAACAGTTTTAGCGAAAACTTTGGAGCCCTCGGCGCCAAACTGGAGCATCTTGCCCATGGCGGAGTTGCCATCGACATTAGCGTTAGAACGCTTAATATCGGAATCTTCGGAAGCGTCGGCGATAGAGATGGTTTTGTAGGCCTCCATAAGATTGGACTTGGCCTCGCGGACTTTGTTTCTCTCTTGACGGTAGGTGATATATTCCTTAGCAGTGCGCTTAAAGGAGCTTTCCATTAGGACCTGTTCTACAATATCCTGAATTTGCTCAACCTTTGGGGTGCGCTCTTTGATTTCTTTTTCGGCAATCTTAACGACTTTTTCTGCGAGTTGCTTAGCGCGATCATATTTGAACTCTTCGGTTGCCGCACCGGCAGCTGCGATCGCATCGGCAATTTTATCTGGATTGAAGTTGACGATTTTTCCGTCGCGTTTCTGGATTTTTTTGAACATAAAAACTATTACCTCCAAGTATGTCCTTAGTTAATGTTATTTTTTATGGTTTTTGGTATGACCCTATATTTAGTGTCTGTAACCATTATAAAACGCTATATATAGTGTCGTCAAGACTTTTTTAGCATAATTTTTATAATCTTTTCCACAAGCAAAAATGTGTTATAATACTTACAATGAAGTACAGAGAATACGAGCCAAAAAAGTGTTGGGTTGGCGAAAGCCAGAAGGTTTGTTATGAAACGCGTGAGGAGGCCGAGGTGGCGGCACGGGTGACAGAGCACGACCGCGGTGCGCCGAGGTTATCGGTTTACAAGTGTGAATTTTGCCACAAATGGCATTTATCTTCGCGGTAGGCCAGTATTCGGTGTTCTTGGGGTTGTTTTTGTTTTGGGGGCTGTGTCTACCTTGGAGGCTGTGTCTGCCCGGTTTGCTGGGGTGGTTTCCGTCTTGGTTGTTGAAACGGTAGGGTCTTTGGTATTCCCTTCAATTTTTAGCTCAACGGTTTTTAGGTCAGAATCTTCAAGAGGTAGGACGGATACTTTGGCCGAAGCAGTAGAGGAAAGACCAGTTTTTGTGACGATTCTGGCTTGGACGAAGCCAGAGGCTACACCAGAGTAGGTTTGAGTGGCAATGGGGAGGCTGGTTTTAGTTTCAAAGACGCCATCAAGGTCAAGATCCCATTCGTAATAAGCGGCGTAGGTGTTGGTGCTGAGGACGAAGGTCAAGGGGCTACCAATGTAAGTGATGTAATTTTCTGAGTCAAAGTTTAAAGAAGGGCGGTTGAGAATCTTAGAGGTGCTAGTGGCGATGTCGTCAGTCCCAAGTTTAAAGACTTCGCCGCCGGTTTTTGTGGCAAGCTCGGTGTAGCTGGCAGCTTCGTCTGGGGTCGTAATGATATAGAAATTGACCGGGTCAATCTCTAGACTGCGTTTTACGACGACGCTGAAGGTGGTGTCGTCTAAGTCGGGGTTATGATAAGGGGCGTCGGTTAGGAGTACGATAGACTTGGTAGCGCCTTTTTGCCAAGAAAGACGATTCATAACGTTGAAAGAGGCTGAAAGGGCAGATTCTGGTTTATCGCCACCGCCGCTGGTAGTTAGGCTCTCTAGGTGCTCTAGAAACTCCTCGTAAGAGCAAGAGAAATCACAAAGTTCTCTTGGTACGAGGTCTTTGCCATCAGTCTTTAAGTCGCGATATTCATAAAGAGCGATACGGCCACCGTTCTCTACGGTGTTTTTGGCAAGTTTTTTGGCCTCTTTCAGATATGAGTTAATAGAACTTCTCATTGAACCGGTAGTGTCAATCAGAAAGGCAGTATCGCGAGCGTGAAGTGCGGAAACGGTCTCAGCCTCGGCCGATTTGATTTTACCTGGGAAGTTTTCGGCGATTTTTTGGAGAATGTATTTGGCGGCGCGGTCGTAAATACCTTTGCTAGTGTAGGAAATATGGTCGCCGATAGGGTCATCTGGGTCAAGAGATTTCGTACACATAACGTCGTGCGCATTACAAAAAAGGCCGACTTTGTTTTTGAGATTTTTGGTTTCATAAGGATTCTTTTTGCCAAGCAAGCCTTCGCTCGTGCGACAATTGGGGGCGTAGATGCGATAGTTAGAGAAGTATTCGTTGCGGCAGGCAGGTGGATTTATACCTTCGCCTTCGGGAAGATAGAGATTGGGGTCGCCAAAAGTAGCAGCGAAGATGATTTTGTTGCCGTCTAGTTTTTCAAAAGCGCGGCCAAGGACCATTGCGCCCTGTGAATAGCCGCCGAGGACGAATTTTGTGCTAGGACAAGTTTTGGAAATGGTCTTGATGCGGCCAAGCAATTCGGTCACCCCAGTATTGACGCTATTATTGAAGGTGCCGAGGTTCTCAAAAGGAAGTACAGCGCTTAGAGTTGTAGCAATAGAATCTAGGCTGGTGAAGCCGATTTTGGCGGCGGGGTAAGAAGCGCCGTCGTAAGCTCCTTCGCCGAGATTGTAGAAATTGATTTTGAGATTTCTAAGTAGGCTCTGACTTTCAAAGCTCTCTCGCCAGGCTTCGGTGTCGGTACTGTCCACTTCTCTGGCTTTTGAGCCACGGGCGAAAATAAACTCAATGTCAGAGCAGACGGAGCCAGAGTCAATTTTGGCACTTGCCGGCTTGACATTTCCTAAAAATATTGTTGTGAAAACTACTACTATGAGCAGGGTCTTTAGTAGATGTGAGTATGTTTTATGTTGTGAATTTGACATATATTCCTCCGTTTAATTGATTATAACTTGAGGATATATCACGCCCGGTCCGCGATGCAAGCATAACCTTGATGTTTTTGCGGAAATATGTTTTAATATGTGTTTTTGTCAAGTGGAAGCATTATTTTACCCACGCAGTGAGGCGGGAGAGGAAGGCTTTGGCGTCTTCGGCGGTCATTGGCGCAGTTTGGAGAGACTCGTCATAGACGGTTGGGGTGATGGCAGTTTGGAGGAGCTTGCCGTGCCAGAAATAGTGGGTCAGAATTAGCGAGCGCTCGGTGCCGGGCCAGTAGGTTTGATCGAAGAAAAGATTGCCGAGGCCGTAATAAATCGGCTTGCCATTATAGAGCTCAAAAGTTTGGGGCTGGTGAGCCTGAGTCCCGACGACCATGTCGGCGCCAAGATCGATTAAGTGCTTGAAGAAAGCCTCTTGCTCGGGCCAGTCGGACTCGCCGGCGTTGATGGGCATATCACAAATTTCGTGCTCAACGAAGCCGTCTGGATAACAATAACATTCGTAATACTGGACATCAATAATGACAAAATCGCCGCGGGCCTTGGCCTCTTCAATTTGTTCTTTGGCGGTTTTTTCATTATAGAGATTTGCGCCGGGCAGAGAGTCGGTCGCGCCGCCGGCACCGGCCTTGGTGGTGGAGAGATTGAACCCGAGCCAAGTGATGTTGGTGTCTTTTTCGCTAATTTCAAGGGGCTTTTTGGCATCTTCGGCATCTTCGCCACCGCCAAAAGTCTGTAAATCGTTTTCGTGATAAAGTTTTAGAGTATCAAGCGCGGCAGCTTTTCCTACGTCTACGTTGTGATTCCCTGTTAGCTCGACAATGTCGGTGCCGATGGCTTTGATAGTTTCAAAAACGCGGTTGTCGGCGCAGAGGACGGTAGAGCCAGAGTCGGTTTTGCAATCGTCGGCAAAGGAAACTTCGTTTGTAATATGAGTGAGGTCTGTGGAGGCGAGAAAATCTTTGATATTTTCGGCGAAGTAGGCACCGTCTCCGACTTGGTTTAGTTTTGTTTGGATGCCGCGGGCGAGGGCGGTGACGCCGGTTTGGTTGATGGTGAAAATTTCGTCTTTTGAAGTGGGGAATTTTTCTAATTTGGCTTTGATTTTTTCTGCGGCCTGGCTTTTTTCTGTGCCGTTTTTGCTTTCAATTTTGATGATGTGAAATTTGGCGCCAGAAGTTAGAGTATTTAAATAATCGGAAGTGACGCGGGTACTTGAATCTAGCTCAGAAAATGGAATGTATTTTTCTTCAGTTTTGTAATAAAAATCGGTGACAGGAACTTCTATATTTGAAATGAGTTCGTCGCCTTTGATTTCTTCAGCAATTTCGGAAGAAAAAGTAATGTCGTCTTTAAACTTTTCGTTCTTAAAAATGTCTTCGAGTAGGGACTTATCGGCCTCGCCTAAGTTGTCACTATAAGTAATGACTCCACGTGGGAGGTTGATAAAATAAAGAGCGCCGAGCACTAGCCCGACCATGATAAGAAAAATTGAGATGATTTTTAGACCACGTTTTCGTTCCATATATTTATTATAGCACACTGGATTTTTGGAAAAAGCATAAGCTTTGTAGTATAATGAGGGTATGGGATTCTTTTCGTGGCTATTTCGGAAGCCAGTTTTGGAATACGAGAAGAGCTTTACGAGCCCAAATGGGCGGGTAGTTCTTAAGGTCCAGCTAAAACTTGGGCAGCTTGTTTATTCGGTTTTTAAAGATGGAAAAGTGATTGTGCGCGATTCGCATCTTGGAATGAAGATTCGTGGGGAGGATTCGCTCCTAAATGGACTAATGATGGTGCGGACAGCGGAGAAGAATTTTGACGATACTTATGAACTTCCGTGGGGAGAGCAGAGAGTAATTCGGAATAATTATCATGAAATTGCACTGTATCTTTCGGAGACTGGCGGGAAGAAACGGCTCTTTACGGCGAGGTTTCGGGTGTTTGATGATGGAGTTGCGTTTAGGTATGAGATTCCGCCACAGCCGGAATTTCAAGCCCTGGTGGTGACGGAAGAATTGACGGAATTCAATGTTGATCCAAACTCGATCGCGTTCCATATTCCGGCTTATCAGCCGGACCGTTATGAATATAATTATGAACGGAGCATTTTATCTACGATTGACCATTCGGTGCATACGCCGCTGACGATGCATCTTCCGACGGGCTATTACATTTCGATTCACGAGGCGGCGCTTTATAATTATGGTTCGATGACTTTGAAACAGAATCATGACCGGGTGCTTTCGGCAGATATTACGCCACTGTCTGACGGGGCGAAGGCCTATGTGGAATTGCCATTTAATACGCCGTGGCGAGTGATTATGATTGCAGACGCAGCGGTAGATTTGATTACAAATAGGATTGTTTTGAATTTGAATGATCCGCCAAAAGAAGATTTTTCGTGGGTTAGACCACTGAAATTTATGGGTATATGGTGGGCGATGTTTGTGGGTGAATGGACCTGGGCGGAAGGTGAGCGCCATGGCGCTACGACTGAACATACGATGGAGTACATTGATGCTTGTAAGCGCCTAGGGGTAGAGGGGCTACTAGTTGAGGGTTGGAATAATGGTTGGAATGGAGATTGGCTCTTAAATGGTGCGACAAATGACTTTACACATCCGGTTTCGGACTTTGATATGAAGGCGGTTTCGGAATATGCGAAAGAAAATGGTGTGGAGCTAGTTGGGCACCACGAAACGGTGGGGTTTGTTGATAATTATGAAAGACAGCTAGAGGAGGCTTACCAATATTATGAGGACAATGGGGTTCATTATGTGAAGCCGGGCTATGCGGGCTCGTTTATGATTATTAATGGGCATAAAGAGTTCCATCACTCACAACTTGGAGTAGTGCATTACCAGCGGGTAGTGGAGATGGCGGCAAAGCATCATATTATGCTAGATATTCACGAGCCGATTAAGGGTACCGGTATTGAAAGAACTTGGCCGAATTTCTTGACACGTGAGGGGGCGAGAGGTCAGGAATATGAAGGCGGAGCTTTGATTCCCTCCCATGCGACAATTTTGCCGTTTACGAGATTACTGGCGGGCGGGATGGATTATACCTCTGGCATCTTTGATGTCTGCAATTATACCAAGCGGATTTCTTCGACTTTGGCAAGGCAGTTGGCCTATTATGTGATAATTTATTCAGGGATGCAGATGGCGGCGGACCGGCCGAGATTTTATGAAAATGAATTCCCGGATGCATTTAAGTTTATTCAAGATGTGCCAGTGACTTGGGAAAGGACTTTGCCGCTGTTTGGTGCGATTGGCGAATTTTACGTGGTGGCGCGTCAAGCGCGATTACGCGGAACTGGTTATGGTAATTCTGATAATGGTAGTGCTAAGTTCGATGGCGGTTATGGTAAACCGGGCGACTGGTATATTGGAGGTGTGACAAATGATCAGGCGCACCAAGTGCGAATTTCGCTAGATTTTCTGGATGCGGGCGAATGGACGGCAGAGATTTATCGTGATGGTGATGCGGCGCATTATCGGGACAATCAGCTAGACATTACGATTGAGAAAAAGAAAGTTACAAAGGCAGACGCATTAGATATTTGGATGGCACCGGGTGGTGGTTTTGCGATTCGGATTACAAGGTAGTATGATATAATTGTTATATGAAAAAGCATACAAATATACCATGGTTGATTGTATGGCTCTTAATTTACCTGAGCTTTTTGATTTTAGAGATTATTACGGGCAAATGTTTGGCAGTTACAATTCTTAAATACAGCGGCCTAGTACTCTGTTTCTTATACGCTTTAATTTACGCGCGGAAGGATGTTTTCCTAGTTTTTGCTTTGTTTTTAACCTTGATAGCAGATGGTATTTTAGTATTTGATAGCGTTTCGGAGGTAGGAGTTTTAGTGTTCATCTTTGTCCAGCTAGCGCACCTTTTGAGATTCTCAGCAATTTTAAGAACGCTGCCGTTAATTCCAATTCTGCTGGTGGCTTTAATAATTGTGGCGGGCTTGATTCAAAATGGGATACCGATTATGTTTGTGCTAGCAATGGCTTACGGCGTGTTGATTTTCACCAATATCTACAAGGCTTATCGGTGGTGGAGAATGGATAAAAGTGGGGCGGCGAGATGCGCATTATTTGGGTTTATTTTATTCTTCCTTTGTGACCTTTCGGTAGGAATCTCCTATATCACTACTACCGCAACTTTGCCGCACACAGTAACGATTTTAACCAGCTACTTTGCTTGGATGTTCTACTTACCGGCACAAGTTCTGATTACATTGTCTGGCCAAAGAAAAAACTTCGGGAAAGAGCCGATTTTAGATCTCTCTGAAATTAAACTTTAGACCCCAGGACTCAAAGCTTTTAGTTTTTTGCGGTGGTCTTTAAAACGAGGGTCGTGCGTGCCGACTTCAGCCCAAAAAGCGGTGGAATGATCTGGGTGGTTGATATGGGAGAGTTCGTGAATGATAACGTAATCTCTTAAAGGTTCAGGGACTTTCATTAAACCGATATTGAGAGAGATGACGATACTGCCGTCTGGGTGGTGGGTACAAGAGCCCCAACGGGTGTTGGCGTGAGAGAAACGAATTTTGTCGTAGTGATAACCATAAAGTTTAGCAAAATAATCAAGACGGTAGGGGAGATATTCTTTGGCGCGTTTCATTAAGATTTTTTTCTTAGCATCGCGGGCGCGCTGGGAAGAGGGGTCTTTTATAGGGAGTTTTTCCCTGATGACATCGCGACTTTGGTTCAAAAAACGTTTGGCAAGAAAAGTAGTCGTGTAGGAAGGCACAGACATTTGAAGCCGTCCAGAAGTTGAAACAGAAAATTTGATGCCGCGAGATAAACTGTTCTTCCGGACTAGGACTTCACCAAACTCTTTATCGTTGATTTTCATTAAATTAGTTCGGCCATTCGGGAGAGGACGTGCGTCAACTGGGTTTCAAAAGTGTGTTTCCCAGAGAGAACAATTGGATTTTCATCTTCAGCTGGGGCTTCAAGCTCGGCGATTTTAGTTTCGTACTCAGCCTTGGCCTTTTCTACAGACTTTAGACGAACCTTTAGACGAGTTTTAATAGTGTTGATGTCGGTTTGAATCCAAATAAGAGATGGAGTGTAGCCGTTGGCGCGGAGAAGTTTTTTGATCTCCTCGCGGTCTTGCTCGGTGTTTAATTCGCCCTCTATGATGAAGTTTTGACCTGTTTTGGCGATTAAGTCAAGGACTTGAAGCATCTTGGCACGATCAAAGCCAAGGTCGCTCTCAATCTCTTTTAGGTTATAATACGGGGCCCGGAACTGCTTAGAAAACTTCTCGCAGAATGTGGTCTTGCCGCTGGCGGGGGCACCAAACACCAATATTGCGCGCGGCTTGCTTGTCTTACCTTCCATAATACCTCTATTTTAGCAAAAATTTTTAGGTATCGCAAGAGTTGTAAAAAATGATTTTTATCATTGACTTTTAAGGGATTTTGTGGTATAATGATTGTAATAACCATAATCGGAGTGTGTAAATGAAGGTTATCAAGAAAACGACGCTTATGCGTCGCTACTACATCAGTTTACTCGTTTTTCTCCTAGCTCTTGGCTTGGTACCGGCTGGTTTTATAGCCTCTGGAGTTTCTGCGGAAACTGAACAAGCCCCAACGGAGAAAGTTTCTGAGTCGGTTGAAACGCCTGGGGCGATAGAAATTGCTGTTTCTGAGGTTGAGACTGGCGAAATCTCTGACGACTATGAGGTGGCCGAGGCTTTTTACGAGCCGGTAGTTTATGACCAGATTAATATCGCTGGTAATACCATTCCGATTTTCTATTCTGATAACACCTTGACTGATGCTGGTAATCAGGCGGGTCTTTATGGTGAACACTTTATCTATGGCCATAACACCGCGAATGTGTTTGGCGGACTTTATGGTCTTGGAATTGGCGATCGCTTTACCGTTACCCTTTCTGGGGTGACAAAAACCTACCAGATTGTGAATACCGACCTCCAGACCAAGACTCACTTTGAAGGTGAAACTGTCCACCGAAGTAAATTATCTGGTATGACGGTGATGACGAGAATGAAAATTATGAAGGCGATTACCGCTTATGGTGAATATAACGGTGAATCTTATGATTATATCTTGATGACTTGTGCAGGGACGAGCTACGGGAATGGCGATGCTTCACACCGTTTGATTCTGATGGCGAATGAAGTTTAAAAAAACGGCCGAAATTCGGCCGTTTTTTGTTGGGTTTTTTGATTTCGGTTGTGGTATAATAAGTATAACAATTTTAGAGTGAGGTAAAATGGAGACAGAAGAATTTCGGATTCGGTCGCGGTTTGGTAAGAAGAGAATCTTGCTGTTTTTGGCTATGTTTTATGCGATAGCGATTCCGACGTTCGTCTATTTGGGTTTTCGGACCGAGCGCCCGGGTGTTTCGGCTTATGCAAAGGAGGTGGTTGAGGCAACTGGGATGCTGGAAGTCCCGAGTATTTCTCTGTCGGCGCCGATGTCTGATGTGGAGCTAAATGGGCGGACGCTTTCCGCGCCAAATTATATTGTGGGGCGGTATAAATCTTTTGAAAATAAAGTACTGGTGATAGGGCATTCGTCTACGGTTTTTCAACGATTAAATGAGGTAGTAGTAGGCGATAAAGTCGTTTATGATGGGCGAGAATTTGAGGTTGTTTCTAGAGAGGTAAAGGCTAAGGCGGATATTTCAATGCGAGAGATTTTGGGAGATGAAAAAGAGCCGACACTGGTTCTTATGACTTGCTCTGGCGAACATATTTCAGGGCAAGATTATTCACATCGGCTAATTATTTACGCCGTGATGCGCAGCAAATGAATCTTTTTCTAGACGTTTGAAAGTGTAGCCGTTTGCTTGGCCGTACTTGATGATACTTTCAACTGCGTTTACGGAGTAGTCTTTAATGTCGTGCTGAAGGACGACGGAGAAATCTGGCTTTAAATTGTTGACGACATTTTCATAAACCTCGCCAGGAGAAAGCGGCGCGCCGGCATCGCCGGAAGAAATGTTCCAGTCAAAATAGGAGAAGCCGCGACTTTCAACCTCGGAAACGAGAGTGCTCATAATGCGAGAGCCGCCGTCGTAGCGGGCGCTGATGAGATTTGAACTGCCACCAGGAAAGCGGGTAATGGTGGAAGTTTCGCCAGTAATATTTTTGACGCGCGACTGGACTCTGTAAAGATCTTCGAAGAAATTGGCGGTGCTAGTATAAATATAAGCGTAATCGTGGGTAAAGGTGTGGAGTCCGACGGTATGGCCTTCGTTGTGCTCGCGGGCGATAAGAGCGTCGTCGCCGGAGCCGGTAACGAAGAAGGTGGCTTTGACGTTGTATTTTTTGAGGATATCAAGAAGCTCGGCAGTATAGGGGCCGGGGCCGTCGTCAAAGGTTAGATAGATAATTTTAGCGGTTTTTTCCTCAATCTCGGCGGAATTGGTGATTTTGGGGAAATCAGTTTTTTCGGGTGGCGCCAAAGTGGCTAAATCGGTTTGTTTTTCGGGGGTTTTATTGTCTGAATTGGAGTTTCCGGGAGCTTCTAAATGCGTAAAAGTAATAAAAAAGGCCCCAACGACCGCAAGAAAGAAAATAAACAGATAAATGGGAAACTTTCTATGACGAGGGGTGACATTAATCATATAATTTGGCAGGGGCAGAGGGACTTGAACCCCCGACACCAGGTTTTGGAGACCTGTGCTCTACCAACTGAGCTATACCCCTAAAAAAATTATTAAATTACTTTCACATTATAGCACAAGTTGTGTTATAATGGAAGAAGATGAAAATACTAATGCTAGGATGGGAGCTACCGCCCCATAA
>CAZKNA010000020.1:0-11562 GCA_964554175.1 uncultured Candidatus Saccharibacteria bacterium | reverse complement strand
CGCTTGTTGCCGTCGTAAAAGGGGTGGTCTTTGATGACGAAATAGAGGAGATGGGCAGCTTTTTCGGGAGTAGTTTTATAGAGGTCGGTGCCGTCAAAACTCTGGTAGATACTTTCGAGGCTGCCATAGAAGCTGTCGTTTCGCATTTTACCGAAGAGGTCGCCGGCCTTCAAGCTCTTTCTGAGGTCGTTGATGGCAGCATCGCAAATCTCGGGGGTGAGGACTTTCTTGGTCTTTTTATTGAGGTTTTTTAGGCTGATGTGGCCGTCGTCAAACTCTTCTAGAGCCTTGAAACTGCCGGTGTATTTAGTGATGACCTCAAGGATGCCGCTGGCCTCACCGGCGTCGAGCTCTTGCCTGGCGATGAGACGGCGGACGACACTCATCATATCCTCGACGTTTTTGAGTTTTTTGCTGTCGAGTTCTTTTAGGCGGCGTTCGTTGACGGCGACGCCGTTTACAAGGTATTGTTTTAGGGTTTGGGTGGCCCAGATGCGGAAGTCGGTGGCTTTTTTGGAGTTGACACGGTAGCCGACAGAGATGATGGCGTCGAGATTGTAGAACTTGAGTTGACGTCTTACTTGCCGATTGCCCTCTGTTCGAACTACGAAGGAATCCTTCGCGGTTCGATTTTTGTCCAGTTCTTCATCTGAAAAGATGTTTGTTAAATGGAGCTCTATGTTTCGTCTGGTAGTATCAAATAATTTAGCAATTTGATCTATGGAAGCCCAGATAGTTTCTTCGTTAGCATCAATATTAAAGACGATATTGCCTTTGGTGCCTTTGTAGATCTCAATTTGTTTTTCTGCCATATTTCCTCCTAGAGTAGATTTATTATACCATAGGCTGTGGAAAAGTTGAACTTTTTCCAAAATGGAAAGAGCTCAACTATTAAGAGAAGCTGGATAGTTGGATATGTGCATTTTTTGCACATATGGAATATGGTATAATTAAGGGGTAATGCCAGAGTTACCAGAAGTGGAGACAATTAGGAGGGGGCTTGATGAATATATTCGTGGGAAGAAGATTCGGGCGGTGAAGGTTTTTTCGGAGAAAAATTTTATTGGTAATTCTGAAGATATCTTGGGGGCGAAGGTGCTGGAAATTCGGCGGTTTGGGAAGGCATTGGTGATAGATTTTGATAATGGGAGGTCGGTGATTTGCCATCTTAGAATGACCGGACAATTGATTTGGCGTGGAGCGCAGGCTTTTGCTGGGGGGCATCCGAACGATAATTTTATCGCAGAGCTCCCAAATAAACAGACGAGGGTGGAAATTGAGTTTGAGGGTGGGAAGTTGTTCTTTAACGACCAGCGGAAGTTTGGGTTTATGAAAGTAGTACCGACGGAGGAGGTTTTAGAGGATAAGTTTATCGCGAGTTTGGCGCCGGAGCCGTGGCAGATGACGGGAGAAGAACTGTTTGCGCGGTTGCAGCGGCATAAAAATGCGCCGGTCAAGGCGGTGATTTTAGACCAGAAAGTTATTTCGGGACTGGGGAATATTTATGCGGACGAGGCGCTCTATTTTGCGAAGATTCACCCGGCGAGAAAGGCGGGGACGGTTTCTTGTGCGGAGGCGGAGACTTTGATAGAGGGGGCGAGAACGGTGATGGAGCGGTCTTTGAAATCTGGTGGCTCGACGATGGCGACTTATGTGAAGGCTGATGGGACAAAAGGGAATTATCTGGATTTATTTGCGAAAGTGTTTGGGCGGGATGGGGAGAAGTGTGAAAGGTGCGGGGCAGAGATTGTTAAAATTCGGGTGGCGGGGCGAGGAACGCATATTTGCCCTTGTTGTCAGAAGGAGGGGAGATAATGTTTTATATATATTATGGTGATGACCGGGTGAGAATTTCTCAAGAAGTGAAGAAGGTGCTGGGGGAGGAATATGAGATTTTTGACGGGGAGAATCTGGGGATTCAAGACATTGTAAATATTTGTCAGGGAACGAGTTTGTTTGGGGATAAGAGAAAGATTTTGATTCGGGATTTGACCCCAGTTCGTAAAGAGAAGGACGAGGAGAGCGATGAGCCGGGGATAGATTTTTATGCAGAATTTTTAAAATATGTAGACACTCCTCACACGATTGTGATTTGGGAGACGATGGCTCCGAGAAGGAAGAGTTTTAAGGAGTTTTCTAAGTGTGCGGGGGTAAGGACACAGCAGTTTAAGATTTTTGAGAAAAAGAAGATTTTTGACATTGCGGAGCTGGCGCTTGTGGATGGGAAAAAGGCGGCGCTGGAACTTAAGAAGGTGGAGGATGAGAATGATCCTTACATGTTTGTGGGGCTTTTGGTGTCGAAACTATGCCAGAAATATAATTATAGTTATGGGGTAAAAGAAAAGAGAGCGCTCAAAGCACTCTCTGAACTTGATATGCAGATGAAGACTACTTCGCTTTCGCCGTGGACTCTTTTGGAGTCTTTTTTGCTGGAGCTTTCTTAGCGGCTGGTTTCTTGGCTGGAGCCTTGGTGGTAGCTTTGGCAGCTGGTTTCTTGGCAGCGGCTTTGGCTGGAGCAACCTTGGTGGCTGGCTTCTTGGCCGGAGCAGCTTTTTTGGTGGAAGCGGATGGCTTAACACCGGCAGCTTTGGCAAACTTAGCAATGGCAGCCTTGCGGCGAGAAGCGGTATTCTTCTTTAGAAGACCTTTTTTAGCGGCCTTGTCGTACTCGGATTGAATCTTCTTCATGTTTTCAGCGGAAGGATTCTTCTTGAAGGCCTTAAGAGCGGTCTTGATATCTTTCTTGATTTGTTGGTTGTGCGCGGTGCGCTTGACACTCTGACGCGCGGCTTTTTTAGCGGATTTAATAATCGGCATCTTGTTTCCTAATTAACTTAATTATTACTTTGGACAATTATACACCACTTCTTAGAAGTTGTAAAGGGTTATTTCGGGGTTGAAAGCGTGAGCGGAATATGGTAAGATAGTGTTATATATTAGGTCATAAAGGTAAGGTTCTAAATGGCAGACATAAAACAGATTGCAGAAAAGGTGAATGGAGCGAAAAATATACTGGTTGCTCTTTCTAAAAATCCGAATGTAGACGAAGTTTCCGCGGCGCTTGGGCTGACGCTAATGTTGGATAAACTTGGGAAGAAGGCAACGGCGATTTATTCAGGGAAGACACCGGATGTGCTCCGGTTTTTGAACCCGGAAAAGACTTTTTCGACCGATACGAATGCCTTACAAGACTTTATTATTTCGCTAGATAAGGAGAAGGCGGATCACCTGAGGTATAAGGTTGATGGAGATTATGTGAAGGTCTTTATTACACCTTACCACGAGGCGATTTCGGAGAACGACCTAGAATATTCTTATGGGGATTTTAATGTTGATTTGATTATAGCGCTAGGGGTTGCGGAGGAAAGTGACCTGGATGGGGCGCTAGTTGAATATGGTCGTATTATGCACGATGCTGGAGTTGTTAATATTACGACAGAAGAAGGTGGGAAGTTCTCGGAGATGGAATGGAGTAACCCTGAGGCATCCTCGGTATCGGAAATGGTGGCAGAGCTAGGGGTGGAGCTTGGTGGGGAAGCATTTGAGAAAGATAGTGCGACAGCGCTTCTTACTGGTATTGTGGCTTCAACAGAACGGTTCGCAAAAGAGAATACAACACCAGAGACGATGGGGGTGGCATCGAAGTTGATGGAAGCGGGGGCGGACCAGAGCTTGGTTGCGGAAAATATCGAGAGGGCTGAGGAAGGGAAAGAGCCCATTATGATGGAGTCTGAACCATTTTCAGATGAGACTTCTTCGGAAGATGAGAATAAAGTAAAAGAAATGGAGGAACCAGAGATGGAAACGATTAAGAGCGCGCCGGAAATGCCAGTTGAAGAACCAAAGGAAAAACACGTGGAAGAGCCTGTGGAGGAGCCTGCTCCAGAAACCCCGGAGGTTCCAGTGGAAGAACCAAAAGTTGAAGAACCGGAGACTCCAGCTGAGGAACCGGAAGCCCCGGTTACTCCAGAAGTTTCTGCTGAGGAGCCGAAAGAAGTGGAGCCACAGAAGCCAGTCCTAGAAACTCCGAGTGAGTTATTGAGTGATATGCCAAAAGCGGAGGAGTCAGAAGCTCCAGAAGCACCGGCCGAGGAACCTAAAGCGGAGGAACCTAAAGTTGAAGCTCCGGAGTTGCCAAAGGCGACTGGCCCAGCACCGGAGGACACTACGCATAAGAGCGTAAAGTTACAACCAAGTGCGGAGGCACAAGCTGAACTTGAGGAGATGATGAAGGAGGAGCCAAAGAAAAATGAGCTTCTTGAGGAAATGAACAAAGAAAGTGAGCGATTGGCGCAAGGTGGATTGAAGCCAGATGTCGGGCTTTCCTCAATAGATACGGACAATATAGGTAAAACTGAAACCAAAGATTATAGTCAGATGATGGCAGCAGCTTTGGATGGGGATGGCGGGATGCCGAATCCGGCGGTTCAAGCAACGCCAGCAGTGATGGCTGGCCCAGAATTGAACCATATTCCAGAGATGGATTATTCTCAGCCATCAGCGGTTGAAGCAGAGCAGCCACCAGTGATGCAAAATGGGATGTTAGAGCCAGTTGCTCCAGCTACTGAACCGGCGGGGGTAGCACACGAGGGGATGATGACAGCTACAGATACCCCAGCCGAGCAAGAACCAGGGATGGTTACGGCGACTGAGGGGATGAATAAAGACATCCTACCGCCGCCACCAGCCCCACCAGTTGATGGTGCGATGATGCCTCCAGCCCCAACGGCTGAGCCAGCGACTCCAGTAATGCCAGAGGCGACTCCAACAATGCCAGAGGCGGCTCCGGCTAGCCCAGAGCCAGTAGCGACTCCATCTTCGGCAGCGCCAGTGACCCCGGTTGTGCCAGTCGTGCCAGCAGCGCCAGAAGCGCCAGCTACTCCAGAGATTCCGGCTACTCCAGAGGCGCCAACTCAGGTTGGGCCCACGCCGACTACGGATGACCCGTCTGCGTTTAGAATCCCAGGGATGTAATAGAGCGGGGCTTTTATTGGAAGAAAAGCCCCAACGAAAAGGATCTAGTATAGTAAAAAAGTCACGCACATGTCGTGACTTTTTTACTGATGACGATATAAGCTAATTATTTGCGAAGACCGAGCTTTGCGACGGTCGCTTTGTAAGTCTCGAAGTCGTTTTTCTCAAGGTATTTGAGAAGTTTCTTGCGCCTTCCTACCATCTGCATAAGACCACGGCGGGCCATGAAATCGTGCTTGTTGGCTTTGACGTGTTCAGTAACTTCAAGAATGCGCTCGGTCAAGATAGAAACCTGAACCTCAGGGGAACCGACATCTTCCTTACTTCTGGCGAGCTTAGCAATAGCCTCGCCTTTTTTCTCTTTAGTAATCATATGCTAAGGATTATATCACACTTCTTTACTCTTTTCAAGGGCTTTTTCTGAAGCCATCCAAGTTTCAAGTGGAGTGGCATCTTTTAGGGAATAAGGGCCGATTTCGGTGCGGCGGAGGGTGGTGAGGTAGGCCCCAGTATTTAAGGCTTTGCCGAGGTCTTCGGCGAGGGTACGGATATAAGTGCCGCTAGAAACTTTACAATCAATTTTAAGATAGGGGAAATTGTATTCTAAGAGGTTGATTTCGTAGATTTTAACGGTTCTTTTTGGCATCTCTACGGTTTTACCTTCGCGAGCGAGGTTGTAGGCGCGGCGGCCGTCGATTTTCACGGCGGAAAAACGGGGAACGGTCTGAATGATTTCGCCGGTGAAAGATTTTAGGGCAGTTTCTACCTCTGTTAGAGTTGGGGGTGAACTAATTTTTTGCTCGGAGATTTCACCCTCAGGGTCGCCAGTAGTAGAAGTAAAACCGAGCTTCATAGTGGCCTCGTAGCGTTTGTCGAGTCTCAAAAAATCTTGGCATTTTTTGGTGTTTTTGCCAGACATTAAGATGAGAAGGCCGGTGGCAAAAGGGTCAAGTGTCCCGGTGTGGCCGACTTTGATTTTTTTGCCAGCTTTCTCAGAAAGGACGCGGCGGACACGGGCAACGACCCCAAAAGAGGTCATATTCTCTGGCTTGTCAATTAGAATCATCTGGTCGTACATAGTTATATTATATATAAAAAATAGCCCCCGTCAAAGCGGGGGCTAAGGTACTAGAGCTCATCAATGAGCTCTCTGGGGTCTTTCTTGAAATTGTGAACGTTTGGGAGATTTTCGTGTAATTCTCCGGAATTCATCCACTGGAGAGTAAGAAGAGCGGCTTTCTTTTCGTGCTCTTGTTTACTTCTCGGTAAGGGAAGACCTAAAAAGTTGATGAAGTTTTCCAGTAACATCTTTATTGTCTGGATATCGTACTGCTTTTTGTCGGGATCTTTTTCTTTCCCAATCCTTTCCATACAAGCATTGTACAAACTGTAACCATTATAGTTACAGACTTCATTTCTGTCTTCTAAGAACTGTTTAAAGGAAGCAATAAACAGGTTCTTATAAAACACGTCAAGGGTGACTTCAGCTTCTGATAAGAAGCTCTTGATGGGCGCTCCAGCTGGTTTGCTCGGAACGAGCTTATAAACCGTAATGTTCTTTCCCTCATCATAGATGGGGAAGAGGGGGGTGAAATTGATTAATTTTACACCTTTGTCCTTGAAGATTGCATCCTGCATTTTCTGCTGGACGGCATTGAAAATCTCAATGACTGGGTCGTCAACGACTCCTTCTTGGACTTTCAGTTTCCCCTTGAGCACTATGCTACCAGTGCCATCTTTTTGGTCAAATTTGACCGATTTCAAATTAATGTTCATTGTCTGAACCCCCTTAGAAAATAGTTTTCAACAACCTCTCTATTATAGCACAGATTGACTAAAAAATCAAGAGGTGGTAGAATAAATTTAGGTAAATTTAATAATTTGGGAAGACGGCAGATAAGTGGCTCAGACGCGGTCGGAGGCAGCTATCTGAGGTTTTCCCGAAGAAAGGGATTTTTATGGATATTATCAATCCAAAAGGGCTAAAAACGACCATTGTAGAGACTGCATGGGAGGGGCGAAAGCTGAGCCTAGAGGTCAACAAGGTTGGGTTTAGGACGACTTCTTCGGTGGTCGTAAGATATGGGGATACGGTAATTTTAGGGAGTGTGGTGGTCTCTAAAGATCCAGTTCAGCAGGATTTCTTCCCACTCTCGATTGACTATGAAGAAAAGTTTTATGCAGCTGGTAAAATTTCTGGTTCAAAGTTTTTGAAGAGGGAAGGGAAGCCAGCAGATGAGGCAATTCTGGTAGGACGCTTGATTGACCGCCCGATTCGACCTCTGTTCCCGAAGGGCTATAGGCAGGAAGTTCAGGTTGTTACGACCGTGCTTTCGATGGACCCTTCGTTTAGACCAGATGTGATTGGTATGGTAGCTGCTTCTTCGGCCCTTCTCAATGCTGGGGTGCCGTTTGATGGGCCGGTGGCAGGGCTTAGAATTGGCCGCGTTGATGGCAAGTTTAAGGCATTTCTTACCCCTGAAGAGCGCGAGGCTTCGGATCTTGATTTGGTCGTGGCCGTACGTGGCGATAAGGTGATGATGGTGGAAGCAGGAGCGAAAGAGGTTCCAGAGGATGTGATTATTGAGGCGATGAAGTGGGCAGTTGCTGAATGTCAGCCGGCTTTGAAGCTTCAGGAGGAATTAAGGAAACTAGTCTCTGTAGCTGAGAAAGAGTATGAATTGGTGCTTCCAGATGAAGGAATCCAAGAGAAAGTTGACAAGTGGGGTGAGAAACACTTTGGGGAGAAGGGCTCGATTATCAGAGGTAATGTCTTGGAGCGGGCAGAGATTTGTAATAAACTCCGCGATGAGATGGATGCTGAATTTGCAGATGAGCTAGGTGAGGGAGAGACTCTAGAGGAGAAAATTGCGGATTATAATGAGAAATATGCTAAGGAGTATCACGAAGCGTTTGAGTTGGCGGTTCATCATGAGGTACGTCGGGCAATTATTGAGGATGGGGTACGTCCAGATGGCCGTAAATTGACAGAGGTACGTCCGCTTTCTTCACAGGTTGGGCTACTTCCAAGAACCCATGGTTCAGCGCTCTTTACGAGAGGTTTGACACAGGCTCTTAACATCGTGACTTTGGCGCCGCTATCGTTCTCCCAGATTGTAGATACTATGGAAGTAACAGATGGTGAGAGACGCTATATGCACCACTATAATGCGCCGTCTTATACTGTTGGTGAGATTGGTAGGCTTGGTTCGCCAGGGCGCCGCGAGGTTGGTCATGGCTATTTGGCAGAGAGAGCTCTTATTCCGGTGTTGCCATCTAAGGAAGATTTCCCATATGCAATCCGGAGCGTGACCGAGATTATGTCTCAGAACGGTTCTACTTCTATGGCTGCAACCTGTTCTTCATGTCTAGCTTTGATGGATGCAGGTGTACCACTTGTCCGCCCAGTTTCTGGTGTGGCAATGGGCTTGATGGTAGATGTGCCAAAAGGCTCAGAGGTAACAGCTTCAGATATTGACAAGGCCTATGTGTTAACAGATTTGATGGATGCAGAGGATTTTGCTGGTGATATGGACTTTAAGGTTACTGGTACAACTGAGGGCGTGACGGCGCTTCAGATGGACATGAAGGTTCATGGTCTTCCGGTAGATATTCTTGAGAAGGCGATTAAGCAGTCTCACGAGGGTAGAATGTTTATTTTGGAACACATGCTTTCGGTGCTACCTGGCCCACGCGAGAAGATTTCTGATTATGCGCCACAGATTGAGAAGGTTCAGATTGACCCGAAGAAAATCGGAACCGTGATTGGTAAAGGCGGCGAAACGATCAATAAGATTGTAGAAGAGACTGGCGCCCAGGTTGATATTGATGATAGCGGACTGGTGACAATTTCTGGCACAAATCCAGAGGCGATTTCTAAGGCTGTTGAATGGGTGAAGAGCCTGGTAGAAGAGCCAGAAGTTGGGAAGATTTACAAGGGTAAAGTCGTCACAATTAAGGACTTTGGTGCGTTTGTGAATATTCTTCCTGGAATTGATGGAATGCTACACATTTCACAGATTAAAGATGAGAAAGTGAATAAGGTTGAGGACGTGCTCAAAGTTGGCCAAGAGGTCAATGTGAAGCTGACCGCAATTGATGATAGGGGGAAGATTAGCCTTTCTATGAAGAAAGTAGCACAACCATAAATCTGTGATATAATAGGTTTATGGCAAGGAGGAAAACAGCAAAACGAGGTAGGAAGCCGGTGGCAAAAAGAGCGCCGGCGAAGAAATCAGCCGAGATGCCAAGTGGTTTCGGTTGGCAGGTTTTCGGGGTGTTTATGATTCTGCTGGCCGTTGTGATTGTCTTTATGTGGTTTGGGAGTAGTGGGGAGCTCCTAAACTCGATTCACAAAGAAGCGGTAAGGTTGATTGGCTTCTCGGTTTATCTGATTCCGGCGGCGTTGGTTTATCTTGCAGTGAGCATTTTTAGGGCGGAGGGGAATCGGTTGCCGATGCGAATTTTGATTTCGACGATTTTGATGCTGACGTGGTTTACGGGGCTATTTGGAGTATTTAAGAACGGTGGTTCGATGGGGGCGGAGATGGATAAAATGGTTTCTGGGAATCTTGGCTCGGTGGCAGGATTCCTCATTTTTGCATTTTTGATTTTTGTGACGAGCATCTTTGTGCTTCAGGTGTCGCCAATGACGGTATTTAGGAGGATTAGGGGCGAGAAGAAAGAGAAAGACGAAGATGATATTGTGATTGACGCACCGGTAAAAAAGACTGAGCTGAAGATTTCGGGTGAAACAAAGCCGATGGCGGAGAAGAAGCCGAAAAAGAGATTTTCGCTTCTGAAAAAAGATGTGATTAAAAAACCAGTTGAGAAAAAAGAAGATGTTAAGGCAGACAAGCCAGTGGAGAAGGCCTTGGTGGAGGTGGGAGATCCGAACTGGAAGATGCCGCCGCTTAGCTTGTTAGAGAAAGTGTCGTCGCCGGCGGATCCGGGGAACGTGCAGCAGAATGCCTTTATTATTAAGTCGACTTTGGCGGATTTTGGGATTGACGTGGAGATGGACGGAGCAAATATTGGTCCTCGTGTAACACAATATACCTTGAAGCCGCCAGCGGGAGTGAACCTTTCAAAGATTTTGGCGCGCGACAAGGAATTGGCTTTGAATTTGTCGGTGGCGAAGGTGCGTATTGAGGCGCCGATTCCGGGGACTTCATTAGTAGGTGTGGAGATTCCAAATGCGAAGCCGGCAGCGGTAGGGCTTAGAGTGCTTCTTGAGAGTCCAGAGTGGAAGAATGCGGATGATCCGCTGACTTTCGCGGTGGGGAAGGATATTTCTGGTAAGTCGGTGGTGGCGAACCTGGCGAAGATGCCACACCTCTTAATTGCAGGTACTACTGGTTCTGGTAAATCGGTGATGACGAATGCGATGATTGTGTCGCTTCTATATCGTAATTCGCCGTCTGATCTTAAGTTTATTATCATTGACCCGAAGCGGGTAGAGATGGTGCAGTATGCAGATATTCCACACCTCTTAACACCAATTATTTCAGAAACGGCGGAGGCGGTTTCATCGCTGAAGTGGGCGGTAAATGAGATGACGAGGCGGTATACTTTGTTCGCAGAAGAGGGGGTAAAGAACATTGTTTCTTACAACAAGAAGAAGGCTTCTGATGGTGGCAAGGTTTCCAAGACGGATGAAGATGGTAACGAGCAGAAGCACGACGGCGGGAAGATGCCGTATATTGTGATTGTGATTGATGAGATGTCTGATATTATGATGCAGGCAGGGAAAGAAATGGAGCCGCCGATTGTACGAATTGCGCAGATGGGGCGCGCGGCTGGGATTCACCTAGTTTTGGCGACGCAGAAGCCGATTGTGAAGGTGGTGACTGGTTTGATTAAAGGCAACGTGCCGGCGAGGATTGCGTTCGCGGTGTCTTCGACGACTGATTCGATGGTGATGCTTGATAAAGGTGGGGCGGAGAAGTTGCTTGGTAAGGGCGATATGCTAATGTTGACGACGGATATGCAGGGGGTGCCACGTCGTATCCAGGGCGCGATGCTTGAGGATGAAGAGGAAATTAAGGTGGCGAATTTCTTGAAGGAACAGAGGCCACCAGAATACAATAAAGAGGTAATTGCGCAGGCGGTGTCGATTGGGGTAGGCCCGGCGGCTGGTGGCTCGATTGGCGATATGGGGCGTCGGTTTGATCCGAACGACCCGGTGGTACGCAAGGCGGTTGAGATTACACTTTCTAAGGGTAAATTTGCGACGGCGATGCTACAGACTTATCTTGGGAAGGGGCATGGGTTTGTGTCAGGGCTTGCGATTTGGTTTGAACAGATTGGGGTGATTGGGGAAGCGAACGGGAATAAGCCGCGTGAGGTCTTGATACACTCAATGGAAGAGTTCGACGAATTAGCAAACTCATAGCAGGGCGAGCTACTTCGTTGGCGGATGCGTTGCTCCTTCGCCGTACTTTAAGTACGACTCAGTCCGCTACTCCCGCCGCCTCGTATCTCATCCCTGCTATGAGTTTGCTTTTTTCCTAGACTTGGTGTATAATGTGAGAGTAATATTAGCTCAGCAGATAGTTTTAGACGTATCTGCTTTAACCAAGGGAGTAT
>CAZKNA010000019.1:0-12710 GCA_964554175.1 uncultured Candidatus Saccharibacteria bacterium | reverse complement strand
TCCCATCAGTCCGACGCCGGCATCCAAAAGTCCTGATATTGAATGTATCTTTGTGCGGTCTACTAGAGAAGCAGTTCGCAAAATTGATGAAAGAAGCTACCAGAGCCGAAGGTCTAACTGGTGAGAAACTCCTTGAGTTTCTAGAGCGCCGCGCTGACAACGTTGTCTACCGCGCTGGGTTCGCTCTTACTCGCCGCCAGGCCCGCCAGCTCGTGTCCCACGGACATTTCCTCTTAAACGGCAAAAGGATCGACATTCCTTCCATCCGTCTGAAACCTGGTGATGTTTTAGAAGTCCGTCCGAAATCTGGAAAGTCCGCTTATTTCAAGGGGCTAGCCGACATCATTAGTGCCTCTGGTGCCCAGCCAACCAGCTGGATCAAAGCCGATGGCAAGAAAATGAAAATCGAAATCACTGGTCTACCAAAGCGCGAAGAAGCTGAGGCCGGTATTAATGAACAATTAATCGTTGAGTATTACTCACGCTAAAGGAAGGAAGGAATAAATGACTACAAAAGTAATTCACGAAGCAAACCTAGAGAATGTGAACAAATTAGGTGAAAACAGTGCTGAGTTTGTCATCCGCCCGCTTTACTACGGCTACGGTAACACTCTCGGTAACTCTCTTCGCCGCGTCTTGCTCTCTTCCATCAAAGGTGCTGCTATCACTTCCTTCAGTATTGAGGGTTCAACCCACGAATTCACCGCCATCCCTGGCATCCGCGAAGACGTGGTCGACATCATGTTGAACCTCAAGAATGTCCGCATTAAGTCTCATTCTGACACCCCTGTTGAGCTCACTCTTGAGATCAAGGGTAAAGACCAGAGCGAAAAGGCTGGCGACAAGCGCGTTGTAGCTGGCGACATCAAGACGACCGATGACATTGAAATCGTCAACAAGAATCAAGTCATCTGCCACATCGATGATCCAAACTACACCCTTAAGATGCACCTCATCGTCGAGACTGGCCGCGGATATCTCAGCATTGAGAAATCAAGTGCAGATCGCGTCCACTCTGATATGATTGCTCTTGACGCTGTATTTACCCCAGTTCTTCGGGTTCGCTACAAAGTCGAGAACACTCGTGTCGGTCAAGACACCAACCTTCAGCAGTTGACTCTTACCGTTGATACAGACGGCACAATCACTCCTGAAGAGGCGTTTGAAGAAGCCGCTGCAATCCTCGTCAATCAATACACCGCTCTTGCCGGTGGCACCACGGTTGACTCCGCTCCAGCTCCTGGTTCCAGCGAAGTTGAAGATGAGCCTGGCCTCATGATGCCGATTGAAGAGCTTGCTCTCTCTGCACGCACCGCTAATGCCCTTATGAACAACGGTATCAAGACCGTTCGCGACCTCGTTATGCTTTCAGATTCTGATTTGAAAGACCTCAAAGGTTTCGGTACTAAGGCATTAGATGAAGTTAAAGAAAAGTTAACGGAGTTAAACATCTAATATGCATCGTCACGGATATCAAGGCCGTAAATTTGGCCGTAAGACCGATCAGAGGCGAGCGCTCACTCGTGGGCTGATGTGCTCCCTGATCAAATACCAGTCTATTACGACTACTCTCGCTCGCGCCAAAGAAATTCGTCGCGAGACCGAGAAGCTCATCACTCGTGCAAAGAAAGGCGGTCTACAAAATCGTAGAATCATCATCTCTCGCCTCGGCGATATAGAGGTGGCTGGTTTACTAATTGACACCATCGCCCCACAGGTCACTAGAAATTCTGGCTATCTTCGCATCGAAGCTGCCGGCAATCGCAAGGGTGACAATGCCGAGATGAGCACTATCTCTTTCGTTGACACCATCAACCTAGAGAAGAAGGAGGATAAATAATGAAGACTTATTCTCAGAAAACTGCTGAAATCTCCCGCGAATGGTGGACGATTGATGCCAGCACTTTACCACTTGGTAAACTCGCTGTCATCGTCGCCGACAAGTTGATGGGCAAGAGTAAGGTTACTTACACCCCGCACATCGACAACGGAGATTATGTCATCGTCTTAAATGCCAAGAACCTCAAAGTTACTGGCAACAAAATGACCGACAAGAAATACTATCGCCACAGTGGCTTCCCAGGTGGCCTCAAAGAGCTTCGTCTCGAAGAGGTTATCGAAAAAGACCCATCTGTTGCGGTTAAAGAGGCTGTAAAAGGTATGCTTCCAAAGAACAAATTGGCTGCCGCTCGTTTGGCACGTCTCCGCGTCTTTGGCGGCGCTGAGCACACCCATACAGCTCAGAATCCAAAGGAGATTAAATAATGGCAGAAGTTAAAGGAAAATACACCTACGGGCTCGGCCGCCGCAAAGCTGCCACCGCTCGCGTCCGCCTCTACAAAGGCAAAGGTGAAATAGAGGTTAACGGTAAGCCGGCTCTTGAGTACTTGTCCGGTGACAAGTCCAAACTCGCCGAGATTACCGATCCACTCGCTCTTGCTGGAAAGCAGAAAGATTACGATATTACTGTTCGTGTCTCTGGCGGCGGTCTCGCCGGCCAAGTCGATGCGATCAAGCTCGCAATCTCCAAAGCTCTCGTAACTGAGGCTGTCGATCTTCGCCCAGTATTGAAGAAAGCTGGCTTCATCAAGCGCGACCCACGCGAGAAAGAGCGCAAAAAATACGGGCTTCGTTCCGCCCGCAAGAAGGAACAGTTCTCCAAGCGTTAAGCTTCAAGAATCAAAAAACCGCCCAGAGAGGCGGTTTTTTGATGCTAATTATTAGTGCCATTTAGATAGCTAACAGCGGCAGTCGCCGCACTGGCTCCATCCGCCGCCGCGGTTACTAATTGGCGCAGATCTTTCCGTCTCACATCGCCAGCCACAAACACCCCCTCGCACGAAGTCTTACAATCTTCGCCCGCAATCACATAACCATCTTCATCCTGCTCAACTAGATCAAAGAATGCCTCTGCACTCGGCTTGTGCCCAATAGCCACAAACAGACCGGAAACTTCTAGTTCTTTTGCTGGCGCATCTATAAATGCCAGTTTCACCCCCGAAAGCCGACCATCAGAAACTACTAGCTCGCCCACTGTCGCGCCAAGAATTATCTCTACGTTCGAAAGTTTTTTCACTCGCTCAACTAGGGAAATATCACCCCTAAACTGATCTCTGCGGTGTACCAAATAAACCTTTTTACAAATCTTCGCCAAATATTCCGCATCATAGAGCGCTGTATTGCCACCCCCATTCACCATTACATCTTTATCCTTATAGAACGAACCGTCACAAGTCGCACAGTATGAAACACCTTTACCAATTAGCTCATCCTCGTGCTCTATACCTAGCTTTCGGTATTCCGAGCCAGTCGCAAGAATCACTGCTTTTGCCCTGTAGGTATCGTCTTCTGTCCCGATAACAAAGGATTCCTCATCCCGCCGAACCGAAATTACTTTTTCAAATTCAATCTCCGCACCCAGCTCTTTTGCCTGCTCATACAAAGACTTAGCAAATTCTGGCCCCGAAACCTTATACATTCCAGGGTAATTCTCAATCGAAAGAGTATTAATAATCTGGCCGCCATAGGAAACAGCCTCAAGAACCAGCACTTTTTTCTCGGCACGCCTAGCGTAAATCGCCGCGGTTAGCCCTGCCGTTCCTGCACCAATAATAACAATATCGTACATTAGACCCCCATCATCTTTAAGATTTTCTTCTTAGAAATCAACCCTACAAATCGGTCGACCTCTTTCCCGCCATCAAACAGAACTAGGCAAGGAATCGCCGAAATTCCATATTCCTCGGCAATCTCGCGATTTTCGTCAATATCTACCGGAAGAATCTTTACCCCCTCTGGTAGCTCAGCCTCTGCCTCTTCCAAAATTGGCTTCAAGGCCTGGCACGGACCACACCACTCCGCATTAAAATCTACTAAAACTTTCCCCTTAAATTGTAATACCTCTTTATCAAAATCCATATCTTAATTATATCAGATTTCGGAGGTTCTATAAATGTATTTAGTCTTAGAGTCAGAATTCTTAGCTAAATTGACGATTGTTTGGATACGTTCAATTAGGGCTTTAACATTGCCATTGTAGAGTGAAACTAGCTTCTGAATACCTTGTTCGTTAAACTGAACAAGGCCATCTGTTAGGCTAGAAGAACCATTAGCAAGTTTGGAAACCCCATCAGTCAAAGCTGGGATATTACCGGCCAAATTAGAAATTCCTGCATTTAGGCTAGTCGTACCCGTAGCAATTTCTTTGGAACCAGTATAAGCATCAGCAAGACCATTAGATAAGTTAGTAGCGCCAGTAGAAAGCTTGGAAAGCCCCTCAGAAAGTGCCGGAACTTTAATATTCATCTGGGAAAGACCGCTAGCAAGTGCGCTAGTGCCTTCCTTGAGTGGTGCTACTTTTGCCGGAGCACTTGCCGCGCCCGCAGCAATTTGATTTACACCAGAAATGTATGCAATTACTCCACTATAAAGTCTAAGCTGCGCCAAGGAAGTGCTCATTTTCTCCACCATTTCAGCATTGCCGGCAGTAGTATAATCCTGAATTAAAGCAGCTAAGACCGTCTCATAATTTTCTGCAGTAATAGTCGTAGCACCCTGTGCCTGGAGAGCTGCAATCGTACCATTAAAGAATTGAGTTGCGCCAGAAATCAATTTTGTATTAGCATTATCTTTATTCAAAATTGTAAAGCCGCCGGCAAGTTCATTCATTGAAGTAATCAGTTGATCTACGCCCACATCAATCTTTTTGGCACCATCATAGGCACCTGCTACACCAGCAGTCAAAGCCTTTGAGCCTTCATAGGCCTCTGAAAGGCCACTAGCAAGTTCTTTAGAGCCAGCATAGGCTGTACCTAAACCTTCAGATAAAGCACTCGTTCCGTTAGCAAGCTTCAAGGAACCAGCCTGGAGCTGTGAAACTCCATCTACTAACGCGCCCGTCTTGCTATTTAGGGTTGCTAGACCATCACGAATCTGAACAGAACCATTTAGAAGCTGGTTCATTGAAGAGGCGAGCAGCTCAAGTTGCGAAGAAAGGGAAGCAACCGAGTTAAGCGCAGAAGTATCAACATTGGCAAAAATTTGTGAGGAAGCCAAGGTGGCCGTCATCTCCATCTTGAAATCTTTTGCATCAGCTTCGATTTCAATATATTCTGGAAGACCGAGCGCAACACCCAAGTCCTCTTTCATACCTGGGAGCGCTAACCCTACGATAGTAGTTCTAGTGCCGTCGTTAATCGCTTTTCCGTTAGTGACAGAGATATTAGAAAAATGCTCATCCGAAAGGACCGCGCCCGAAACCACCGCGTATGGCATATACATGCCATTCACACGTTCATTGTTGGTGTAATCGTAGCGAATTTTAACATGCCCAGAACGGCCACGAATTTCGTCTGCCGAGACTTTCTGTCCGTCAAGATAGTAAGAAATCTTCATTGTAACTGGGGTAGAAACTTTGCCTTCAGTCTTGGTATAAACATCCGTACCAAGGTCGTTCTTTGTCCAATCTGAAGAAATCGTCTTCTTAACTTCACCATCTGCATTCAAAAACACATAAACAGTCTCATCTAGCAGTGCAGCACTTAGTTCATTTTTTGCGCTAGAAACTACAGTTTTAGTTTCATCTGCACTTACCGTTTTACTATTTGTGAGCATTAAAGCTCCAACACTAGAAGCCACAACCGCAGAGACTACGGCCCCCAGCACTACCTTTCTTGACATCTTTATTCCTTTCATTTTATTTCCTTTCCAAACATTTTTTCATTCCAACTGTCGACATACAAATTACTTTATCAAATAACATCAGCATCGCCGGCAAGACCAGGATGACCATCGCCATCGAAATCATAGCACCGCGTGCAAGTAGCAAACAAATCTGGGAAATCATCTCAATATCAGAGTAAACCGCCACGCCAATCGTGGCCGCAAATAGCCCCATACCAGAAACGATGATGGACGGAATCGAGGTAGAAAGCGCAATCTCAACCGCTTTCCGTTTTTCAATTCCATTCATCCGCTCGTTTTTATACCTAGTTGTCATCAAAATCGCGTAGTCTACCGTCGCACCAAGCTGAATCGTCGAGAGACAAATCGGTGCGATAAAGACCAGGCTCTCACCCTGGAGATTTGAAATACCTAGGTTAATAAAGATTGCCACTTCAATCAGAGCAATCAAAAGCACCGGCAAAATCGCACTCTTTTCGACTATCGCAATAATAATAAATACGAGCACGATTGAAACGATGTTTACCACCTGGAAATCGTTACCCATCATCTGAATCATATCTTTCATCGCTGGCGCTTCGCCAATGAGCAGCCCGCCTTCATCAGTATCTTTAAGAATCTTGTTGAGCTCGTCAATCTGGGCATTCACGGCATCACTACCAGTGTCATATTCCGACCCAATCATTGCAAGTTCCCAGTTGTTAGATTTAAGAACCGAAGTTACTGAGCTCGGCAAGAACTCAACTGGCACCCTCTCGCCAATGAGTGTCTCCATCCCCAGCACAAATTTAACGCCAGGAACCTCTTCCATCTTCTTGAACATATCACGAGCTTTATCATCAGAAACATCTGCAGGAAGTAGCACCATATGCGTAGAAGCCATATGGAAATTCTCTTCCAGTTTCTTATTCGCGATTACCACGTCCATACTCTCTGGCATTGAAGAACCCATATCATAATAGACATTGTCGTTTGTCGCCTTGTAATTAATATAAGCCGGCGCCACTAGCCCCGCAAACACAATCAAAATCGCCGGGAAAATCTTTACAATTCTATGCGAGAGCTTGTCCATCTTTGGCAAAATCGTCCGATGGTTCATCTTGTCAAGCGCCTTATCAAAGAGCAAAATCATCGCTGGAAGTACCGTCACACAACCAATCACCCCTAACACAACGCCCTTCGCCATCACAATACCAAGGTCAATTCCGAGTTTATAAGTCATAAAGCAAAGCGCCACAAAGCCAGCCACGGTCGTCACCGAGCTTCCTGCCACCGAAGTAAACGTCTTGCGAATCGCCGAAGCCATCGCTTCCTCTTTATTTGACTTACGCGTACAAATCTCTTTATAAGAGTGCCAGAGGAAAATAGAGTAGTCCATTGTCACCGCCAGCTGTAAGACTGCGGCCAGCGCCATCGTAATAAACGACACCTCGCCAAAGACAATGTTCGTACCCATATTAATCAAAATCATCATCCCAACCGAACCTAGGAATAGGAACGGAATCAGCCAGTTATCCAGGAATAACATCATCGCAACCAGCGCCAACCCCGCTGCCAGCCCGACGTAAATCATTTCCTCACGCTCCACCAAATCTTTCAAATCGGTCACCAAGGCAGACATACCAGAAACAAAGGCCTTTCCATCCGCCACTTTCTTCACCTCAGTAATCGCCTGCAAGGTCTCATCCGCCGAAGTCGAAGTATCAAAGAATACGACCATCATCGTCGCGTTATCAGTATTAAAGGCATTATAGAGGCTAGTCGGCAAAATCTCCATCGGTACAGATAGATCCATCACCGAAGAATACCACAGCGCATTTTCAACGTGCGGAATCTCCGCAATCTCATCGCGCGCCTTTTTCACATCTTCCTCTGGCATTCCCTCAAACACCACCATCGAGAACGCCCCCTTGCCAAAGTCTTTCAGGAGCTCATCTTGCCCCTTCATTGTATCCATTTCCTGTGGAAGGTAGGTCAGCATATCATAATTCACTCTAGTTGCAGCCATACCAAAAATAGACGGAATCAAAAGTAACAGGGAAATAATTAGAATTAGAAATCTATGCTTTACAATAAAAATAGAGACCTTCCTCATATTTCCATTATACCACAAATTCCAAAAATGTCTAGAGTTGCAATTTTATTTCTTTTTACTATAATGAAAATATATTAGCATAAACGGAGTAAAACTATGAACTCAACAATCACTTGGGAAAGCCTTACCCCTAAAGAGGCAGCTTTTGCTGGTGGCCTTCTCGGCACAGTTATCATTTCGATAACAGTGTTTTATATATTTGTCGTTATTGCACTTTGGAAAATCTTTACTAAAGCCGGCATCAAGGGCTGGAAATCGCTCATCCCGATTTACAACCTTTACTGCGCTTTCAAGATGATTGGCCTCTCACCATGGTGGATTCTTTGGGATCTTCTCGCTAGCACCGCCTTCAGCGTCGCCCTCGTTCTTGCCCTCGGCGATCGCGCTGCCGACTACTTCAACAGCATGAGCAGCGAGCTTCCACAAGATGTCATCACCAACGGCTGGGTCATCGTCACGATGCTACTCACCTGCGTCATCTCTCTATATGTCCAAATCCGCTTCGCCGGTCGCCTTGCCAAGGCCTTCGGTAAGAGCACTGGTTTCGCTGTCGGTCTCTTCTTCCTACAGCCAATCTTCTTGCTCATCCTCGGCTTTGGTGCTGCTAAATACGACAAGAAAGTTCTAAAGGCTTAAGACCTAAGACTTAAATCCCCCTTTAAAAAGGGGGATTTTTGTGCTATAATTATTCCCGTTGGGGCATTAGCTCAGCTGATAGAGCGCGGCATTCGCATTGCCGAGGTCAGGAGTTTGAATCTCCTATGCTCCACCATTTTTATGTAATACATTATGGTTCTTTTTTCAGATAAGCTTGAAATATAATTAACCGATCATTTTCATATCTAAAGCAAACAGAATTTTTTCTCGACAAATCGTCCGTAGTGCTATTATTTCTTAACGCCCCCGAAAAAACCAAACAGAACGGGAACTCTTCAAGAGTTTTAGCATCAGTGTTATCTCCCCACTCGCAAGCTCCCGTCCATCCGATAAAATTAATATTTGTATTACATGTCCTATCATCCCTTAGTTCTACATACTGCTCGCTGGAGTAGCCTGACCTACACAAATATCCTGGTTTGCATTCGGCGGTTGCCCCATCACCGTAGTAAATACCGGTCATTTTCATTGCTGTCTCATCTTCTTGTTCATACTTGTTCGAACTTATGTTTACAGACAGAAAGAGTATTACTATAGAGAAAAATACAACTGCAATAAGCAACGCAAGTATTCGTATGTCTATTTTTACAATATTTTTACTAATCTCTCTACCACTCATGTAGTATTGCCCTATTATTTCCTAATTTCTCTTACAGCTATAAGGATACGCTCCGTCTCTCGATACAGGATTTTTAACAACTTGTCTGTCCACGTCTACTACTTTAATCTCTGGATGGCCTTGATATGAGTATATTTGGCCACAAACAAGGATATTGGATACTCCACTCTGATACTCCGCCTTAAAGCTATCCCAATCATACATATAATATCTACCAAAAAATGCCACAAACCCAGATATATAGTTCTTCTTCTCATCCAAAAAACAATATCCATTTTTGCAAGCAAGATACTCATATTTGAAGACAACACATCTCATTTCTCCAATATGGTTCCAAGTGTCTTGAGCAGACAAACAATAATCCCCAGTCTGTTTCCCAGCAGCTATCTCAGTATTTGTACCTCTTTCATATAATATGTCGCCATGCTTTACTATTTTATTGTCAACAAATGCTCTTTCTAGGCCCAGTTTCCTTAGCTCCGAACAAGTATAACTCTTTCCGCCAATAGTATAGGTTGTATTACTAGTACATTTTTCATCAAATATTTCAGACAAGGTTTTATCCCTGCAAACCTTAGTAGTATCATTATATACTTTTCCATTACTTTGGCAAGAATTCTTTTTTTGTTGTTTATTAGACTCTGAGACGCTAACAATAATAACTGCACCCAAAATCAATGTAAGGATACTCGTGATAGCTAGTATAATCTTGCCAACATCTGGCTCAGTCTTAGACATACTCATATTATACAATACTTACAGCATTTAGTCAATATATCTATCACTATAGTAGCCGTTGTATTATATGCAGATATATCACTAGAATTATTTTATACTTGGAACTGGAAACTTCAGTGCCATCTTCTTTACTTCAGCGTGAATCTTCTCAAATTCATCCGCCTTTTCAGACAGTTTATCTTCCGATGGAACCTCTTCGCAAATATGCGCCACTTCTTCCATCCACTCGGCAATCTGCTTCATCTCAGGAACGCCCATCCCACGGGTCGTAATCGCTGGTGTGCCAAGACGCACCCCAGATGGTCTAAATGCCGCCGCTTTATCACCAGGAAGCGCATTGGCATTCAAAGTCAGCCCGACCATATCAAGCGCCTTTTCATAAATCTTACCGTTAAACCCAAAGCTCTTCTCTACATTCACGAGCACCAAATGGTTTTCCGTCCCACCCCCTTGAAGCACAAACCTACGGTCCATCAGCTCAGTGGCCAACGCCTTTGCATTCTCGACAATCTTCGCTGCGTAATCCTTAAAGGATGGCTGGAGCGCCTCGCCAAAAGCCACCGCCTTGGCCGCAATCACGTGTTCCAGTGGCCCACCTTGCGTACCAGGGAATACCGAGCGGTCAATCAAAGTCGGGATATTCTCTAGGGTTTTCTCTGGCTTCTTTAACGGCGAAGAAACCTTGCCTTTAGAAAGAATCAACCCACCACGCGGCCCGCGCAAAGTCTTGTGCGTAGTCGTAGTCATCACGTTAAACCCAAAGTCTAGCGGATTCGGATGTACTCCACCGGCAATCAAGCCCGCCACGTGCGCCATATCGGCCATCAATAAAGCTCCAACTTTCTTGCCAACCTTTACTACGCGCTCAAAATCCGGAATCTTCATAAAAGCCGAATAACCAACCAAAATAATCTTTGGCTTCTCCTCAAGCGCCAATCTTTCTAGCTCATCATAATCGATATCGCCGTCTTCAGTCACGCCATAAGCGATAAAGTTCCAGATATGCGCAGATCGCGTCACCGGTGAACCGTGAGTTAGATGACCACCGTGCGCCAAATTCATCGCGAGAATCTTATCACCCGGCTCGCACCAAGCATAATAAACCGCCTCGTTTGCGTTCGCCCCTGAGTGTGGTTGAACATTGGCGTGGTCCGCGTGAAACAGCTTCATCGCCCGAGAAATCGCCAACCGCTCTATCCGGTCCACATTCACTTGCCCGCCATAGTAGCGCGAATTTGGCAAGATCTCTTTCGCGATTTCCGCATCAGGCTTATCTAAATCGGCAAAAGACGGATAGCCTTCAGAATATTTATTGGTCAGAACCGAGCCCATCGCCTCTAAAACCTCTGGCGAGACATAGTTCTCGCTCGGAATTAACTCTAACCCCTCTTTTTGCCGCACCTTTTCTTGCTCAATCAAATCAAACACAAAATCTCTCATAAAAATCTCCTTTCAAAAGATTATTTTCTGGTATAAACGACAAAAGAGTAGCTTAGATCATACTTCTCGTCCCTTCCTTTTTTCACTACTTCGCGCCGAAAATCGCTCTTGTCAAAACTGGGGAAATACACATCCGCCTCTGGAAAATCTGCCGAAATTTCTGTCAAATACAACTTATCAGCGGTATCAATCAACTGCTTATAAACACTCCCGCCCCCAATAATAAATAATTCTTCCTCGGTACCTTTATATTTATCAACAAACTCAAATAATTCCGTAATACCAATCACTTCCGGCTTTTCTTTGCCAAAAAACCCTTTTTCATCTGCCAAAGTAGCCAGTTTCTCTGGCTCGCGCGTCAAAACCACGTGCTTTCGCCCCGGCAAAAGCTTTGGCAAAGACATAAAAGTGTTATAGCCCATCAAAACCGTATGGCCCTTAGTCACCTCTTTAAAATACTTCAAATCTTCTGGCAAACGCCAGACCAAATCGCCCTTATAGCCAAGCTCCAAACCTTTCCCAACTGCCGCTATTATTGAAATCACGCTGTAATCTCCATCTTGAGTTTACCTTGGTGCTCGTAATCAACCAGTTTAATATCCGAAAGTTTCCTGGAATTATCAAACTTAAAGAAATCTTTCACCTCTGGGTTAATCCAAAGTTTCGGCGCATCAAATAGCTTGCCATCTTTCGCGATTTTCTCATCTCTCCGCCGTATCTGCTCACGAATCCCTTCCACCTGATTTTCATAGATATGCGCATCATTCGTTACAAAAGTCATCTTACCAGGCTTAAGATCCAGACAATGCGCGATTAAACAGAGGAAAGTTGCGTACTGTGTAATATTAAACGGCAACCCTAGCGGCACATCCGTAGAACGTGAATTGACCAAGAGATTCACTCGGCCATTTGTGATGTTCCACTCATTACTCCAGACACAGCTCGGCAGCGCCGCCGTTTTTAGAAATTCATTCTGCCAGAGAGAAAGCACCATCCGCCGGTTGCCCGGGTCGTTTTTAAGCGTATCAATCAAATCTTCCGTCAGATGATATTTCCTTACTATCCAACCGTAGGCCGTGCCAATCGTATGCGCAAACTCTTTACCAAAATGTTTGCCCATATAATCACCGTTTTCGTCAATCTCCCATTCGTTCCAAATCTTCACCCCTCGCTCTTGTAGCCAGCGCACATCATTACTCTGAACTTGCCAAATCCACAGCATCTCCAAAATAGCAGCCTTAAAGACTGTGAACTTCGTGGTGAGAACCGGAAACTCCTCAGAAAGGTCAAACTCCAAAACTTGATGTGGCAAACGAATCGTCGCGCTCTCACTCTTAACCTGTGCGATATGATTTGGCATTGAAACGCTCGCCGACCCCCGTTTATCGGTGGTGTGAGTATAATTAACAACCTTCTCGCCGTCTGTCAGAATCCGTTCGCATAGATCCAGGTATTGCTCATCAAATTTGCTCATCTAAC
>CAZKNA010000018.1:0-12847 GCA_964554175.1 uncultured Candidatus Saccharibacteria bacterium | reverse complement strand
CGGCGCCGGAGCAAACTTCTAGGCCATTCATTACAAAGTCGTACTGGTCTGCCACGATAGCTAATTTTTCTGCGTCGGTCTTGGCAGATTCTAGCGCTTCGAGGCCACCTTTTGGCATTGAGAATGGGTTGTGACCGAAGTCTAATTTTTCCTCGCCATCGTTCCACTCGTAGAATGGGAAATCGGTAATCCAACAGAAGGCAACCTTAGTCTTATCGGTAAGTTCAAAATGATTGGCAAAGGAAAGACGGAGAGCGCCTAGGACCTTATTGACCTTTTCCCTCGCGTCTGCGCCAACGAAGACTGCGTCGCCGTCTTCAGCACCAGTTAACTCTTTGATTTTGACCAGTTCTTCCTCTTTTAAGAACTTGGCGATTGGGGATTTTTCGGAACCATTTTCATAAATAATATAGGCAAGACCGCCAGCGCCAAGCTTCTTGGCTTCGTCGGTGAAATTATCAATCTGGCTACGGGTGAGTGAAGCGCCATTTTTAACACAGAGCGCTTTTACACAAGGACTCTTAAACACCTTAAACTCGGTGTCTTTTAGAGCATCGGTAAGATCAACCATTTCCATACCAAAGCGGAGGTCTGGCTTGTCGGTACCATAGACATCCATCGCAACCTGATATGGGATGCGTGGGATGTCACTACCTTCCTTAATAAACTGCTTCGCAAATTCAGAGCCAAGCTCGATCTTTTTGCCGCCAAAATCAGTAGCAAGGCAAACCATCAGAGGCTCGGTTTCTTTGCGGATGGTTTCGCCATCTTCGACAAAAGCCATCTCAAGGTCTAGCTGGTAAAAGTCGCCATAAAGACGGTCTGCACGCGGGTCTTCATCTCTAAAACACGGTGCAATCTGGAAGTAGCGCGGCACACCACCAACCATCAAAAGCTGCTTAAATTGCTGCGGAGCCTGAGGGAGAGCATAGAAAAGACCGGCTTTAAGCCTTGACGGGACAAGAAAGTCGCGTGCCCCCTCTGGCGAAGAGTTCGCCAAAATTGGAGTGGTGACCTCGATAAAATCGCGGTCGGTCATGTATTTTCTAAGAATCTGATAAAATTCAGAGCGTTTTTTGATCAAGTTCTGCATAGACGGGCGGCGGAGGTCAAGAAAGCGATATTTTAATCTTAAATCTTCGCCGGTTTCAGGGCCGTCGTCGTGGGTATTGACCGGGAGTGGCTCGGAACGGTTTAGTAAAGCTAGCTCCTCTACTACTAGCTCGATATCGCCAGTTTCAATATTAGGATTCTTTAAATCTTCGGCACGCTCGCGCATGGTACCAACCACTTTTAAGACAAATTCGTCGCGGACGGTTTCGGCAAGCTTGAAACTATCCTTTGTATCTGGGGTAACAACGAGCTGGATGATGCCCTGGTCATCTCTTAAATCAATGAAAATCAGGCCACCGTGGTCACGGCGAGAATTAACCCAACCCTCAACTAAAACTTTTTTACCCAAATAGTCTTTTAATTCACCTGATTTCTTTCTTTCCATATCTATTACCATACCATATTTATTAGATTATTTCAATAATGGGTCAATCTTTTCGTGGAGGAACTTGAAGAAGCCATCCTCGGTCTTGGTGTTTGAATAATCAAGACGTTCGCCGTTTAAGTACAGGGATGGGGTGCCAGGAACGTCAATTTTAGTGGCGATATCTTGGTCGAAATTGATTTTCTTTTGAACGGCTTTTGAACCCATATCAGACTTGAACTTGTCAACGTCGCCCTTGTTATTTGAAGCAGTATTGAAATAAGACACAAAGAGGTCGGTGCGCTCGTCGACATCGGCATACTGCCAGTCGGCTTGGTTAGCAAAGAGGAGATCGCCAAATTCTTTCCAGTAGCCCTGGAGGCCGGCAGCCTGAGCCGCAGAAGCGGCGGCGGTACCGTTCTGGTGATAACTCATCACATAGTTGCGGTAAATAACCGCGACCTTATCATCGAATTTGCCCGGAATCTTGTTGACATAGGTATTGAGCGAGGCACAGCCTGGACATTGGAAGTCCGCATATTCAACAATGTAGACCTTGGCTTTATCTTTGTCTCCTTTAACATTATCGCCGATTTCGCCGTTGAATTCATTTGCACTAATGTAACTAGTGAAATCATAATCGTCGTAATTGACCTGATTTTGGTGCTTCCCCATCAGATGAATACCAAGCAAAACCGCAAAAGCGATAATGATGACTGCGAAAATCGCAATCACACCGTAATTTTTCTTCTTCATATCTTTATTCCTCGCTTAAAATATGTTATAATATATCTAATAATACTAAATACTATTATACCACGATGAAGCCTAAAACGCTAAAAGAATTTATTGAAATATTGAGGGACCTACCCGAGGATATTTTGTCGCAAAAAGAGCGAATGGCAATCGTGGCAGCAATGGAGTTTAAGAATCTAAAAGTTTCTGATATTATGACGCCGCGCGAGAAAGTCGTGTTTGTAAATATACGGGATTTTCTAGGACCTTTGATGCTGGACAAATTGTACCGCTCTGGGTCGTCGATGTTTCCGGTGGTGGACGAGTCGGGGCGTCAGATTGTGGGGACGATTAGTACGGATAAGTTGAATTCGCTTGAGGTGCGCGAGAATGATACGGCTGAGAAATACCTAGACCCGCGAGTGTTTTATCTGCGCGAAGACTATTCTTTGGAACAGGCTGTTTCGGCGTTTATTCGCACGAGATGTCATTTCTTTGTGGTGGTGAATAAGATGGGGCAGCTGGTAGGGACATTGAATTATCGGGAGATGGTGGGGATGATTTTGGGGTATTACCCGAAAGATGATTTTGATGGCGATGCGTCGCTCGGGGCGGTAATTCGAAGGAAATTATAACTAAAAACCGCCTAGCATTTGCTAGGCGGACACGCTCATTGAATTAGATTTCAATGAATTCCTGCCAGGGGGCAGGAGGAAGCTCATACTTCGACTTGTGACGTGATACTTGACCCCGTTTTAGTCTGATACGCATTATCCTGTTTTTTAATCTCCTATTTAATTGGTAGTCCGACGACCTATTTATCTGAATTTACGAACCACGATATCTATTCTATCAAAATTTTAAGACAAATTCAAGTCTTTTTTTGCTTATGTTTCTTACGGTGTTTTTATAGAGGTGGATAGTGCTGTAAATTCTACTGAATCAATAGATAGATGAGGACGACACTGGCTAAAATAATGCGGTAAAAACCAAAGGCCTTTAAGGAATCTTGTTTTTTGACATAATCCATGACGAGTTTTAGAGCAATCAAGCCAAAGACGAGGGCAAAGAGGTTTGCCAGAAGCAACGGACCGAGGTTTTCAAAGAGATAGGTGCGCGTGGCGCTAGAGACGAGCGACTTACCGCAGACGGCGAGCATCAGGGGGATGGAAACGAGGAAGGAATATTCCGCAGCGGAAGCAGCAGAGAGACCGACGGCGCGGCCAGCGAGAATGGTAGAGCCAGAGCGGGAAACGCCCGGGATGAGCGCAAAGACCTGCGCAAGACCGATGTAGAGCGCGCGGGGCTTGGAGAGCTTGTTTTCGTCTTTTAATTTGGACATGTGTGGGAGCTTGCTGGAAGCGACCATTAAAATACCAATAACGAGCATAGCGATTGAAACGGTGTAGAGGGAGGAGAAGAATGGGCTGCTCTCAATAAAATGGCTGAGTAAGAGCCCGGCGAGACCGGCTGGAATACAGGTAATGATGACATTAATTGCGAGTTTATAATTCTTCTTTTTGAAAATGTCATTAAAGATTTTTAGGATGCGCTTTCTAAAGAAGATAATAAGGGCAATGACGGTGCCAAGGTTGATCAGCTCAATGAAAAGATGAAAATTTTCAGCGCGGCCGCCGATGATTTGCTGAATAAGCTCCAAGTGCCCAGAGCTAGAAACCGGGATAAATTCCGTTAAACCTTGTACTATACCTAAAAAGATTGCAATAAATAAACTCATATGTTTATTATAGCATAGATTTTTAGTGATAAAAATGTTATAATAACTCACGGAAGGGTGGCCGAGTGGTTTAAGGCACTGGTCTTGAAAACCAGCGTAGGCTAAAACCTACCGCGGGTTCGAATCCCGCCTCTTCCGCCATAGAATGTTTTTCTCTGTTCTGAGCTTGTTCGAACTTCGTCCAGACACTTCCGCCGAATGAAAAAAGGCTAGCCGAAGCTAGCCTAAAAGTAGATGATTTCCGATACTCCATTATCGGCATATTTTACGTGCCAAACATATTTTGAAATCCAAACATCAAAGCCGGCTCCAGCATCTGCGCGCAAACCTGTTTTGTCGAGAAGCCTAACCAGACGAGAAAGTGCACTTTTGAGACTGTCATTCTCGCTGACGGCTTTCCCAAAATTCCAGCCAATGAAATGATCCAAAAATTTATTATAGAAATATTTTCTGGCGTCGTCCTGGTTTTTTGGCTTGACCTTATTATTACACAAAGTATCATTTGTGATTGCCAGCTTCCCTCGCCCATGATAGCGCTTCTTGATAGGGTCAATTAGCATAACCGCAAAGCTCATCGGGTCTAGAAAAACTCGGTTATTAATATGCTCCTCGTAGAGGCATGTCATTTGCAGTAATATTTCTGGCAGATTAGTAATTTCGCTAAAAGCCCGCTTATTGTCCATTACTTTGACGTATCTATCATTTTTGGCTTTCCGATAGAACTCAACTGGGCAAGTCGGCATGCCATCGTTTGGCGGATGCAATATAATGCACCGGTCGTTTGCCAAAAGCAAAGAGTTTGCGTCGCGTTTTTCGTGCTCTGGCACTTTAAGTTCGCAACTCCTAGTCGGAATATAAAGAATGTCATTATCCTTGGCAAATTCTTGCGCCGAGTAATGCATATAATCCGGCTGAAATGATTTCTTGAAGTTCATTAGAAAATCCCCCTTTCATCCCAACATTATTAAGGTGCTAAAATTTAAAACTATTATACCATTATTTTTAATAATGTCTATAGTGCGAGGTCTAGACTATTTTTTCTTTTTAAATATATTAAAAGTTTCAGTATGTGCCCGAAAGCCGTATTTTTTAGAAATCGGGTCTTTAAAAATAAACATTTTTAAAGGCATTAAAGTTAAGAGCGTATATGCGCCAAAGAAAATGAATGTGCCAATACAAGTGAGATACTGGAAAATATAGGCGACCGCCGGGAGATCTACCAACCATTTGAAAACGAGCTGACTTAAGAAAACGGCAGTATAAAAAGTCAAAATATCAATTACAAGAATTGGTTTTTTGGTAAAAGATTTGTAGGAATAGAAAATGCACGGGATGAAAATCACTGGTACGAGCAGTGAGGCGAGCTTGGCAAGAAAATAATTCGGATGTGAGCCGTAGACAAAACCATCATACAGACTGTACAAAATAATTGGCGTGAGAGCGATTTTGATATGCTCCCATGTGCTTTCGTTGACCGCGGTAAAAAGACCGATGATTTTATTGTGATGAGAAAAATCGTAGAGGAAATGCGCGAGTGTGCCGACTAGTGAAATGATAACCGTCGCAATGATTATTTCTAGCATAATTACATTATAGCATGCTATAATTAAATTATAATAAAAGGAAATTTTATGGATAATAAAGAAATCTACAAGAAGACGCTTGGGTTCTCAATCCGGCGGCTGCTTTGGGATATTTTTGCCTTTATCGTATTTGTGGCAATATCCCTAATCGGCTTTTTCATCGCCGAGAAAACTACTAACCAGGGCCTAATCGGGCTTGGCATCGGGGTGGTTATCGGTCTAATTGCAATAGCAATTATGATGCGATTTATCTCTTACACCTACAAGGCTGGGCAAATCGCGATGATGACTCAGGCGATTACTACCGGGAAGCTCCCAGAAAATGTAATTGATGCGGGCAAGAACGTCGTTAAAGAGCGATTTTCTACTGTTGCGGCTTACTTTGCCGTAACTGGTGTCATCAAAGGCATTTTCAACCAAATCGGGCGCGGAATTACCGCCCTCGGCAACGCGGTTGGCGGCGATACTGGCGGCGCTATCGGCAGCACTGTTTCTAGCGTAATCCAAACCATCGTTGCGTATCTTTGCGATTGTTGTCTTGGTTGGGTATTTTACCGCAAAGACGAAAAAGCTGGCAAAGCCACCTGTGAAGGTGCGGTACTATTCTTTAGACACGGCAAGACTTTGATGAAAAACCTTGGCCGCGTTTTTGGAATCAGCATTTTGTCCTTTATCGTGATTGGTGGCGTATTCTTTGGGATTTCTTATCTCATTATGCACTGCTTCCCAGATGCGTTTGCCACGCTCAGCAACGAAATTATCGAAGTCGGCTCCGACGTTCCAGCTTGGGTCTCTGATGTTAATACTCTAACTATCGTCTGTGCTGCTATCTGTGGCATCTTCTTCTGGAGCGTGCTTCACTCCACTTTCGTCCGTCCGTTCATCTTGGTCGGGGTGCTCAGAAACTACATCAACTCTGGCATCAAAGATATCCCAGACGAGAAGTCGTTTGACGAACTAGATAGCAAGTCTAAGAAGTTCAAGAAGCTTCACGAAGAGCTTTAAATTAAAAAGACCCGCTTCGGCGGGTTTTTTGGTCTGGCTCTACGAGCCAGACCACTGTCAGGCACTCGCGAAAAGCAATCCTTCGGATTGCTTTTCTGAAAATCCTATAAAAATAAAAATACAAGAGCAAGCTCTTGATTTTTATTTTCTTGGATTTTCGAAAAGAAACATAGTTTCTTTTCGCTCGTTATATCCGTGGTAGCAACGACTGGGATCGAACCAGTGACCTTGGGCTTATGAGTCCCACGCTCTAACCAACTGAGCTACGTTGCCACTTGTTTTATTATAACACATTTTTCAAAAATATGGTAAAATAGAAGTAAGTTTTAATCGGAGTATTTTATTTATGTCAGGACATAGTAAGTGGGCGACGACAAAGAGGCAAAAAGCCGTAGTCGACGCAAAGCGCGGGGCGCTATTCACCAAAATCGGAAACCAAATTGCGATCGCTGCAAGAAGCGGCACAGACCCAGCGATGAACCCGAGTCTTGCAATGGTGCTTGAAAAAGCCCGGCTTGCAAATATGCCAAAGGCCAATATTGAGCGCGCGATTGCTCGCGTGGCCTCCAAAGAAGGCGCAGCGCTAATGGAAGAAACTTACGAGGGCTATGGTCCTGGTGGAGTTGGGATCATTATCGAAGTTGCAACCGACAACAAGAACCGTACGATGCCTGACGTGCGCAATACTCTCTCCAAAAACGGCGGCCGTATGGCCGACCCTGGCAGCGTGATGTTCCAATTTGAGAGAAAAGGCGTGATTGTGATTTCTGACAAGGGTGAAGACGCTTTGATGGCAGCGCTAGAAGCTGGTGCAGAAGATGCTTCTGAAGAGGAAGATGGTATCGAGATCATCACCGCTCCGTCTGATCTTATGAAAGTGCGCCAAGCACTAGCTGATGCTGGCATGAATGTTACTTCGGCAGAGCTTCAATATATCGCAACTAATAATGTCCCGGTTGAGGGTGAAAACGCCGAGAAACTCGAAAAATTACTCGATGCACTTGATGACCTAGACGATGTGACCGCGGTTCATACCAACGCTGAATAAACTTGTGGTATAATTAATATATGAAGAAAAAATCTGGTTTTACTATCTTAGAACTCGCGATCGTGATTGTTTTTGCGGGTTTGGCGCTCGTTTTATTCTTTGTCCAAAAGGCAAACATGGACGCAATGGATAGGGACGATAAGCGCAAAACGGCAATAAACGCGATGTACTATGCACTTGAAGAGGGTTTTTATGCCCAGAATAAATATTATCCAGAAACAATTTCCGAAGGCAACTTGTCTGTGATGGACCCAGCATTATTTACTGATCCAAACGGGGTAAATCTTGGCCAAGAAGGTAGCAATTATACTTACACCCCAGCCAACTGTGAAGATGGCAAATGTAAAGAATATACTCTGCGCGCAGAGCTTGAAAAAGAAGAAGCTTACATTAAGAAAAATCGTTAATCGTCGTCGGGCGTTTTAATCTTGCGGCGAGTCTTGGCGACGTGAATTAGATAAGAAATAGTTTCGATTTCATCGGTTGGCTTGGCGGCATATTTAAAGGTATAGGTCGTTTCATCACCGACAGTAGACATACGGAGAGTGCCAATCTGAAAAATTTGGTCTACAAGACCCTTTTGTTTGAACGAAACGTCCTCCACGGAGACAAGGTCAATTGTATTAACGGATTTAGCGGTTAAAGAAGCCTGTTCATAGTGGATGAGACGCTTGTTTGTTACATAAAGACGGTTGCCTTTATAAACACGTGTCGCAACACTGGCCATCAGGATAATTGCGCCAAAAAGAACGATGATAATAAGGTAAAGATAGGGCATAGAGTTGCTATTCAAAAGGCCAGTAGACTGGCCAGAAGAGCTAATGGTTACTAGTATCATTGCAAAGGTAATTAGAAAAATCGCCAGTGCTGCGAGACCCCAAATCCAGGTAAGGCCGAGTTTCGAGCGATAAACTACCAGGGCGACATATTCGTCGTCTTTTAGCATCAACTCGGGGAAATCCTTCTTACTGCGGGCGTGGTGAACTTTGAGTAAATCTTGCTTCACTTGACGATTCCTTTTCTTGATTATATCATATCTTTTTGACTTTGACAAGATGAGACTTGGCCTTTGCGGTGACCTTGCGACCGTTTTTGGTGCGTTCAATTAGACCCATTTGAAGTAGAAATGGCTCGTAATAATCCGAGATAGTGGTTTCTTCATCACCGGTAAGAGCAGCGATTGTAGAAAGCCCAACTGGGCGGTCGCCATAGTTCTCAAGGATAAGATTTAGCATATTGCGGTCTGCTGGGTCGAGGCCGAGGTCGTCTATTTCCATGAGGTCGAGAGATTTTTCGGCAGTGATTTTATCAACGATGCCGTCGCCGTTTACATCGGCATAGTCACGAACGCGCTTCATGAGGCGGTTGGCAATACGTGGAGTGCGGCGAGAGCGGGTAGCAATTAAATCTAGGGCGTCGGGCTCGACTTTAGTGTTTAAAATTCCGGCGGTACGAGAGATGATTTTTTTGATTTCATCTTCATTGTAATATTCAAGGCGTTCAATTAGACCAAAACGATCCTGAAGAGGTTTAGCGATGGCACCAGCGCGAGTGGTGGCACCGATGATGGTAAACTTTGGGAGATCTAGACGGACAGAGCTGGCGGCCGGGCCTTTGCCGATGACAATATCAAGTTTAAAATCTTCCATCGCGGAGTAGAGAATTTCTTCAACTGCGCGGCGAAGACGATGGATTTCATCAATAAAGAGAACGTCGCCCTCGGAGAGGTTGGTTAAAATACTAGCAAGATCACCTGCGCGCTCAATCGCCGGGCCAGAAGTGACGCGAAAATTTGCACCCATTTCGTGCGCAATGACCGCAGCCATCGTGGTCTTCCCTAGCCCCGGTGGGCCATATAATAATATATGGTCTAGAGTCGCACCGTCGCTCCGTTTTTTGACGGCATCAATGGCAACTTTCAGATTATTTTTCATCCGCTCTTGACCGATATAATCATTAAAAGAAACTGGGCGCAAAGAATTTTCTAGGATCTGCTCTTCGCTATCCTCTTCGTGAGTACTGGTGTCTACTATTCTTTCAATTCCCATGCTATAATTATATTATATCAGATTAAGGAGGAATATGGCAAAAGAGTTAAAAGGCTCCAAGACTTTAGAGAATTTGAAGGCGGCTTTCGCCGGCGAGGCGCAAGCTTACACAAAGTATATGTATTATGCCTCAAAAGCCAAAAAAGACGGCTATGAACAGATTGGGGCGATTTTTACAGAGACCGCTGAGAACGAAAAAGAACACGCAAAAATCTGGTTTAAGATGCTTCATGATGGCGCCGTGCCAGAGACGACGGAAAATCTAGAAGACGCAATTGCGGGTGAAGATTACGAATACAAAGATATGTACAAAAAGTTCGCCGAAGTGGCGCGCGAAGAAGGTTTTGATGATATCGCCGAGAAGTTTGAGGGTGTCGGGGCGATTGAGAAAGAGCATGGCGAGCGCTACGCAAAACTACTAAAGAATATTGACGAAGACATCGTCTTTAAGTCCGACAAGGTAACGGTTTGGAAGTGTAGAAACTGTGGCTATATTTATGTCGGCGAGAAGGCACCAGAAACTTGCCCGGTCTGCGACCATCCACAAAGTTTCTTTGAAATCCGCGCGGACAATTATTAATAGTCGCTATCGAGACTGTCTAGGCCTGGGAGATCTAGACCAGACAGAAGCTCTAGAGAGGCACCGCCGCCGGTAGAAATGAGCGAGAAGGATAAATCTTGATGAGATTTTAGGTAATTCTCCACAAAGCCGGCGGTATCACCACCGCAAATAACGGAAGTAATTTCAGGATGAGAGCCGAGAAAATCGGCTAATTTTTCTGAGCCTTTGGCAAACTCTGGCTTTTCGGTCTCACCGAGAGTACCGTTCCAGAGGACGGTCTTGGCGCCGTCTAATAATTTTAGTAAAGCTTCAATGCAAGGCTCGCCAATATCGCGCTTGCTACCTTCAGCATCTTCTGCAAAGGTGTCGCAAACATGAATTTTTGGATTATCAGACTTGTAGCCATCTGCAGCGATTTTACCACCAACAAAGATAGCATCAGCAAGCGGAGAAAGTTTATCAATTAGAGGCTGCTTATCGTCTACTTTTGCGCCACCGATGATAATAACAAACGGATGAGCCGGAGAAGTGGCGATTTTATTAAGGGCGGAAACTTCTTTTTCAACTAGGAAGCCCGCAACCGAAGGAAGTTCCTTGGTAATGGCATCCGTGGAGGCATGAGCACGGTGAATAACAGCAAAACCATCCTGGACAAAGAGATCGGCGCGAGTACACTCGGCAATTTCGCGCGCAAATTCATTAGAGTTCTTTTCTTCCCCAGGGAAGAAACGCAAGTTCTCTAGGAGCAGAATGCCGCCAACTGGAGTCTTTTCAACTGCTTCCTCAACGTCTGGACCAGAAACATCATCAATAAAACCAACTTTTCTATCTGGCAAAAGCTCGGCGAGACGCTCGGCAACCGGGCGGAGCGAAAGCTCTTTGACCTTCTTGCCTTCTGGACGGCCAAGATGTGAAATTAAGATAATGCGACGCGCACCTTTTTTGATTAGGTGTTCGATGGTTGGGATGCTGGCACGGATCCTAAGGTCGTCCGTGATTTTCCCATCTTTCATCGGAACATTATAATCCACCCGGACAAGAACATTCTGGTTCCTGACTTTAACGTCTTTTACGGTAAGTTTTTCAAACATAGGCCTCCTATTTCTGTATCTATTATAACATATTTAAACGCGGATAAGCTGGATAGTATCAGTCCCACCCTGGGTATCTTTGTGCCCAGAGATGATGACGGCAAGCAATTCTTTTTTATCTCCATCGGTTTGGAGATAGCCGTTCTCTTTTAGCTCCTGCGCAAGGTCTAACCCGTAAGTCTCGGAGTAAGGGCGGACAAAGGCAGAGTTGGCATAGGTTAGGGCGAGCTGGCCAGCAACACGTGCGTTTGAGGTAACAGTAATGATCGGGAGCTTTGGGCGCTGGGCGGCGATGGCCGAAGCGGTGGCACCGGTAGCCGTCTGGCAGATGATAAAATCAGCATCAATCTTGTCAGCAAGTGTAGTTACGGCTTCTGAAATCGCATCATAATTCTTGAAATCACCGGTTACCTCGTGGTTAATTGGGGAAACGTGGGAATGATTTTGAGTGTATAGAATCACTTTCTTCATTGCCTTGACTGTTTCAAGTGGATATTTGCCGTTTGCGGTTTCGTCTGAAAGCATCACGGCATCTGCGCCCTGAATCACAGCGTTCGCAACGTCGGAAACTTCAGCGCGAGTCGGCTCTGGGTTATCAACCATAGAGCCCATCATCTGAGTCGCGACAATACAAAGTTTTGAATATTCGCGGCACATAGCAATCAATTTGCGTTGGATAATCGGGACAACTTCCGCCCCGGCCTCAACTGCCATATCGCCACGCGCAACCATCACACCATCTGAAGCCTTGACGATGGCTTCCATTGCCTCGTCGCTTTCAATGGCTTTTTTGGTTTCAATCTTCGCAATAATCTGGGCGGTGGAACCATGGGAAAGAAGAATCTGGCGAAGTTTTTCAATATCGGCAGCGGACTGGACGAAGGAAAGTGCGACAAAATCAAAGTCGCGGCTGGCGCCGAATTCGATGTCGGCCATATCTTTTTCAGTGATAATATCGCCGCCAAAGTCGGTCTCTGGGAGATTTAAGCCTTTGTGACTCATCAAGAATCCATCATTTTCAACTTCTACCTCAATTGCGGTTTTGGAGAGCACCCGAACCACGTGAGTCTTGACCTTGCCGTCAAAGAGCGAAATCGGCTCGTCAACCTTGACTTTATCAGCGAGATTATACTGAACTGGCAAAGTATCGCCACCGTCGTGCTCGGTCACAGCGTGATCCAAAATAAGGTGGTCGCCTTTTTTCACGTCTTTATGGTTATCTTTCAAATCACCAAGACGAATCTTTGGACCCTGTAAATCCTGTAAAATCGCAACGGAACGGCCTTTCTTTTCGGCCGCGGCACGGATCCATTCAATCTGCTGGTCGCGCTCGACGTAATCGCCGTGAGAAAAGTTTAGACGGCAGCCGTTGACACCGGCCATAATTAAGTCTTCAATTTTTTCTTTTGAGAAGGTCGCTGGACCTATAGTTGCTAGAATCTTGGTTCGTTTGAATAATTTGCTCATACTTATATTATACATTAAAAAATAGCCTTATGGCTACTTTTTTGGCATCGCCGGCTGGAATCGAACCAGCATTGTATCCTTAGAGGGGATATG
>CAZKNA010000017.1:0-13053 GCA_964554175.1 uncultured Candidatus Saccharibacteria bacterium | reverse complement strand
GTTACAAGCCACAGTTCTACTTCCGCACCACTGACGTGACTGGTGAAGTTGAGCTTCCAGCTGACAAGGAAATCGTTATGCCTGGTGACACCGTCACTTTCAAGGTTAAGCTCCTTGCTCCAATCGCTATGAACAACAACGACCGCTTTGCTATCCGCGAAGGTGGCAAGACCGTCGGTTCTGGTGTTATCACTAAAATCGTGAAATAAGCGAAGCGGAAGAAAACGAAGTTTTCTACCGCGAGTGTTTTCCGATGAAGGCAGAGCGAAAGCTCTGCCTTCAAGATTGTGAAGTAACAAAATACGCTTTTCTGGAATCTAAACGAACCCGATTCGAGGAGGGCGCTCACCTGAGCGAGCACGCGATGGCTCGCGGCGCAGCTCAGGCTGAGCGTCCGAACGAGAATCGGACGTGAGCGAAATTGACAGAAAAGCGTTTTTGTTATTTACAAATATTAAATGATAAGGTATAATAAAGAAGTTATTAAATTAATATCAAGCTAGAAAAACTCCATTCTTTCGAGGTTATCTAGCAAGAAAGGAAACCACTATGGCAGAAGCCAAAAAAGAAGGTCTAAAAATTCGTATCCGCCTCAAGGCCTATGACCACCGTGTTATCGACCAGAGCGCCAAGCAAATCGTCGACACCGCTATCCGTACCGGTGCTAACGTCAGCGGTCCAGTGCCTCTTCCAACCAAGAGAAGCACTTTTACCGTCGTGAAAAGCCCACACGTCTACAAGACTGGCGGTGAGGCTTTCGAAATGAAAGTACACAAGCGCCTTATCGACATTACCAACGCCACTCCCAAGACGATTGATTCTCTCCAGAATCTCTCGCTCCCGGCCGGTGTTGATGCCGAAATCCGGATGTAAAGAAAAATCTCCTCTGAAAATCAGGGGAGATTTTTTAATTCGTGCCAAGCCTTATCAATGGCTTCTTGGTAAAGCATCGAGATTTTTTGATCACCAATGCGCGCGTGGTTAGTCTTTACAATCTGTACCACCGAATCGTCGTATTGCGCATCAAAGACGGTCTTATCCAAAAGTTCGTCCGCGTCGCTCCAAATGGCGATGTCGGCTCCAGTACAATCGGGGTTATAAAATCCGGCTGAAAATAGCAAATCCGCCCAGAGTACCGCCGAATATTGCCCGGATTCAGCCGGGATAACCGGTAAAAATCCTACACACCCCAGCGGGACTGTGATAACTTCCGCCAGAATTGCCGTCGCAGGCGTCAGGGCCCTTAAGCCTTTTCTAAGAGAGCTTCTGTTTGAAAATGGATTAATGACGACAGTCGTGGCCTCGCTGCAAATTGTCTCGTCAAGATTTTGCGCGACTTGCGTACCGATTGAGACCGAGAAGATATTCACTTGCTCGGGTTGGCAACGCTCAATCAAGTTCTCAACTTGGTTGCTGGCCGACCTAGCATTGAATCCAAACGGGGAATAACAAATCTCTACGTTCGTCCCTTCCTCTGGCATTTCAATGAATTTGAAGGCCGTTTCGGGCTGACTATTCACCCCGGCGATACGAATATTGAGGACTCCTTTCTCGTCGATAATATCAGCGATATCTACTCTGCCATCGTGAAAAGCTCGTATCACAATCGCGACCACCATGTTGGCGATAAAAATCGTTTTTATAACTTGCTTTTTTGTAATGTCCATTGCTCACCTCCCTTGTTGTCAATTCTCGCAACACCTATATTATAACATAAAAACTGGCGCCAGTAAACTGGCGCCACAGTACTTAAAAGGTGTTTAAAAGTTGCCCTCTCTTTACACAGAGGTCAACATTCCGCAGTTTCCGGTTTTCAAACTTGGTCCTTTCTTTGGACCAGAAAGTCCGCTTGTATGTGTCTATGTAATGATAAATTACTATAGACGTACTATTCTCATCAATATATTGACCCTTTACGACGTTGCCTGGGATTGTCTCCTGAGTTATACTACCATCGGTATTTTCCTTATAAAACAGGAATTGTCCGTGGTCTTCAATCACAGCGGTGTCTACCAGGCCATCAGGTCCAGATAGGCTTGCTATCTTGACGACTTCACCAACCTTTTTTTCACTACGAGCCGTGGTACTTGGCAGTTGCCAAATGACTGACGTAACGATTGTCACCACTATTACGTAGAAAGTTCCTGTTTTGATATCTTTAACCAGAACTGGCAAGATTTCTGAAAGCAGCACCAGCATCACGATAGTTTGCCAATTGTCAGTCAGGAAGAAGAGCACCACGGCCAGTAGAATCATCGCGGTGGCAAGAGCTACTCGCCACTCTTTCTGGATTTTAGCCACCTCGGGCGGCTCAGGGCGATCGCCCCAGTCGGCACCGTCATGCTCAGCGATTTTATTGCGCATAAAATTCGCTAAAATGGTCATTGTAACAGTAAAAAAGATTGTTGCAAAAAGACTCAACAGTTTCATAAAAACACCTCCTTCGAAACACCTTGTTAACGTACTTCTTGCTATTTTATCATATTATAGGGAAAAAGTCAAGGTGACAAACCCCAGATATTTGGTATAATAGAGGTATGCGTATTGCCGCTAAATTTAAGAAGAAGTTTTACTTCGTAGCCGCGGGTTATTTTCGCTTTTTCGCAAATCACGCCTTAAAGCGCTGGAACCCCCGTGTCATCGCGATTACCGGCTCTGTCGGCAAGACTACGATGCTTCACCTAATTGAGGCCGAATTAAAAGACAGGGCCCATTATTCTCATGATGCGAACTCTGCCTTTGGAATTGCTTTTGACCTCGTTAACCTTCGCGGCGTCACCGGCTCTAAATCGCGCTGGCTTTATCTGATTTTTGCCACCCCTATCAAGTGTCTTTTTGTAAAGCATAAAGAGCCGTTTTACATCGTTGAAATCGACGGCGAGCGCCCGCACGAGACCGAATTTCTAGCTACTTGGCTAAAGCCAGAGGTTACTCTCTGGGTCTCTCTGGGCCGTTCCCACGCTGTTCAGTACGAGCAGCAGATTAGAGATGGTGTTTTTGAGAGTCTCGACAAAGCCATCACTCACGAATTTGCCACCCTCCCAGAGAACACCAAAAAGGCCATCTATATCGATGGCGACGTCAAGATGATGGTCAAGGCTACCGACAAAATCCTAAAGAAGAAAAAGACCAACGCCACCGTCTATAAATTCTACAAAAAAGACCTCAAAAAATACGAGATTTTCCCTGATAAAACCACTTTTAAGCTAAAAAGCGGCAAGGAATTTGAGTTTAACGAGCCGATGCCGAAAGACATCGCTATCCAGCTCCTGATGCTAGAAAGTCTAATGGATTATCTCAATGTCGATGTCAGGACTGATTTAAACGACATGGTTGTCGCCCCTGGTAGAAACAGCTTCTTTGAGGGTAAAAACGACCTTAAGATTATTGATAGTTCCTACAATGCCCACCTAATTTCCGTTCGCTCGATTCTTGAGATGAGCAAAGAAATGCCAGAAAAGAAGAAGTGGCTCATCATCGGCGACATGGTGGAACAGGGCTTCATCGAGGGTGACGAGCACGCAAAGCTAGCAGACTTAATTGCCGACGCCAAGCCCGACAAGGTGATTTTAGTCGGTCGTCGCACCAAGAAATACACTTATCCAAGACTCAAGGAATTTGGTATCAACGCTGAGACTTTTGGCGACGTCAAGCCGGCCCTGAAATATATCGAGAAAAATACCAAGGGTGGTGAGGTTTTGATTTTCAAAGGTTCTCAATATCTGGAATGGATTATTGAGAAACTACTAAAAAACCCAGAGGATGCCGAAAAGCTGCCTCGTCGGGAGAAGGCCGCGACAAAGCGTCGCGAAAAGCGAGGTCTAAATTAAGGAGGAATGATGACTACGATTTATGTAATTCACGGCTGGACTTATACGGTAGAACCATGGAAACGCACCATCAGGGAGCTAAAAGAAAAGGGGATTAAAGTAGAAATGTTAAACGTCCCCGGTCTTACTGCGCCTTCTAACAAAGTTTGGACGACTGAAGATTACGTCAAATGGGCAGACCGCAATATCCCGAAAGATGCCATCGTTCTTGGGCATAGCAACGGTGGTCGCATCCTCCTAAATCTCCTCTCTGAAAAGCCAGATAAGGTCAAACACCTGATTTTGGTGGATGCCGCCGGTGTTTATGAAGAGAGCAAGAAGCGCGATATCAACCGCAAGGCCTCCAAAGTTTTTGCGCCACTCAAGAAAGTTAAGCCTCTAAGGAAGGTTTACCATAAACTGCTTGGCGCCTCCGATTACGACCGCGCCCCTGAAAACATGAAACAAACCCTTTCTAATATGCTTGAATCAGACAAAAAACTGGATATTTCCAAGGTTACTACCCCCACTACTATTCTCTGGGGCGAAAAGGACACCATCACCCCTCCGCGCCAAGCAGAGAAAATGAAGGAATTACTCCCAAATGCCGAGCTTAATTTCTATGCCAACTGGACTCACGCTCCCTATATTTCCGACCCTTCTGGCTTCGCTCGTGCCATCGCCAAGACCGTCAGAACTATTGACAGCGGCGCTCCATCTCGCTCAATTAGCGTAGAGGAAGGAGCTTCCTAAGGTGTATTTTCTCGGCCAAGCCTCGACTTACAAGTTTTCGGATATCCTCCGTCATACTTTTGCGTTTGGCACGAAAAGCAACCTAAACGAGCTTCGCGCCTATCTTGCGGCCCACTACGGCACCACCAAAGACCGTGTTGCCGTCTACCACACCGGCCGCACCGCGCTCGCCGTCGCTCTGGAAAATCTCGTCCCACCTGAGTCCGAGGTTGTCGTGACCGGCCTAACCTGCTTTGCGGTCTATGAGGCCGTTTCCGAAGCCGGCTGTATCCCTATTTTTGCTGATATCGACAAAAACACTTTACATTTTGGACCAAAAGAGTTGAAAACCGCTTTAGCTAATCATCCAGAGGCGCGAGCCGTCGTCGTCCAGAATAACCTCGGCATCCCCTGTGACATCAAAGGTATTGAAAAAATCTGTAAAAAATTTGACCTAGTTTTAATTGAAGACCTTGCACACTCGGCCGGTATTCATTATAAAGATGGCCGCGAGGCCGGCACTGTTGGTGACGCTGTGATTTTATCCTTTGGCAAGGGTAAAGCTGTTGACACTATCTCTGGTGGCGCCCTGATTTTTACCGGCAAAGATTCTCCTACCGTTCGTCAGCCAGAGCGCCGTCCGCGCCTTTCGGACCGCTTAAGAGACCGCTGGTATCCGTTCTTTGGCTGGCAGATTCGGGGCTTTTATCACCTTGGCAATCTCGGCCGCCTCTTTACGAGCCTACTCCTTAAAATTCATTTTATCCAGCGCTCTGCCGATGCCGACCTCGACCCGTCAGACCGCATCACTTATTGGCAGGCCAAACTTGCCCTTCGCCAGATTAAGAAGTTCCCACGCTCCGGCCGTCGCCCGATTCGCGAGCCGTTCTTTGTCGAAGACCGCGAAGATTTGTTAGCGAAATTAGAGAGTGCCGGCTTTGTCTTTGACGACATTTGGTACAGCTGTCCTGTTTCGCCAGTCCGCTACTACAGAAGGCTTAATTTCCCAGAGTCCGAATGCCCAGTTACTATTTGGGCGGCCCAACACCTGATTAACCTCCCGACTTGGTATCCTAAAAAGGTTCTGCGTCCTGCGCACCGCCTGATTGAACGCTATGAAATTACAGAAGATGCTCCTGAAACAATAGAAAAAACTCCGGCCGAGCCAGTAGCTCCGATAAAAGAAGAAACCCCAGAGGAAATTCCAGAGGAGAAGTCAGAAAAACCTTCTATCCGCCCAGTTTTAAAAACTGACCTAGACTTTGTGCTTGAGGAAATGGATGCCAGCCCAGAAGAGTATTATTACGAAGAGGGTAGAGTTAGCAAAGAATCTATTACTAGACTAGAGGAGCCGGAAGAGCCAGAGGTACCACAAGAGCTCAAAAAACCAGAGGTGCCAAAAAATCCAAAGGAAAAGCCTGTAAAAAAGCCAGTTGCAAAGCCTGAAAAGACCGTTAAGAAAGAGACTTCTTCTATAGAAACCGTCGGTGGCTCTATCAATTATTCGGAGGTCGTTTATGATAAATTTGAGCGCAAGCACTTAAACCGTACCAATATTTTAGATAACAACATCAACTCAGACGGTACTGCGGTTTCGCTTACTAGAGAGGAAAGAAACCCCAAAAAGCCGACCCGCGATAATCTTCCGAAAATTCGCCAGTATAAAAGACCTGAAAAAGGCCCGGAAACTACGGAGGGTAAGGTATGGTAGACACTTGGGATAAAGATATTGAAAAGAGCTTCCCAGAGGCAAACTTCCTCCAGTCCACGCTTTGGCAAAAGACCAACAAAAAAGTCGGGCGCGTCACCGAAACTGTGTCTGGCGAGAAAAGTTACGCTCTTTGTATCGTTAAGGCGGCAAAACGCGGCCGCTATCTCGAGATTCCTGGTGGCCCGCTCCTTGATTGGGAGAATCAGCAAGCCGCAGAAGATATTTTAAAAGTCTTAAAGCCTCTAGCCAAGGCCCAGAGATGCGCCTTTATTCGTCTCCGTCCCCAGCTTCTAAATACCCCAGAAAATCTCAAGAAATTAAAGGCTCTAGGTTTACGTCCTTCGCCGATGCACCTCCATGCCGAGCATACCGTCATTGTCAACCTCGAAAAATCCGAATCTGATCTTCTCGCCAAAATGCGCCGCCAAACTCGCTACGAAGTCCGTCGCGCCGAGAAGCTAAAATTAAAGGTAGATAGCATTCCCGCTGATAAGCCGAGTTTCAAAGAGTTTCTTAATGAATTCTACAAAACTCAACAAAAAACCGCCACTAGGCAACACTTCGTTCCGCCTTCTAAGAAAGAGCTCGAGGCCGAATGTTCCGCCTTTGGTAGAAACGCCGTCCTGTACGTCGCCAAGACCGAAGATGGCGAGCCAATCGCCTATGGCCTTATCTTGAAATGGGGCAAAGAAGCCGATTATTTTGAAGCTGCCTCCACCGATTTAAACCGCAAGCTCCCTGGCGCCTATGCCTTGCTCTGGCAAGTGATGAAAGATTTAAAGGCCGAGGGTTACAAACGCTTTAATCTCTGGGGCATCGCCCCTGAGGGCCAGCCTCACCACCGCTACGCCAAGGTCACGACTTTCAAGACCGGCTTTGGTGGCGACATCGTCAATTTTGTCCCCGCACACGACCTCGTCATCTCAAAAATCAAATACCTCCCCGACCTCGTCATCGAAACCGCCAGAAAGCACCGCCGCCACCTTTAGTGTGGTATAATAAAACTATGTCGAAGTATATTTTTGAAGATTGTAACGAAAAAGCCGTCTGGGATGATTTTGTCACCAGTTTTCCAGAGGCGAACTTCTTGCAATCCTTTGATTTTTATGAATTTCACAAAAGCCGCGGCAACGAGATTGTCCGCCGGGTCGCGAAGGAGGGTGATAAAATCGTTGCAGCCTATGCCGGTGTAGTTGAGCACGCAAAGCGTGGCCGTCACCTCGCCATCGCCGGTGGCCCAATTTTAGACTGGAAAGACAAGAGCTTAAGAAAAGCGGTATTTGAAGATATTAAAGAGAGCGGCGAGAAGAACAACTGTGTTTTTGTCCGCATCCGCCCACAACTAGAGCTTTCAAATAAATCCCTAGAAATCTTTGAAAAAGAGCTAAAGACCAAAAAGGCCCCGATTTATCTTTCTGTTGAATTTGCCGGTATTTTAGACCTTGAAAAGTCCGAAGAAGAGATCCTCGCTGGTATGCGCCAGCGGCTCCGCCGGGCTTTAAGGAAAGCCGAGAAAAACCATATCGTTGTAGAAAAGTCAACAAACCCAGAGGACATTAAAACCTTTTACAGCATCCAGCTCCAAACCGCGAAGCGCCACGACTTCTTTGCTTTCTCGGAAGACTTTCTAACTAAGCAATTTGCCGCCTTTGCGCCAAACGGTGAGGCTGTTCTCTATACTGCAAAATACGAAGGCGAAATTCTAGCCCAAAACTTTATGATTTTCTACGGCAACGAGGCCTCTTACCATTACGGGGTTTCTTCCGAGCTTGGCACGAAACTCTCTGGCGCACCTCTTCTCCATATGGAAGCGATGCGCGACGCCAGAGAGCGCGGGATAAGGCGCTACAATTTCTGGGGTATCGTCGGCGAAGACGAAACCAAGCACCGTTTCTATGGCGTCTCTTGCTTTAAGCGAGGCTTTGGCGTAACTGAATTAAAATACGTCCCGGCTCACGATTTAATCTTAAAACCAGTCGCCTACAAGAAGACTTGGCTAATCGAAACCTCTCGCCGCCACCTTCGCCACGTCTAGTCTTGCGAAGCCATAAAACTAGTGCTATAATAAACTAAACATAAGTGGAGAAATTTTATGGCAAGTCGTAAAGTCAAAAAGTACATTGAGTCGCACTGGCTAATCTTTGCTATGCAGGGTGTGGTCGGGCTGCTCTTCGGGTGGTTTGTAATGTTTACTAATATCGATAAAGTTAGCACCCTCGCTATTATTTCTGGCGCAACCTTGCTCGCGCTCGGCGTGATAGACGTCGCGAACTTAATTTATCGCAAGCGCCGCCAGCAAAACTGGGGTCTTGCCATTGTCACCGCGGCCCTAAATATCGTCATCGGCCTAGCCCTCCTCTTTACAAATTCTCTTAACCCGGCCTGGGCGCTCACTCTTCTCGCCGGCTACACCATCATCTGTGGCGTCTTTGAAATTCTAATTGGTTTCAAATCTCTCTCAGACCCTACAGATCGCTTCATGTGGATTGTCTGTGGTATCTGTGCCGCGGTTCTCGGCTTTGTCGTTTTGAACTCTGGCCACTTTGAAAACCCCACCACCTTCATCAAATTCTTCGGCACCTACATGATGATTTACGGCATCACTACTTTAATCTACGCTGTGCATAACAAGAACGAATTAAAAGAAGAAAAAGAAGCGCGCCGCCTTGCCCGTGAGCGCCGCAAAAAAGAGGCTGAAAAAGGAAACATTTTCTCCCGCCTCTTCAAGGGTAAATCTACTAAAAAATAATTAGCCGTGTTATAATAGAGTCTCAAGGAGTTATATGAAATACCAAATACCCAAAAAAGCCATCATAACTGATGCTGGCTTTGCCAGCCGCTACCTACCAATTACTAAGACTATTCCAAAAGCCATGTTGCCGATGGGCGCCAAGCCAATCATGCAGCTCTGCGTAGAAGAGTGTATTGCCGCTGGCATTGAAGAAATTATCATCGTCGCGACTCCGGCCGGAAAGCCGATTTACGATGATTATTTTCACTCAGAAGTTCCTCAGATTAAGGCGTTGCTCGAAAAGCAGGGCAAGGCCGAGCGCTACGAGCCAGTTCGCGAAGTGCTAGAGAATTTCCCGAAGATTACTGTGATAGAGCAAGATCCAAATCTCCCCTATGGCAACGGCTCGCCGATTGCCTCCGCTAGAGATTTTATAGCGGACGACGAGGCTTTTGTGGTACTTTATTCAGACGATGTCGTCTTTGGTGGCTCGGATGTAAAGACTTTAATTGAATCTTATAAAAATCACGACGACGCCAAGGCGATTATCATCGCCCAGGAGATGCCGCGCGAAGTTCTGAATAAATACGGCATTATCCGTCTCAAAGATGAGGAGGATATGACCCTTGAAAACATCGTTGAAAAGCCAGCTATAGAAGACGCACCGTCTAATCTCACTAGCTACGGCCGCTATCTCCTGACCCCAGAAGTTTTCAAGTATCTAAACCCTGATAACACCGGCCTTGATGGCGAGCTTTGGACCGTTGATGCCATCACCGATCTTACTAAAGACGGCCCAGTTTATGTTGAAAAAACCAAGGGCACCTGGATGACCACCGGCGACCCAAAGAATTATGCTAAAGCGTGCGAATTTTATAATAAGGAGAATCTATAATGAACACCGCAGAATGGATTATCATGGTCATTTTGGCCGTAACCCTATTTATCTTCCTATTACTTGGCATCATCGTCCTTGCCAAGATTATGAAACTCATCAAGGAAACTCGCCATTTCATCGAGACTGGCCAAGAGTTTGCCGACAAAGCCACTGGTGTCGCCAGTAACCTCTATGATATGACGCTTGTTGGCGGGCTGACAAATCTTGTCAAACGCATTAAAAAGCAGTATACTAAGAATAAGAAGAATGAAGAATAACCAAGAAAGGTGGGCTATAAAATGACAACCAAGAAAAAACATCGTTTCCTCCTCGGCGCACTAGTCGGTGCGACCGCGGGCGTGCTCCTGGCACCAAAGTCTGGCAAGGAAACTAGAAACGACATTAAAAAAGGCGGCAAGAAAGCCTACAAAAAGGCTCGCGCTGCCGGCGCCAAGACTGTTGCCGAGGCCAAAAAGGTCAAGCGCACGGTCTCTCGCGACGCTAAAAAAGCTGCGAAGTCCGTCGGAGTAAAGAAGAAGAAATAAGAAAGAGCCGCGAAAGCGGCCCTTTTTTTGTTACAGTAAATCTTTTAAATCGTATTTTTTGTAGACTGGCGACTTGTCTAGGTCAAGACTTTCTTGCCCTCTAAAATCTAGAGCCGCCACAATTGCTTCTCCCAGCCCATAGCTGGTGTAGGCTTCAGCCATCTTTAGGGCAAGATCTCTAGACAAAAATGTTGCCGAAAGTCTTGCGAGCGCTGCTGCTACAATGCCAATTACTAGCGTGAAGATTGCGTAGAACAAGGAACCTCCGATAAAAGCAATAGCTGCCAAGATGACAAAAATCGCGAGCTGTATATAAGAGAGCTTTCTATGGAAATACAATCTCGCTAGAATAAGGCGTGAGCGCCCAATTGACTCTGCGATTTCTTTCAAATGCCCCTTTTCTTTATGTCGGCCTTTCTCCTTGGAAAAATTATCCAACTCTTCAATCACTAGGCTGTTGGTTGCATTAAGATAGGCTTCCTTGCGGAGTTTCATCAACTCCTCGTCGATTATTTCAATATAATCGTTAGTCTCATCTATCCAAACTTCAAACATAATTTACCCCCTTTGACTCAAGATGTTAATTTACAGTAACTGCCCATATTATACCACTTTTTGCCACAAAAATCAACTCGCCCCTCTCTTTTATCTATGTTATAATAGAAACATGCCCATGGAGGTCAAATTAAGCCCAGTTTCAAAAGGCGATAAACTAATACCGTCTGATTTTGTGCACCTCCATAACCACACCCACTATTCTTTGTTGGATGGTCTCACCAAGATTCCTGATCTTATAGATTTTGTAAAGTCCGAGGGGATGGAGGCGGTCGCCGTCACCGACCACGGCACTATGACCGGCCTAGTAGACCTCTATAAAACCGCCTACGATGCCGAGATTAAGCCGATTTTGGGCCTAGAGGCCTACGTCGCAGCTCGTAAATACACTGATAAAGACCCTGCCCGCGACAAGGAGCGCTTTCACATTACCTTGCTCGCCATGAACAATAAAGGCTATGAGAACCTCTGCCGCATGATGACCGAGGCCGAGATTAACGGTATGTACTACAAGCCTCGTATCGACCACGATTTGATGGAAAAGTATAATGAGGGCATCATCTGCCTCTCTGGCTGTGCCTCGTCCGAGATTTCCGTCAAATTAAAAGAAGGAGATTACGCCGGTGCCAAAAAACTGGTAGAGTGGCACGCCAAGGTCTTTAAAGATCGTTTCTATCTTGAGATGCAAGATCACGGCCACCCAGATTCGCCCACCCACTGGGCCGCCCAGACCAAGATTAACGAGGGGCTCCAGAAACTCGCCAAAGAAACCGGCCTACCCCTAGTCGTCACTTGCGACGGCCACTATCTAAAACACGAAGACCAAGAAGCACACGAGATTCTTCTCTGTGTCGGCACCGCCTCAAACCTTTCCGATCCAAACCGAATGACTCTAAAAGATTTCCAGCTCCACGTTATTCCGCCCAAAGATATTATCTCTCGCTGGAGCAAAGATTGTCCTGAGGCGGTCAGAAACACCAAGAAAATCGCCGAGCGCTGTAATGTTGACCTTCAGCTGGGCCGGATTTTGATTCCAAAATTCCCGGGCCTCCCCAAGGGTATGACCGAAAAATCTTATTTAGACCAGCTAGTTTTTAGAGGCCTCGCCTTTCGCTATGGCGGCAAAACTGAAGAAGAGGCTGAGAAATTAAGCATAGACGAGTGTCGTAAACTTCTCACTAAAGAGCAGCTAGAACGCATTGATTATGAACTCTCGGTAGTAGATAAAATGGGCTACAACGGCTACTTCCTCATCGTCCAGGACTTCATCAACTGGGGTAAAAAGCGTCGCATTGTCTATGGCCCGGGCCGTGGCTCGGCCGCTGGCTCACTTCTGGCCTACGCTCTCAGGATTACTGAGCTTGACCCCTTAAAATACGGCCTCCTCTTTGAGCGATTCCTAAACCCAGACCGTATTAGCATGCCTGATATCGATACCGACATCCAGGATACGAGAAGAGATGAGGTCATCCAATATTGTACCGAGAAATACGGCCGCGGCCGCGTGTCCAACATCGTCACTTTCGGTAAAATGATGGGCAAGATGGCGGTGCGCGACGTCGCCCGCGTGATGGAGGTCCCCTATGCTGAGTCAGACCGCATCGCCAAGCTCGTCCCAGACCCCACCATGGGTCACCACGTACCCCTAAAAGACGCGGTCAAAGAATCGCCAGATTTAAAGGCGGAGTATGAGACAAACCCCACCGCCCGCGAAGTAATTGATTTTGCAATGAAGCTAGAGGGTACGATTCGCTCCCACGGCGTCCACGCCTGTGGTGTCGTGATTGCGCCAGACGACCTCGTTAAATTCCTCCCGCTCGAAGTTTCCAGAAAGCAAACCAACGGCCAGCAGACTCTTGCCGCCCAGTTCCCAATGAACCAGGTTGAGGAGCTCGGCCTCCTTAAAATGGACTTTCTCGGCCTTTCCAACCTTTCGGTGATTAACAACGCTCTCCGGATGATTCGCAAAGTCTACGGCGACGACATTGATATGTATCAGCTCCCCTTGGACGACCCAGATACTTATGCTCTCCTCCAGCGGGCCGAAACCACCGGTGTGTTTCAGCTTGAATCTGCTGGTATGAAGCGCTCTC
>CAZKNA010000016.1:0-14303 GCA_964554175.1 uncultured Candidatus Saccharibacteria bacterium | reverse complement strand
ACTTGTATACTAACCGCTGTACTACACCTGCGTAGAACTATTTTACCACAAAAACCACCCTCTTTACAAGGGTGGTTTTGGTGTGTGAGGTTTGTTTTAAGAGTTTTGGGGCGAAAGCGCCGAGGCGGCCAGAGGCCGCCGGCGGGCGCGGATTAGGCCGCGGCCTTGCGGGCTTTGGCGCGGGAAACGATCCAGAAGATCATTGCCAGAATAAAGACGGCGATCAGGATAAGCACCCAGACTGGGCAAATAATAACAACCTTCTCAACTTTGGAGACCTCATCGAAAATCTTAACCTCAGATTGGACCTTATAGATACCAATGGAAGGCGCACCTTCGTCAGCCGACCAAGAAGCGGTGAAATATCTGGTACTACCTGGCAATAATGTGGCCGTGCCAGGATGCTCCTCGTTGTTATAAATCGATTCACCCCCGAAGATCGGGAAAACTCGAAGTATATATGTAGCATCTGCGTGGACATTACCGGTGTTTTTTACTTTTGTGGAAGCTGTAATTGGTGGATTAAAGAGGAAGCCGTTAATTTCGTTTGAGATAATTTCACCAGTAGTGATTATATCACCACTAACTTTTGCATAGACAACAGGGCCGACATTTGCAATTTCAGAAACAGAGGTCTGCTCTTTAAGATCTTCATCTTTACTATCTGAAGCGGCTACGAGCAAAGCTGAGTACTGACCACCACCAGGGGCATCCTTTGGTACAGAAATGGTGTATTTTATCTCCACCTGGGAGTTTGGAGCGATTTCACCATCTGGGTTTTCAAAAGTTACCCAATTCGCAATCTGCGTATAGGTACTTTCCTTGTCGTAGGATACATCTAGCCCACCATCATCAGTAGAGGTTAAATAATATGGGGTGGCTTTAGCATGATAGTATATGACATTGTCACCGTCATTGTTAACATTGAAACTACCGCTGGCCGTACCTCCCGGGTCAAGCTCGTGCTCAAGGCTGACTGGGTTAATCCTAAGATGAATCTTGGTGGCAAAAGCGTTTTCAGACCAACTTAGGCCAACTACACCGGCCATAAACAGCCCCAATGCTACAACAAACTTTGAAATATGACTTTTCATTTTCCTCCTTATCTAACTTATTCCATTATACAAAATAGTCATGAAAAATGGTAGAGGTAAAATTAACATTTTCAACAAAAAATACCCCCTAGGGGGGGTATTTTTAATTAAGCTACTATTCAGTGCCCTTAACGTGGGTGACAGTGTAGGTAGCAGTACCAGTGTAAATACCAGAAGACTGAGCAGCGTTGATACCAAGACCGTATTCTACGCTATAGGTGTTATTGATTTTACCACTAGTAACCTCAGCATAGTCAACAATCGTGTCAGAAGTGTCAATCATGTACTTCTCGGCAGAGTTGAAGACGGAGTTTGTTGGGGTAGGAGTGGCGGCATCGGTAACGAGGGCCTTAGCAGTGTTGTTCTTATCTATAGCAGAGACTTTGATACCCCACATGGAAGCACCAGTATATTCGCTCTGGTTGGCAGCATTCTCAGTTGGAAGAGTGCTCTCAGCAGCAACAACACCAGCAACAGGGATAGAAGCATCAGCACTGGTAAGAGCTGTACCTCTAGCTTTTAGAGTGTAAGTGTTAGGAACGTTGGTAGAGATAAGGATCTGAGTGTTACCAGCCTTGTAGAAGTTACCAGCGATAAGGTTTGAGCTAGGAGCAACATAACCATCTTGGCCCTGAGTGCCGATAGCATTAGTCATGAAGGTAACTGCAGTACCAGAAGCAGCGGTGCCACCAGTAGCCATGTTGTTGTTATCAATCTTAATTGCGAGCTCATCAGCAATAGTGGCGCTAAGACCGACCGCACCAGTGTAGTTAGTTGTGGTCTGAGCAGCGAAGGAAGCTACTGGAAGAGCAGCAACACCTAAAGCAGCGGCAACGCCGAGGCCTGCGATAATTTTTGTTGATTTTGACATAATATTTTTCCTTTTTGTTATTATTTTATTATGACCTTTATTAGGTACTTCTTATTATATGCGCCTAAAACGCTAATGTCAATATAGAAACTTAAAAAAACTGCCCAATTTTTGGGCAGTTTTCCACAGTTATGCTAAAATTTATCTTTCAAATAATTTTATTACTTCATTAAGCCACGACACTCTTTCCCGGGCATCTTCTAGCGTCTCTTTTGGGAAATATTTTCCCCATTCAACATCATCGTTCTCCTGTTTCAGTTTAAACTCCGACTGAAACTCTTTCTTAGCCGATTTCGCGTTAGCTCTAGCCCGCGATAGGCATTTTTTGCTAACACCTTTAATCCTTAAAATCTCACACTCTATATTCTGATCCGCAATTATACATTCTATTTGGACTCTAGCGGCTTCACTTTGTGCCTCTCGGACCTCTCTTTCTCCACGATCAGCATCAAACAATGCGATCCTAGTGTCGTATGCAGATGCTATCTGATTCTCTTTGATGCCTCTAATCTGTACTACCGGGCTACCACCGTGAGCATTGTCAATTTTGATGTGTTTACCTGGTTGATATAGCCTTTTTACATAATCTAGAAAACTCTTATCTCTGTCACCTTCAGCAGAAATATACTTGGTCCGCCTAATGTGTTTAGCGGTCATTAATCGTCTCCTCTAGGCACTGCCCCATAGGCACCGGCTAAATATTTCGTGTAGAAGTTATCTCTTGAGTCAACTCCTTCAATCTCATCCAGGCGCCACACTTCTGTATAACCACGTGTATTTTTTTCACTCAAGAAAATCTGCTGTTTATCCAAAGAATTAAGGGTAGTATAATTGTGCGAACTGATAATCAACTGGGTATTGTGCTTATTGGTTGAGTGAGACATGAACATTTCAATGATTTGATCATAGATGTCTGGATGTAAGAATACATCTGCCTCATCAATAATTGCAACACCGCCGTTTTTGTTTGAAAGGGCTTTTAGTATTGTCGCTATTAAGCAAATTGCCCTGTTTGTGCCATTAGATTCAGTTATAGTTAAAAGATTAAGCGTGGCGTCAGCATAATGATGTGCTAGGCCGTATAATTTTCTAGAATTATTCTCACCACTAGAGTGTTCATAGACTTCAGTTATGCTACTATCTACTCGTTTGAGAAAACTTATTAAGTCACCATACTCGTCTGGATGTTCTTTAGCGTCTCTTAAAATCTCCGATGCCTGTACTGTCAACGGCCTATTTGACTCGGCGTTCCCCATTGTTGGCACATTAGTAGCAATATGTTCCCAATATTCTGCCATCTTACGCAGTTCGCCATCTTTTTCGTCGAGATACGAAAAAAGTGAAACTATAGAATTTTTCTGATTTTCCTTTTCGCTAACTAAACCTGATATATCTTTGATTCGCTTAATATTGGCTAAGCTGTCATCTAATTTGACAAAATATTTTTCACCATCCCACTTTCTTACAAAAACATCGTGAGTTGATGCTCTTTTGGTTACCAATTTGGTCACGGATAATTTTTCCTCTTTAATCCGGTCGTAGAGAAAACTAACATAGTATAGATACTCGGCATCTTCTTCTGGGCAAAAACGAATTTCTATCTCAGACCCTTCTATCATTTTCTTCTTTGTAAAAAACGGTAAATAGGGCAACGATTTTTCGCTAATCCTGTCAGTGATGAGCTCTTTGATAAATGAAAAGGCTCTTAAAATGTTTGACTTGCCCGAGGCGTTTGGACCCCCCAAGAAAGCTACTTTCGTCATTTTTTTGCCAAACGGAGCATCAAGGTAAAGCTCTGGGTAAGTAATTCCGCCTGGCTTAGCCTCAAAGTTTAATTTGACTTCATCTCCAATGGAGAAAAAATTTTTGACTCTAATCTCGTGTATCATGTTTTTATTTTAGCAAAAAATACAAAATAAGTCAATATTTTCGTAAAAAAATGCGTAAAACTAGCCTAAAATGGCTATTTTTACTTAAAGAAAGCCAGGTAGACGAACACACCGACGCCGGCGCCGAGGAGAATGGTGATGACGATGGTCATGATCGTGCCAAGCCTTGAGCCGGTTTTTTCGGCCGGGGTTACGATGGGAGACTCGACGTCTTTGGCGACAGAATCGGCAGCACGTTCAAATTCCTCTTCTTCAAACTCTTCACGAGGGGTGGACTCTAGTGCCGCGGTAGAAGAAACTTGTTTCTTTAATGGAATGCGATCCGAGAGGGGGCGCTTTTCAATATGATAGTTCTTCAAAAATGGCGAGCGGCGAACGGTGGTTTCGGTGCGAGTTTCGCTGACTTGGGATAAAACCTCTTCAACATATTCCTTGGAATCGCCATCCGAAATAAAATCTTCCTGGGCCTCGCTAGAGAGGTCTTCTTCATCTTCGCCATAATCGTTAAAATCAGCCATTGGGCCATAGACCTCATCTAGGATTTCCTCTTCGGTCATCTTTGGCTCGGCGACAATTACCTCTTCTTCGGCAGCTAGTTCTTCGGTGACTGGTTCTTCTTCAATAATAGGCTCTTCCTTAATAACCGGCTCTTTTACTGGCTTTGACTTTGGAACCACCACTACCGCAACCTTTGGAGATGGAGCCTTTGTGGTCGGCTTCTTTACCGGCTTCTTGCGACGTGGAGCAAAATCAATATACTTCCCGCGCGGGCGCGGGGCCTTTTTCTTCTCGGTAGTTGGTTCTACTTCTGGGGCTTTGACTTTACTCATTATTTCGTCACTCGCTTTGCTATGTCTATTATATCAATAAAATGGTCCGCAATCAAGGAAGCGCCGCCGATAAGGAGGCCGTTTACACCTGGAATCATCAGATAAGCGCCGGCATTGGACGGGTTAACCGAGCCGCCGTAAAGAATCGGGATTTCATCGGTGGCAGCCTTGCCATAGAGGGCTTTTAGCTGCTCTTTGATAATGTTGATACTGGCGCCGATATCATCTGGGGAAGCGAGTCTAGCGCCTTTGGTGCTAGAAATCGCCCAAACTGGTTCGTAGGCAATAATCACTTTCTTTAAATCTTCGGTGGAAACTTCGGAGAGGCCGCCAAGGAGCTGATCCCTTAAAACATCTTTGGTCTCGCCAAAAGTCTTCTCGGACTCGGTTTCGCCAATACAGAGAATCGGGGTAATGCCATTTCTGATGGCAGCGGCAACTTTGTTCTTGATATCTTTGTCGGTTTCTTTGAAAATATTGCGGCGCTCTGAGTGGCCAATAATGACATAATCTGCCACCCCTTTAAGCATAGAGATGCTGGTTTCGCCGGTGTAGGCACCAAAATCTTGATAATAACAGTTCTGGGCGGCGAGTTTTAGACGCTTTCTGTCAATCTGGAGAGACAATGGCTGAAGAGCCAGAGTAGTTGGCGCAATCACGACCTCTAGGCCGCGCGCGATTTTTAGTCTTTTAAGAAGTTTATGAAGATAGATTGAAGATTCCCCAACATTTAGGTTCATCTTCCAGTTGCCCACAATATAAGTTTTCATAATACTATTTTATCACACCTAGGATTCCGCGCAAGGCATAAGCGGTGTCTTCGTGGGAGCGAACAGTGATAGTGTCAATGCCCATCTTCACGACCGGGTAATCGTTACCACCGGGCTGGGTCATGTCGCCAAAGTAGAGGACATCCTCTTTTGCGACGTTCAGAACTTCTAGGAGCTTACCCATGCCAAATTCTTTGTTCATACCCTTTTTGAAGGCGTTGATAGAGGTGGTGCCACCAATTTCATACTGGAATTCGGGTGCCTTTTCTGTTGCAATTTTTACAATAGCTTGACGCTTTTTGGTGTCGCCGTCCCAGCCGTATTTCTGAGCGGTGCCGGCGTGCTGACCGAGAGCGGAAAATGCCACCATAGAGCGGCGGTTTTCAATAATCTGGTCGCCTTCTTCTAGCTTATCTTCTTCCCAGTAGCCAGCTTCCCTGGCGGCTTCTTCTAGGGTCTTGAAAATCTTCTCAACTTCCTCTTCGGTTAGAGGGTAGTCGTAGACCAATTTCCAGTTTTTCTCATCATAATTTTCGGATTTGTTTTCATAGATGTAATATTGGGTGCCCTGAGCGACAAAGAGATGGAGGTTCTCCAGCTGCTTTGGAGTGACGCCGTGCTCGACGAGACGATTAACGATTTGAATCAGGAACTGGTCAAACTTTTGGCCAGAAATCGGGCAGATTTTGAAATGGTCTAGACAGCCAATCAGGAGCTCGGCAATTTCATCTGGAATTGGAGTCTTGGCGATATTTAGAGTTTGATCAATGTCAAATGATAGTACTTTTTTCATAATCCTCCTTATCTTATGATGATGAACTTATTTTTACCTTTTTTCAAGATACCTTTTTCAGTAATTTCGGCGTTTTCATCGGTGATTTTTTCACCGTTCATAGAGATGGCGCCGGCCTTGATGAGCTTTCTAGCATCAGATTTAGAAGTGGCGAGGCCAGAGTTTGCGAGAATGTCAAGAGCTGGGCCTTTTTTCTCCTCTGGGAAGACACCTTTAAAATTATCGGCATCCTCTGGGGTGGGGGTGTAGGAGCGGTCGAAAAGTTTCTCGGTAGCCTCGATAGCGGCGGCAGCTTTATCTTTACCATGGACGATTTCAGTGACAGATTTTGCTAGGGCCTTCTGAGCGAGACGAGACTCGGGAGCCTTCTGGTGGTTTTCGAGAATTTGAGTGATTTCTTCAGGGGAGTAGAGGGTGTAGAACTTCATCAGGTATTCGACCGAATCGTCTGGCTGATTAAGCCAGAACTGATAAAAATCAAAGACCGTGGTGGAATTTGGACCCTCGGAGGCGAGCCAGATGGCATTACCCTCGGATTTACCAAACTTACGGCCAGAAACCGGGTCAATCACGAGCGGAGTAGACCAGGCATCAGCCTCGGCATTTTCGAGGCGCTTAATTAAGTGGATACCAGAGGAACAGTTACCAAACTGATCCGCGCCACAGAGCTGAAGTGCAACGCCGTATTCTTTGTAGAGATGGTAGAAATCGTAGCCCTGGATCAAGGTGTAAGAAAACTCAGCATAAGAGATGCCGGAGCCGCCTTCGCCGATGCGGTTTTGGATGAATTTGCGATCTAGAAGCTGGGTCATAGAGAAGGCTTTGCCGACGGTTCTTAGAAAATCAAGGTAGTTGATGTTTTTGAACCAGTCGTAGTTGTCTACCATGGTGAGCTCGGAAGATTCAGAGCCGGTTAGCTCCATGTAGTTATTGAGAACACGTTCAATCTGAACCTTGATTTGCTTTTTGTTATAAGCGACTTCCTCAAGCGATTTAAGGTCGCGCTCGCCGGTTTCTTTTGGGTCGCCAATCTGACCGGTAGCGCCGCCGACAAGCAAATATGGCTTATAGCCGTGCTTGACAAAACAGGCGCACATCAGAAGCGCTGCAAGGTTGCCGATAGTGAGGCTATCTGCGCTAGGGTCGGCACCCCAGTAAAATTGCTTGTTCTCACGAGTATCTAGGTCTTTAATGTCACTAAGGGTGTTTTCGGCCTGAAAGCCTCTAAACTCTAGTTCTTCTGATAATTTCATATTCCTCCTATTCTAATATCGCTTTAATTCTTCTGACCCCAGCAGAGCTAGACTCGTCTTTTTGAATCTTGAAGTGACCGAGAACGCCGGTATGCTCGACGTGTGGGCCGCCGCAAACCTCGCGCGAGGCCGGGGCCTTTTCATCGCCGATAGTGTAGACCTTGACCTTGTCTGGATAACGATCCCAGAAAGAGCCGTGGGCCTTTAATTCGTTCTTGGCATAATCTTTGTCATATTCGGCAAAGACAACCTTCAAATCTTCTTTAATCCATTCGTTAACTTGGTCTTCAACCTGTTTTTTCTCTTCATCGGTTAATTTATGATCCGTGTTGTAATCTAGGCGCATACGCTCGGACGTGATGTTGCTACCTTGCTGGGAAATGTCTTTGTTAATATGTTTCTGGAGAGCGGCAAGGAGAAGGTGGGTGGCGGTGTGATATTTTGTGCTCATCTCACCGTGGTCCTCAAGGCCGCCTTTGAACATACCTTTACTTGCGGTTTTGCTTCTTTCTCTCTGTTCACTAAGGGCCTTTTCAAATTCTTCTTGGTATTTCTCGGAAAGTTTAATGTCTTGGTGATAGGCCTCCTCCACAGAGAGTTCAAGTGGAAAACCGTAGGTGTCCTGGAGTTTAAAGAGATCAAAGCCGTTTAGGATACCATCATTGTCGGCAGAAGCCATCTTGTGAAGCTCTTTAAGACCCTTGTTTAGAGTCTGACGGAAAGCTTTTTCCTCTTTTTCAAGAACGGCGAGAGCGTCTTTTCTATTCGTTAAGATACTATCTGGGAGAGTCTCATATTCTCTCGCAATAATTGGGACGATTTCAGATAGGAAGTTCTGGGCGATGCCGAGGTCTAGTGCGCGAAGAATGGCGCGGCGGATGAGGCGGCGAAGGGCGTAACCCTGGGTTTTATTGGAAGGAGTGAGCCCTTGAGAAGAGAGGAGGTAGGCACCTCTTAAATGGTCCGCAATCACACGCATTTCATCGGTATTAGTATCGTAACTTTTGCCGCTGATTTCCTCAAGTTTATCAACAATTGGTTTTAAGAGCGAAATCTTGAAAACATCGAAGCTACCGATAGAAGCCGCCGTGATACGCTCGAGGCCACCACCAAAATCTACGTTCTTTTTCTCTAGCTCAGAGAAGGTGCCGTCCTGATTTCTCTTGTACTGCATAAAGACTTGGTTGCCGATTTCCATAAAACGGGTGCCGTCTGAGGCTGGGTGAGACTTTCCGTATCTTTCGGTGTCCTGCTTGTCTTCGCCAAAGTCATAAAAGACCTCTGAATCTGGGCCACAAGGGTCGCCAAGTGGGGTGCTATCAATGCCACCGCCTCTGGACCACCAGTTTTCTTTGTCGTCATAGAAGAAGATGCGCTCACCCTCTTTGATACCACGCTTGTCGCCATTTTCAGCAGAGCCGATTTCGGCGATTTTTGCCTCAATGCCGGCTTTCTTAAAGACCTTTTGCCAAATTTCGGCGGCCTCGGTATCTTTCGGGATGCCGTATTCTTTGTTACCAATAAAGCAAGTGACATAGATTTTAGAAGGATCTAGACCGACAACTTCCGTGAGAAATTCAAAGAAATTGTTGATCTGTTCTTCTTTAAAGTAATCGCCAAGTGACCAGTTGCCAAGCATCTCAAAAACCGTGGTGTGGCGAGGGTCGCCAACATCCTCGATGTCTTGAAGTCTCAAGGCTGGCTGAGAATCCGCGAGACGAGTGCCGTCTTTATGTGGCTCACCGAGGAGATAAGGCAAGAGTGGCTGCATCCCAGAGCCGGTGAAGAGGGTGGTCGGGTCGTTTTCAAGAACGAGTGGGGCCGGGGGGATAATTTTGTGGCCTTTTTTAACTTGGAACTCTAAAAATTTCTTACGGATTTCACTTGCATTCATAGAAAAATTATAGCATAGAATCAGAGAAAGGGCTAGATAATTATGCCGCCGCCGAGGCAAATGTCGCCATCGTAGAACACGGCGGATTGACCGGAGGCCGGGCGCTTTACGGGCTTTTCAAATTTAAGTTTGTTATCCTCTAGCACGGCCGGGATGAGCTCGGCGCGATGGCGGAGGCGAACTTGAAGATTCTTTGGCTCCCCTCTTAGCACAATATCCTCAAGCTCAAGTTCATCCGTCCAGAGGTCTTTTGCATTCAAATTGCGCGAGACGTAGACGATATTTTGCTTCACATCTTTTCTTACGACATAATACGGCAGGCCGCCGCCAAGATTGAGGCCGTGACGCTGGCCGACGCAGTAGAAAATCGCGCCTTCGTGCGTGCCTAGTTTTTCGCCAGTTTCGGCGTCAACAATCGGGCCGGCCTTCTCCTTAAAATACTGTTTCAAAAAATCTTCCATCCCAACTTCGCCGACAAAGCAGACACCCATAGACTCCTTTTTATAGGCATTTTCTAGACCTTTCTCTTTAGCCAGCTTTTTGACATCTGGTTTTAGCATCTCGCCAACTGGGAAAATCGTATGAGCGATCGCTTCTTTGGAGATGCGATAAAGGAAATAGGTTTGATCTTTATTTTCATCAACAGCCTTTAAGAGATTTTTACCATCCGTCCGGGTGTAGTGGCCAGTGGCAATCATGTCGGCGCCGTCCTCACGAGCGGTCTCATAAAACAGTTTAAACTTAATTTCTTGGTTACACATGATATCCGGATTAGGGGTACGTCCATTTTCAAACTCGGAAAGCATATAATCTACAACTTTTTGTTTGTACTCAGTTTCAAAATCAAAGACTTTAAAATCAATGCCGAGGCGGACGGCGACCCGCTTGGCGTCGGCGAGGTCTTCTGCCCAAGGGCATTTCATACCAGGGAGGTCTTTCGACCAGTTCTTCATATAGACGCCAACAACATGATAACCCTGTTCTTTCAAGAGGACGGCAGAGAGCGACGAGTCAACGCCGCCAGACATTCCGACATAGACGGTTTTCATAATGTATATTATACAACAAATCAAAAAGGCTGGCAAATTTCGCCAGCCTTAATATTTTTAGTTGAAAATCACGTAACCCGCCTCCTGTTCTTCGGTCTTACCCCAGAGATATTCCTCTGCCATCTGTGAAAAATACCCTTCTTGATTTTTCGCGATGGTGATGGTCGGTCTAAACATTTCGCAGCTATCGCTGCCCACAGTAAACCTCTCCACCGTCTTGGAAATCAGCATCTCGAGATAAACTCCAACCTCGTCACTTTCCAGCCCTAACTGGCCTACGACTCCCTCATCGATATAGACAGCTTTAATAGCCTCTATACGCTTCGGTGCTAAGACCACTACTTCTTCCGAAAATTCGTCCGGCTCTTCGGGCTCATATTCATCGGCACTAAAGACTGCAACCGCAAGCGGAAGCTCGTCAAGGTAGAACACGACTATATCGTTGAAAAGACCAACAACTGGTATTTCATCGATTTCATCGATAGGTTCCCAATCTTCTTCCTGGCCATAGACCACGGAACTGAAGATGTCCGGCACGATGTCGACATAGACCTCTTCGGCCGCCGACTCGACAGTCCAGTTGCACTGGCGCTGTTTTTCATCTTCGTCGTATTCTTCACGCACGGCGAGATAACCCTCAGCACTAAACTGAACCAGCAAGCGGCAAGCATCTGCGACCAAAGATCCTATCTTCAGAAAATCGCCTCTGAAGATGTCGTCAGCAAGACTTTCGAGTCTGCCTTCATTTTTAATGGACGACGAGTTGCTTCCCTTATTTGTATACATCATAAATGTATACCCCCTTTCTTGAAACTGGTTTTCAACTACATGTTGCTTATTATAACAGATTATTTAGAAAATTGCAACTCTTTTTTGACGGCGGCGACTATTTTTTGGCCAGCAATCTTCATATCTTCCTCGGTATTGTCTTTGCCAAGAGAAATGCGAAGCGAGCCATTAATCTCTTCGTCACTAAGACCAATGGCCTTTAAAACGTGAGACGGCTCGCCCTTAGATGCAGCGCAGGCGGCGCCGGTGGAGAGGTAGATTTCGCTTTCTTCAAGGCGGAAAATTATTCTTTCGGCATCTAGACCTGGGAAACAGACCGGGCAGAAATTCGCGAGCTGGTGTTTTTCACTGCCAAGGAAAAGCGGCTCGATTTCGGATTTTTTTAGTTCAGTTTTTAAGATTTGGCGGAGTTTTTCATAGTGCTTTCTAGCGCCATTTTGATTGATTTCGGTAGCAGCAGCCGCGAAGCCAATAAGGCCGGCGACATTTTCGGTGCCAGAGCGAAGGCCTTTTTCTTGGCCGCCACCTTCAGAAATTGGCTGTAATTTAATCCGATGGCCTTGGTAAAGCGCGCCAACACCCTTTGGGCCATAGACTTTAGCAGAATTAATAGTCAAAAGATCAACACCGAGACGAGCGACCGAAATCGGCACGAGGTTTAAAGCTTGGGAAGCATCGGAATGGAAAACAATTGGAAACGGATTATTATTGATGAGACGGTCTTCGCGTTCTTTTTTAATCAGTTCGGCAATTTCGGCGAGCGGCTGGATGGTACCAAGTTCATTATTGGCAAGCGCAACCGAAACAAAGCCGACATTTTCATCTAGGCTCTTCTTAAAATCCTCTAAATCGATGCGGCCGTTTTTATCAACTTTAATAAATTTTGCCCCTATTTTTTTGCCGAGGTTTAGGACGGAAGCGTGCTCGGTTTCTAAAATAAGTACGGTGGAGTTTTCGGGAACGGCGGTGAAAGCAAGGTTGTTAGCCTCGGTAGCACCAGAAGTAATAATGAGGTCGTCGCCCTTCGCGCCGATGACGTGAGCAAGATTTGCCTTGGCCTTTTCGTAATCTTCACGGACGTGCTTGGCCGGGAGATAGGGAGCGGAAGGGTTGAAAAACTTTTCGCTTTCATAGGGGGCCATTGTCTTTTTAGCGGCTTCTGAAACTGGGGTGGCAGAGGCATAGTCTAGAAAAATCATATCTTGAATAACCTTTCTGCGTTTTCTGTTGTAATTTTCGCAACTTCTTCAAAAGTGCTTTGATAGTGAATCGCTAGGAAATTGGCGATATTTTTGACAAAGGCTGGCTCGTCCACCTCGCCGCGGTGCGGAACTGGGGCGAGAAAAGGCGAATCGGTTTCAAGCAAAATACGATCTAGCGGAGGGAGCGGAATATCAGCAAAGGTAGCCAGGCCATTTACGCCGATGTAGAAACCTTCATTTAGAGATTTTTGGAGATTCTCAGGGCTATCTGAAAAAGAGTGGACAACGGCACGTTTAATTTCTGGGAAGTTCCGAAGGACGGCAAAGAAATCATCAAAAGCGTCGCGGACGTGGAAAATACAGGGGAGATTATTGTCCTTGGCGAGCTGAAGCATTTGCTCAAGAAGCTTGAACTGGTTCTCTCTGTTTTTAGTGCCGTTACGATAGTCTAGGCCAACCTCGCCAATGGCGACCGGGCTGCCTTTTAAATCTATTTGGTATTTTTCGGCTTCGTCAGGGTGAATGCCGTAGGACCAGAAGACGTTTTCGTGGCTCTCGGCAAAATTGCGGGCCTTTATAGAATCTTCGTGGCTAGTACCAATACAAATCAGTTTCTTGACGTCATTTTCCTCGGCGCGGGCAAGTAGTTTTTCGGGGATATAATCTTCGGCGGATAAGGTTTTTTTCTGCGCGCGCGAAAAAGCAAACTCATAGGTGTCTTGGTCGTGAATGTGGCAATGAGAATCAATCAACATTTAAGTGCGGTTTTCCCTTTTACGTTTGATTGGATCAAGCTGACGTTTTCTGAGGCGGAGAGATTTTGGCGTAACTTCAAGAAGTTCGTCGTCTAGAAGAAAATCAAGACATTGCTCCAATGAAAGTTTAGTATATGGAGTGAGCTGAATTGCCCCGTCCGAAGCGTGGGTGCGCATATTCGTGAGCTGCTTCTCGCGGCACACATTGATATCGATATCTTCTTTTTTATTAGAAAGACCAACAATCATACCTTGGTAAACCGGAACTTGAGGCGGGATGTAGAGCGTGCCGCGAGCCTGAGCCGCATCAAGAGCATAGGCGGTAGAAACACCAGTTTCAAAGGAAATCAGCGCGCCGTTTCGCTCTGGCTTGTACTTGCTGTCTACTGGCTTGTAACCCATCGGGATACTAGACATAATAACTGTACCCTTGGTGGCGGTGAGAAGATTGTTTCTGAGACCAATAAGCGCAGCAGTGGTAATCTCGTAAGTAAAGCGGGTGGAGCCGGTACTGGTAATTTCTTGAGTTTTTAGCTCGGCTTTTCTAATACCCATCTCCTGGGAAACTGGGCCGACAAATTTGGAATCGACCTCAACGGTCAAATCCTCAACTGGTTCTAATTTCTGGCCATTTTCCTCTTTATAAACCACTTCTGGGCGGCCAGCCTCAAGCTCGTAGCCTTCGCGGCGCATGGTTTCAATTAAGACTGAAAGGTGGAGCTCGCCACGGCCAGAGACTTTGTAGCCAAGCCCATCTGGCTGGATTTTTAGAGCGATATTAGTCTCTAACTCCTTTTCAAGACGCTCGGCAATCTGGCGGGAGGTAGTAAATTCGCCTTCTTTACCCTTTAGAGGAGAAGTGTTTGGGCCAATGTAAATAGAAAGCGTGGGTGGCTCTAGCTCGATAGTTGGGAGAGCCTCTGGGTTCTCGCCAGTAGCGATAGTATCGCCAATGTTGGCGCTAGCGACACCGGTAAGAGCGACAATGTCGCCGGCGATAGCTTCTTCAACTTCCTCTTTGCCGAGGCCACGATAAGTAAAAATCTTTTCAATTTTAGCTTTACTGTTATTTGCGCCAAGAACCGAAACGGTTTCACCTTTTTTAAGCTTGCCG
>CAZKNA010000015.1:0-14949 GCA_964554175.1 uncultured Candidatus Saccharibacteria bacterium | reverse complement strand
ACTTGCTATGCGTTAAGTAGTCTCCTACCTCCGGGCCGCTCCGCGGTTTCCCAAAAAACATTATTTACAACATTTAGATGGGAGACCAAGAAGATCCGCCGTTAAACGAGCCACTTAGCGTTTAAAACTCTTCACCACCTTACTATCAAAGCGCAGCTTTGGATTATCTTCAAAAATCCTCATCAATTCGTTATATTTACAGATTCGGTCAGTCCGCGAAAGGGAACCAGTCTTAATCTGGCCTGTACCCAGCCCCACCGCGAGGTGCGCAATAGAGGAATCTTCCGTTTCGCCTGAGCGGTGCGACATAATCGTATTAAATCCGTTTTTCTTCGCCAAAAGAACCGCATCAATTGTTTCAGAAAGCGAGCCAATCTGATTTGGCTTAATCAAAATTGCGTTACCAGCCTTTTCTTTGATGCCTTTTTCAAGCAGCTTCACGTTTGTCACAAACAAATCATCCCCAACCAACTGGCACCTGTCACCAAGCCTAGAAGTCAAAATCTTCCAACCTTCCCAATCACTCTCAGAAAGACCGTCCTCAATGGAAACCACCGGATAATTATCTAGAATCCAAGTATACCAATTAATCAAATCTTCCGTTGACTTCCAGTCGCCATTCGTCTTCAGCTCGTAATGATCATCATTGTAAAATTCAGACGAAGCAATATCCATCGCAATACAGACATCTTGGCCAAGCGTGTAGCCCGCCTTTTCTACCGCAAACTTAATACATTCAAGTGGCTCGTTATCACCATCACGCACTAGCGGCGCATAACCACCCTCATCGCCAACCGTCGTCGGGTAGCCGCGCTCCTTCAAAACATCTTTAAGAGCGTGAAAAACCTCTGCTCCCATGCGCACGGCCTCGTTGATATTCTCGGCTCCGCGTGGGATAATCATATATTCCTGAAAATCGGTGCTCCAATCGGCGTGTGCTCCACCGTTCATTACGTTCATCATCGGCATCGGCATAGACATTTGGTCGGTCGTGCCGGCGAGCTCGGCCACAAATTCATAAAAATGCATCCGGTTTGCCTTTGCTAAGGCCTTGGCATTTGCCATTGAGACCGCGAGAATCGCATTCGCTCCCAGCGCCGATTTATTCTCGGTGCCGTCTAATTCTAACATCATTGTATCGACTTCGCGTTGGTCTGCTGTATTGCCAACTAGGACATCGCGAATCTTATTATTTACATTCCAGACGGCCTTAAGAACACTTTTGCCATTATAATAATCTTTATCGCCATCGCGCAGCTCCAAAGCCTCGCCTACCCCAGTAGACGCGCCGGAAGGCACAATCGCCCGCCCCACATGGCCAGTCGAAAGGTAAACATCCGCCTCAACTGTAGGGTTGCCGCGACTATCCAAAATTTGTCTTGCTTTAATATCAGAAATTAACACATTATCCATACATTAATTATAGCATAAGCAGTTTTAAAATTAAAAAATCTATGCTAAAATGGGAGTAATTAAAAGGAGTTTTTATGGAAGGTAAGAAAAAATCTAAAAAAGGGTTGATTATCGGCATTATTGCCGCGGTCGTAATCGCAGGTGGCGCCGTTGCGGGCTTCTTTATTCTAAACAGAGGCGCCAGCGCTGAAAGTGTCGCGCTTGATGCTATCACCAAAACTGTCAAGGAAACCGCTCATAAGATGACTGGCAAGCTTGAAATTACTGCGCCAATCGCTTCTGCCAGCGGCACTAGTAATGCTAAAATTATCCTTGAGCTTGAGGGTGAAAACAATGGTATAGACAGTTCTTCTAACGCCACTATCACCGTCAAGACCGGCAACACTAGCGATTTAGTATTTCGTTTTGATGAGGTCCTTCAAAACGACGGCACCATCTATGTCAAGCCGTCGGATATGACTGCTTTTGTCAACAGTCTTATCTCTAGTTACAGCCAGTATCTCTCTACTGAGCCACTCGCCACTATTGCCGAGGAAATATCTGCTCTCGCTACCAAAGTTAGCGCAAACTGGTGGCGCATCTCTATCCCAGAGATTCTTGAGGCTCTAGGTGTTAAAAACGAGCAGGTTACGAAGCAATATGATTGCTCTATCGCTGCGGTCAATGAAATGGTCAGCGAAGCCGGTTTAACCACCGTCGCCAACATTTACAAAGACAACCAATTCCTAAGTGTTAAGAAAGCAGACCAAAAGATTTCTTCTTTCACCGGTGATGCTTATGAAGCTACTGTTGACACCTCTAAACTAGCTAAGTTTTGGAATGAATATGTCACTTCCGATAAAGTTAAGAAATTAAACGACTGTTCTGGCGACAAATATACTTTGAGCGCGGTCGCTCCAGATGAGCTCACCGCAGTCACTAATAGCTCCTTCTTCTTAGACATTGATAAAGACCGCAATTTAAATGGTCTTTACTTCAGCAATTCTAAAGAGGGCTACAATGTTGAAGCCGATTTCCGCGTTGAGCAAGGCTCTAACGATCTCGCTATTGCGGCTCCTTCCGGTGCGAAGCCAATTACCGATTTGACTGCCGATATTGTTGAACTCGTTCAGTCTATCACTAGCTTGTTCGTATGGACGACAAATTAAAGACTCTACCCTCTAGCCCAGGTGTCTATTTCCATAAAAACAAAGAGGGCGAAATTATCTATGTTGGCAAGGCCGCGGTTCTAAAAAACCGCGTCCGCCAATATTTTCATAAAGATTTAAAAGACCCAAAAACCGAGGCTTTAAAGGCCGAGATTTACGATACTGATTGGATCGTAGTTGACACCGAGATGGATGCGCTATTTTTGGAATCAGAAATGATTAAGCGCTACAAGCCAAAGTGGAACATCTTGCTCCGCGACGACAAGACTGTATCCTACGTGCGGATTGATATGAAGTCAGAAGTGCCTTATGTTTCAATGACCAGAACTCCGCTAGATGACAAGGCTACCTACATTGGCCCATTCTATGCGAAGCTACCAGTAGAAAAAGCTCTCCGAATTTTGAGAAAAGTCTTCCCATTTTACACCAAGCCTTTTGACGGTAAGAAGACCCTTGATACCGACCTCGGCCTTACCCCTGGCATTGAGATTCTAAAATCTACTCCCGCCGAATATAAAAAGAACTTAAGAAAATTAATTCGTTATCTTGAGGGTGGCCGCGACAAACTCATCAAAGAACTTGAAAAGGAAATGAAAGAAGCGGCAAAAAAAGAAGATTACGAGCAGGCTGCGGAACTTCGCAATCAATATTTCGGGCTCCTAGAATTAAAAAAGAAAATCGTTTTTTCAGACAAGGAGTTTCTAGATATTTCTTCGGATCAGGCTCTACTCTCTCTTCAGAAGCTCTTAAAACTTTCCTCGCCACCAAAGCGCATTGAGGGCTATGACATTTCCCACGAGCAGGGCACTAATGTTGTCGCCAGTATGGTCGTTTTCACAAACGGTGTTTCAGACCGTTCTGAGTACCGCAAGTTCAAGCTCCGCGCCCAGAAAAACGATGACCCTGGCTCAATGAGAGAAGTTTTGGAGCGGAGATTAAAGCACGAAGAATGGCCTTTCCCAGACCTCGTGATTTTGGATGGCTCTAGTGCTCAGATTTCGGCGGTGTTTGATTTACTGAAAGAAAAAAATATCCCCGTCATCGGGCGCGACAAATCTGGCGACCATTCCCGAAATGCCGATGTAAAACTGATTGTCCCACTAGAAGACGGTTATGATATCGTTCCGTTAAAATCGGACAGTCACATCGCTCATCTCATTTCTCGCATTGACGACGAGGCCCACCGCTTTGCTATCACTTATCATCGCTCACTTAAGTCCAAAAATATGCTGAAATAAGTCTTGGTAAAAACGCGAATATAATATATAATAGTAGTATGAATTTTGCGAGTTTATTGGAAACAACAATTTTGGTTACGGCCGTTTTGTCTATTTTGTTAATCTTGCTTCAGCAGCGCGGTGCTTCGCTTGGTGCTGGTTTTGGCGCCAGCGGCGAGCTTTATACCGAGCGCCGTGGTCTTGAGAAATCTCTCTTTGTGACGACTGTCATTGTTGTGATGCTGTTTGGCCTGTCTATTCTAGGAATCTTGCTAATTCCGGCATAGAGGTATTATGTGGACTAGTTCAAAAAAGCGTGGGCAAAAAATTAGAAGACGTTTTTCTAAGTTTTCTAGAAAAACCACCGACCAGACCGTCGAACACATTCAAGAAAATGTTATTGAGCGGGTTTCGCATATTCGCCACATCCGTCTACTGATTTTGGAGTGGAGCTTGCTGGTACTTGCGATTATTATGCTCTCTATCACGCAGGCTTTTTGGTATGTAGATTCTTATCGCATTGATGCCTGGACTGAAGGTGGCACCTATACGGAGGCTACGCTCGGTAAGGTTTCATCCTTGAACCCACTCTTTGCGACTACTAGCAGTGAAAAGGTCCTTTCTAAACTAATGTTTGGCACGCTCGCCGCGCCAGATTATTCCGGGCACATTGGTCCAGCGCTAGCCTCGTCTATTACTGTTGATGACACCGGCGAAAAATGGACCGTCCATCTTCGCGACAGCCTCAAGTGGTCCGACGGCGAGCCTATCACAAATGCGGACGTCCTGTATACTGTCAAGATTATTCAATCTTCTGCCATTAATACCGGCTACGCTTCTAACCTTTCTGGCGTAAAAGTATCCGAAGATAATGGCAATCTTATCTTCACTTTACCTACCGCCTATGCCAGTTTTTCTTCTGCGCTCAACTTCCCAATCCTACCTTCGCATATTTTGGCTGATGTTCCCGAGAACCAGCTCTTGGAGCACGCTTTCAGTACCACCCCAGTCACTTCCGGCGCCTTCAACTACAACGCTTCACAAAACGTCGGTACGCTTGGCGAAAAGATTATTTATCTCAATAAAAACCCTAGCTACTACGGCGGCGAGCCTTACCTTGATTCTTTCGTAGTTCACGCTTACCTAGATACAGACAGTATTTTGGAAGCTCTTAACAACGGCTCCGTCACGGCTACCGCCGAGCTCCTCCCGACCGACCGCGACCTTGTAGATAGTTCCATCATTGAGCGCCAGACTGCGTTATCTTCCGGCGTCTTTGCCTTCTTTAATACTAAGCAAGGTATCCTTTCCAACAAGGCTATTAGAAAAGCCCTTCAAAAGGGAATTGACCTTGAGTCTTTGCGCGCCCCGCTGGACGACGAAATAGTTTTGAACTACCCTTTGCTTCCTAACCAAATTGAGATTAAAAAATATCCTGAGCTTCCTGAATATGATCCGTCCTATGCTAAAGACGTTATTTCCAAGGCCGACCTTGGTGAGAACAAAACCATCCGCATCGCCACTACTGATGGCGGCTACTTCCCAGCCCTTGCCGACAACTTAAAATATCAGCTTGAGCAGCTTGGTCTTAAAGTTGAGTTAAATATTAGTAGCCCAGGCCAGGAGTTTCTACTAAACGTCATCCGCCCACGCAATTATGACATTTTGATTTACGAGGTTGAACTTGGTGCCGACCCAGACCTTTTTGCCTACTATCACTCTTCCCAGGCTAACCAGTCCGGTCTAAACCTTTCCAATTACTCCAACGGTCTGGCCTCAGACCTCTTGCTTGCCGGTCGCAGCGCAATCGACCCGGCCCTTCGCGCTGCCAAATACACCTCGTTTTTGGAACACTGGGTTGAGGACGCCCCGGCTATCGGTATTTATCAGGTCAACCTTTCCTATTACGTTAGCAAAAATATCCGCACTTTCTCCGAGGACGACCGCCTCGTCACGGCCGTAGATCGCTTTGTGGATGTCAACTACTGGGCCACCGAAAAAGCCCCGAAAAACCGCACCCCATAACCTTTACTTCCAAAAACATCTATGCTATAATTTAAGCACGCACCTGTGGTGAAATTGGTATACACGCTACCTTGAGGTGGTAGTGGCCGAAAGGCTGTGCTAGTTCGAGTCTAGTCAGGTGCACCATTTTTTCTTATGAAACAGATTTTAAAAATAATTGGTGCTTTATTGATATTTGCGGCGGTCATAGTGGCCTTTCCGCTTTTTTTACGCCAAGGCAGTCAAGGTAGTGAGAAGTTTACTATCATCGCGACCAACTTCCCGGCTTACGATTTTGCGCGCGCAGTTTCAAAAAATACTGAAAATACCGAGGTTAAAATGCTCATCAGCCCTGGCGCCGAAATCCATAGTTTTGAGCCAACCCCAGAAGATATCAAAAATATCAAAGAAAGTAACTTGTTTATTTATACTGGTGGGGAATCAGATGAATGGGTTGAAAATTTATTAAAAGACATTAATCCTGAAAAGACTAAAGTTGTCAAAATGTTTGACGCGGTTAAACTCCTGGAGGAGGAAACCACCGAAGGTATGGAAAGTGAAGAAGAGGATGAAAAGGAATACGACGAGCATATTTGGACCAGCCTCAAAAACGCCACTAAAATCATCACCAAAATTAAAGACGAGCTGATAAAGGCCGATGCTAAAAACCGCGAAAAATACGAGCAGAATGCGACTAGCTATATTAACGAGCTCAATTCGCTTGACCAAGAAATCGCAAAAACCGTTGAAACCGCAAAAAGAAAAGAGCTCATCTTTGGCGATCGCTTTCCACTAAGATATTTTGTAGAAGATTATGGTCTAAAATATTATGCCGCCTTTCCAGGTTGCTCAGAACAAACCGAGGCCAGCAGTAAAACCATCGCTTTTCTAATTGATAAAATCAAGTCCGACAATGTCCCAGCCGTGTTTAAAATCGAGCTTTCCTCTGGCAAAATCGCCGACGAGCTCGCTAGGGCCACCGGCGCCACCGTCTATGAGTTCCATTCCGCACATAATATCTCTAAAGACGATTTTGAGCGCGGCCTGACCTACCTAGAAATTATGAAAAATAATGCCGAAACTTTAAAGAAGGCCCTAAACTAATGACTCTACTAGAAGCCAAAAATCTCTCGCTCGGTTACGATAAAAATATCGTCATAAAAAACCTTTATCTAAAGATTGAGGAGGGCGATTTTATCTGTGTGGTCGGGCCAAACGGTTCCGGCAAAACTACGCTCATCAAAGGCCTGCTAGGCCTCATCAACCCCAAATCTGGCGAGATAGTTTATAAGGGCTTAAGTAAAACCGAAATCGGTTTTATGCCTCAAGAATCAAAAAACGACTCCAATTTCCCAGCTTCGGTTTTTGAGATTGTTTTGTCTGGCACACTTGGGCGAAAAAAGTTCCATCCGTTTTATACTGAAACCGAAAAATCTTTGGCCCTAGAAAAGCTAAAACTACTCCGCATTGAAAACTTAAAAAATGAAAGATTCTCCGAGCTTTCTGGTGGCCAGCGGCAGAAAGTCTTGCTTGCCCGCGGCCTTGTTGCCGCCTCAAAACTTCTGATTCTTGATGAGCCATCTAATAATCTTGACCCCACTTCAAAAGACAGCCTATACGATATTATTTCAAAACTGAACAAGCAGGGCTTGACGATTATTATGATTACACACGACCTAGACCACGGCAATCTTTTAGGGAACAAGATTCTATCACTAAGAGATAAAGAGATTTTCTTCGGCCCGACCAAAGAGTTTATCAGAAAGGTCCATAATGAATAGTCTTTTTGAAATGTTTTCTTACGCCTTTATGGTTCGCGCACTCATCGTTGGGGTTTTACTTTCGCTTTCCGCTGCTCTTGTCGGAGTGCCGCTAGTCCTCCGCAAAAACTCTATGATCGGCGACGGGCTTTCGCACGTCGGCTTTGGCGCCTTTACTATCGCTGCGGCGCTTGGGCTCGCCCCGCTCTGGGTTGCTTTACCAGTTGTAATTTTAGCATCATTTTTCATCCTAAGACTAAATGAAAATAATCACATCAGTGGCGACGCGGCTATTGCCATTATCTCTACTAGTGCGCTTGCCATTGGTACTTTTGTTGTTTCACTTACCGGCTCCAACGTAGATATTAATAATTATCTCTTCGGCAGCATCCTTTCGCTTGGCACCGCCGATATTGTCGCCGGCATAATTCTATCTATTATTGTCATAGCTCTATATATTCTCTGCCATCACAAAATCTTTGCCATCACTTTTGACGAACCATTCGCAAAATCTATCGGTGTCAAAGCAGAAAGCTACAACGTCATCTTTGCCATTCTTTGCTCGGTTGTAATCGTCCTTGGTATGCGCCTAATGGGGGCTCTTCTCATCTCTAGCCTCATCGTTTTCCCGGTCCTCTCCGCCAAACAAATCGCAAAGAGCTACAAAAGTGTCGTTCTCCTCAGCGCCATCCTCGCGGTCGTTTCATTTGCCAGCGGCCTGATTATTTCTTACTTATTAAATACCCCAACTGGCGCCACCGTCGTTTTGACCAACCTTGCCTTTTATCTTTTTTCAAAAATCCTTTAAAAGGGGCTTGTATTTTTTTTCGCTTGTGCTAAAATAAGTATATAAATAGGTCATATTGACAAAATAAACATTTACAAAAATAAAAGGAGTAAAAATGAAAACAAAGAAAATGTTCGTCGGTCTGGGAGTTGTGGCTGCTTTAGGAGTAGCAATTGTGCCGATGACAAGCTATGCTGTGACGAACTCTGATTCGGCCAACGTCAATGTTGCGCTCAAGGTCGGTTCAACTATCAGTATGGCCCTAGATAGCAACAAGATTGAACCAGCCATTCTTACCAGCCAGTCTAGTGAAGACCAGACTACTACCGCTTCTGTTACGACCAACTCTGGCGCCGGCTATACCCTCTCTGCTAGGACTTCATCCTCTGATGGTTCGCTTATTGGCGACACCAGCAACAGTAACATACTTGAGTATCTTGGCGATGGTTATGCTAGCGGCGATGCGGGTTGGGCTCTCTCCATTGGTTCCGCCTATAAAAATATCAGCGGTAACGAAATCAGCCTTCGTTCAGATGGTTCCGCTCTAGCTGATGAAGAGGAAACTGTTATTACCTATCACTTCAAGACTACTAGCGCTACGGTTCCAGATACTTATAGAACTACTCTAACTTACACCGCTTCCGCGAAGTAGCAAAAACTCCGAAAAGACCGCCCTCTAGGACGGTCTTTTTTTGGAATTTGGCGCTTGAAATAGTAGGGCTTCTTCTGTATAATAGATAACATAACAAGGAGGAAAATGGCTATAAAACACAGAAGGACTGTTTTAGGTGTGTTTGCCGCGATTCTTTCGCTGGGAGTGTTGTCTGTTTTAAAAAATCCAGTTTACGCAGAAATCATTTCAACTGGTAACCCGATTCATATGCAGATTACGCCATTCAAACAAAAGCTCAAGCTTGAGCCTGGTCAATCGCAAGTGTCTTCCATCAAGGTAATGAACATCGGCGAGAAAAAGTTCACCTATACTGTTTCGGTTGCGCCTTATACCGTGATTGATGAAAATTACAATGCTGATTACGAAAGTCACACCAACGATTTCACTAAGATGTATAACTGGGTGACTATCGATGAAAAATTAAAGACCGGCACCCTAGAGCCACGGACTTCAATTGATGTACCCTTCACTGTTACAGTCCCAAGCAACGCTCCATCTGGCGGCCAGTATGCTGCCATTATGGCTAAAACTGAAGATAGCAGCAACCCAAACTCCACGATTAAAACTGTAAACCGTCTAGGCATGATTCTTTACGCTAGTATCTCTGGTGGCCAGATTAACATCGATGGTAAAATCATCAGCAACACAATCAATAGTTTTGTGTTTGAGCCCCCGATTTCCTCCTCTACGCTAATTGAAAGCAATAGCAACATTGAGACCACTGCAACCTGCACAGTTAAAATTTGGCCGTTTGGTAGTAGTGAGACAGTCTACAATAACGAGGAAGACCCAGTCAAGCTCGACATCGTTCCTAAGACCCGTCGTTTCAATACTATTTCTTGGGATAATTCGCCGCGCCTTGGCATTTTCACCGTTGAACAAAAGATAGAATATCTCAATGAACCGCCATCAATCGTCAGAAAAACTGTTATCATCTGCCCACTTTGGCTAGCAATTATATTCTTTGTTATTATCACTCTACTAATCATCTGGCTCATTTCCCGCATCGTTAAGCGTCGCAAAGTTAAAAAAGGTCCACAAGTAAATAATCAAGAAGAGAGGAGATTCTAATGAAAAAGACCACCATACTAAAAGTAGCCATTGGAGCGTTGTTCCTAGGAATAGCAAGTTTTTCCGCCCCACTCGCTTTTGCGGAAGGCGAAGAAGAGCCGGCGGCTGAAAAGACAACCGAAAATAAAATTGAAGAGATCAGCCCAGATGCTCCCCCGATTTTGATTCAGATTTCCCCAGTATCAAGCCAAGTAATTCTAGAGGCGGGCAAGTCTAAAGAATATACTATGACTATTAGAAACTCCGGCTCCTCCGATTTTACCTACCATCTTTATACGACGCCATACTTTGTTTCCGACGAAGATTACAACATTGATTTTTCAACTGAGAGTAACCGTACTCAAGTTTCTCGCTGGATTAAGTTCTATCAAGATGATAAATTGGTAGACCGCCCGACTTTTTCCATTAAATCTGGCGAAACTCAAGAAGTAAAGTATGTTGTCCAGACCCCAGAAAGCGTTCCAGCCGGAGGCCAATACGCTGCCATCTTTGCTGAAACTGATGCTGGTGCCGGCAAAGAAGATACCTCCGGAAGCTCTGGCATCCGCACCGCTTCTAGGGTCGGTATGATTATTTATGGCCGCACCGATGGCGAAACTATTGAAGAGGGCGAAGTCACCGAGTTTAATATCACGGGCTTCTTAACTTCCGGCAATATTTCCACCACTTCGAAAGTTAAGAACTCTGGCAACACCGATTTTGAGGCTATATACACCCTAAAGGTCAGCTCCATCCTCGGCGCTGAATTATATAACAAGCAGACATCCTACAACATTCTCCCAGACACCGAGCGTCGGGTTAACTTAGACTGGATGGATACTCCGTTTATGGGCATCTTCAAAGTTTATTACAAAGTTAGTGCGCCGGGCGACAATGGCACCAGGGAAGAAGAGAAGTTGGTTGTCAAATTCCCGATTATTATGATAATTTTGACAATTTTGGTATTGACAGGACTAATCATAGGCATTATAATAACCATTAGGAAGCGCAGAGAGCGTAATGCTAGACTCGCAGTTTAGCTTGCGTTACCGAAGCAATGGTCAAGCTCCGGGCTGCGTAGCCAAAATAAAAACTAAAAACAAAAGAGAGTGCAGAGTATGAAAAAAACACACAAGAAACTGCTAGGTATTGGTGGGCTAGTGTTTGTCGCTGGTATCACCGCCATTGCCTATCACATACCGGATGCTGGGGCCGTTAGCACCAGCGCTAGCGCTAGTGTTGATGTTAGCGTCAACGTAGTGGGTAAAAATCCGGAAATAAATATCAATAGCCCGCTTGACGGGGCCAAACTAGCCAATCCAAATCTACATATTGTGACCAGATATGCGGATGCCGATGAGGTTATTTATACATTATCGGATGGTTCCACGACCGTAACCATTCCATCTCCAGCTTTGTCTGGTAACGCTACCGCCGAAATTGGCAACAGCGGAGAACACGATTTTTACTATGATTTGAAGGAGTTCGACCCAAATACTGCCGGTTATGGTGATTACGTGCTCAAAGTCACCGTGAATAGAGCTGATGTGTCCGTTGAAGATTCGGTCAGTTTTACGTATATTCCAGCCACGGTTGGGACTGGCGATTTTTCAGTCGACGACAAAAATAACCCGATTGTAGACCTAAACATCAAAGAATCAGTCGTCAAAGTTGCTGCTATCGTCTTCAAACCAAATGGCGAGGAAGCCTTCCGCATTACTGCTGATACTGAGGGTAATTCTCCGTTCTATCTAACCCTCCCATTTTCCAAATATAGCAGCCTAGGAAATGGCAACTATACTGTCAAATTTATCACCCAGAGCTACAACGGTTACGGCGTGCTCGTAAATGACCAGGAAGAAGATACGACCAATCTTGTGGCTACTGTGGCTTATATCAAGAAGGAAGTTCCACCAGAGCCAAAACCGGATTGTACTACCAATCCAGAGCTTCCAGAATGCCAGAAACCAGAACCAAAGCCAGATTGTACCACTAATCCAGAGCTTCCAGAATGCCAGAAACCAAAGCCGGAACCAGAGCCAGAGCCAAAGCCAGAGCCAGAGCCAGAGCCAAAGCCGGATGACACCCCAGCAATCAAAGATACCGACCCAATCATTGATGTCAATGTCGACGATGGCGTAGAAAAAGTTGAAATCATCGTTTATGACAAAAACGGCAAGGAAGTCTTTCGTATGGAAGTTCCGGTATCTAGCATCACTACCAACCATATCGCTCTTCCTTTTGATCACTATGGTCTAGAGGATGGAGATTACCAGATTGCCGTAGTTCCATATGCTAAAAATGAAAAGGGCGAGCTAGTTGCGCTCATTACCGAAGAAGAAGCTAAGAAAAATTCCTTCCGCATCGACTACGATGTGCCAGAAGTTCCAAACACTGGTAGCTTCTTTGCCTCCCTCAATCTTTCCAGTAGAGATTTCCTACTCTCGGGCTTAGTGGTCTTTACTGTAGTGACTGCAGGCGGCATCTTTATCCTCCGTCGAAAAGAAATTCGTCACTAGAAAATAGTTCTAGGCGGCTTCCCGCCGCCTAGACTCTGCACTAAACGGACACCGTGAAACTGCGAGGGTGCCCGTTTTTTTGTCTAAAAAAGCTTTTGCTATGCTATAATAAAGAAAAGGAGTTTTTATGAAAGGTAAAGTAAAGAAGTTTATTAATTCTGCTATCATTATGGCCGCGGCCTTTTTGATTCTCGGCCTCGTTTTTATTCTCTTTCCGGAAGGTTCGCTTGATACTATCCGTTGGATCACGGCAATTTTCTTCTTTGCCGCTGGTGCCTATATGCTCGCCGCTAACGCTGGCTCAAAGCACCCGATGTATGCCGCAACTATTATCGGTGTAGTGCTGCTGGTTGTCGGTCTTATCTTTGCCGCCAACGAGGGAATTATGAATATCTTCCCGATCATCCTTGGCATTTGGTTCATCATTTCTGCTATGTCTACCATCCGCTATGGTACTGCACTCCAGAATAGCAATGCTAAAACTTGGTCACTTATGACCTCTGGGCTTGCCATTATCTGTGGCGTTCTTCTAATTATCAATCCTTGGGGCGGTCAAATTGCGATGATGACTTTTGTCGGAATTATGATGGTGATTTACGCCGCTTCTTCGCTGATTGATCTTGTCACGCTCAAAAGAAATATTACTGATTTAAACAAAAAATTCGACAAGCTTATTGAGGGCGAAATCGTCGAAAAGAAGAAATAAAAAAAATGGTGAGCTGGGAGGGGCTCGAACCCTCGACACCGGGCTTAAAAGGCCCGTGCTCTAACCAACTGAGCTACCAGCCCTGGTGGGCGACAAGGGAGTCGAACCCCTGACCTCGTCTACGTCAAAGACGCGCTCTAGCCAACTGAGCTAGCCGCCCATCACAGTAAATTATACCACGCTTTTTCTGAAAAATAAACCCCAAAAATATCTAAAAGATGATATCATATATATTAGTTACAATCATCAGAGTCACAAAAAAGGAGGGGATAATATGAAAAAGAATAAGATTACTCTGGATGAAAATATTGTAAAGTACATCTTTCCTGGCACTAAGCCTTCCATTGCGCTTGGCGAAGACGGCTATATCGTTTACAATTTCCAATCACTCTACCCGAAGAAATTAGCTATCTTTGTTCCGATTGAAATTGAACGCAGCCATTATAGCGATGTTTTCCCGAAGAGTTTTGAAGGATATTTCAAAAATCTAGATGAGGAACTTGCTAGACTCTCACGGCTCTTAGAGACTAATTTGATTTGGAATCTAAAGGATATCGGTGTGGAGTTTATCGCTGGGCGGGTTTTAAGGCGCCAGGATAACAACTACACGGTTTTCCGTTTCGACGAGTTAGTCGGCACGTCTTATAAAACTGAATTACTTTGTCGTGCTAGACTTGATAACTTCACAATCGATAATGAAATGGCAGTCTTAAACACTAATCCGTATTTTGAAGATTCGGCGGCCAGCATTGATGGTCGTAAGTATCTCTATTGGATTATGCCAATTGACCAACTCTTCTTTAGCGCAAGTTCTTTGTTTGCGATCATCCTCTCGATGGCGGAAAGCTTAAATTAACCCCCAGGCTCCCGTATCGGGAGCCTATACTTTTTCCGCAAAATATGTTAAAATAGATAAGTTATGAAGAAGGAACAGATTAGAAACGTTGCTATTATCGCTCACGTCGACCACGGTAAGACGACGCTTGTTGACGGTCTTTTAAAACAGTCCCACACTTTCCGCGACAATCAAGCCGAGATGTCCCAGACTCTCATTATGGATTCTGGCGACCAGGAGCATGAGCGCGGCATTACCATTACTGCCAAGCAGACAGCTGTTCTTTATGATGGTTACAAAATCAACATTATCGACACTCCAGGCCATGCCGATTTCTCCGGCGAGGTTGAAAGAACCCTTAATATGGCAGACGGCGTCCTCCTAATTGTAGACGCTCAGGAAGGCCCGATGCCCCAGACCAAATTTGTACTTGAAAAGGCTCTTTCTCTCAAGCTAAAGCCAGTAGTTATTATCAACAAAATTGACAAGCCAGCCGCAAGAATTGAAGAAGTAAAAGACGAAATTGAAAGTCTATTTCTAGAGCTTGCCACCGATGAATCTCAGCTAAACTACCCGATTTATTATGCCATCGCCCGCGACGGTAAGGCTGGTAAAACCACCGATCTAGACGATGACCTCCACGTGATTTTTGATGCTATTATTGATGATATCCCAGAGCCAAAGGTGGATGATAATGCGGAAAAAGGCGCTCAGCTCCTAGTCGCTGCTCTCGCCGCTGACAATTACCTCGGTAAATACGCCAACGGCAAAATCTTCCGCTGCTCTGTATAAGGGGATGCTGAAGGTCGGTTATACCAAGAACGATGTGGAAAAACG
>CAZKNA010000014.1:0-16758 GCA_964554175.1 uncultured Candidatus Saccharibacteria bacterium | reverse complement strand
TTACATTTAGATTTACTCATCTTTTGGCCCTTGGCATACAGGACGAGGCCGTGGAGATAGACCGCTTTGAACGGAACGGAGCCGGTGACGTAGATGCCCATCATGATCATGCGGGCGACCCAGGCGAAGAGGATGTCGGCGCCAGTTTCCATGACATTTAGAGGGTAAAACGGGTTTTCCTTCCCTTCTGCCCAGTCAGTACAGACGATAGGCCAGTGGGAGCTGGAGACCCAGGTATCGAAGGTGTCTTCGTCGCGGAAGTAGGTGACACCGTCTATTTCGATGGTTTGTTGGTCGACGCGGGTGTCGAAAATCCACTCAGGGAGAGAATCGTCGGTGTTTTCGGGGTTTTTCTTGAACATTGGAATAGGGATACCCCAGGGGATTTGGCGGGAAATGTTCCAATCTTTGAGGCCCTCGAGGTAGTTGATGAGGACTTTACCCTTGTTCTCTGGGTAGAATTTGATTTCGCCTTTCCTTAAGTGACGGATAGCGCCGTCGGCGAGCTTTTCGACATCAATGAACCACTGCTCTTTAAGAGTAGGCTCAATGACGGTGCCACACTTGTAACAGTGGGCAACAGAGTGGACGATTTTCTTTTCGCCTTTTAAGAGGTTCTGGGCTTTTAGATCTTTCAAGACTTGCTTGCGGCATTCTTCGGTGGTGAGACCGAGGTATTTCTCGGGGACATTAATCATTTTGCCTTCGTCGTCGATGACGCGGATGCGCTCGAGGTCGTGGCGGTTCCCTACTTCAAAGTCGTCGTAATCGTGGGCAGGGGTAATCTTGACGGCGCCGGTGCCGTAGGCTGGGTCGGCGTGGTCGTCAGCGATGATGGGGATTTCGCGGTTGGTTAAGGGGAGCTGGACGGTTTGACCGATGAGGTCGACGTAGCGTTCATCCTTAGGGTTGACGGCGACGGCGGAGTCGCCAAAGAGGGTCTCTGGACGAGTAGTGGAAACGATGATTTCCTGGCCGCCGACGGTTAGAGGGTAGGCGATATCCCAGAGGAAGCCCTTTTCGTCTTTGTGCTCGACTTCGATGTCGGCAAAGGCGGTTTGGTGCTTTGGACAGTAATTAACGAGCTTTTCACCCCTGTAGATGAGGCCGTCTTGCCACATTTTTTCAAAAGTTTGATAGACGCGATTTACGACCTTGTCATCGAGGGTGAAGGTGAGGTCGTCCCAGGCGCAGGAGGCGCCAAGGGCGCGGAGCTGGAGCTCCATGTTTCCCCGCTGCTCGGCAACGAAGTTCCAGACGTTTTTGTAGAGTTCATCACGAGAATATTCAAAGCGGGTGTGGCCGTCTTTTTCGAGGTTTCTTTCGTAAACGACCCAAGTTTCGAAGCCGGCGTGGTCGGCACCAGGGATGTACCAGGTTTCAGCCTGGAGGTGTCGGTGGTAGCGGATGAGAGAATCCTCTAGAGCAACCGTGAGGCCGTGGCCAATGTTACGATTGCAGTTGGCGTGGGGTGGAGGCATAACAATGGAATAAGTGTGATCGATGGGATTTATTTGCTGTTCTGGGGCATTTTCAGGTACTTTTCGCGCGTTTTTAGCGCTTATGCTTGTATTATTGCTATTTTGTGGCTGGAACGCTCCTGAGGCCTCCCAGGCAGCATAAATATCACTTTCAAATTCTTTTGGCTCATAGGCTGATGCAAATTTCATATTTTCTCCGCTTTGTTCTTTTGACTATTATACCACATTTTAAGATGAAAAAGCCCAGGTTTTTAAGCCTGGGCTACGTTGGTTTTAAAGAGGCTATAGTCGTTTATCTCTCCAGTGCGGACTGGAAGAAGGCCATTTTCTTCTTCAGGGCCGTTTTTATAGCAGAACTTTTCAAAGTCCTCAACCTCCTGATGATGAGACCTGAGTTTTTCAATAGCCTTTTCTAATAGGTTCTGGGTCAAATAAAGTTCCCATTCGCCTATCAGATGAACTTGGTCCAGTCCCTGCTGTTTAAATTGTAACTGGCAGAGGGCAACTTCAAAAACTCTGGTGTTTCCGGGGTCTTTCAGCTTGATAAGGATAGTATCGTCCTGATAAATGGTTTTCTTTCGGGAGATCTCTATCTTATCATCTTCATAATGCCGAGTCGGCATTTCTGTCGCCTCGCCGAGGATAACGACGTTTGCGGCGTAGAAGATAAAAAAGTGCTCTTTATTCTTGGCTGTCATATGATCACCTCCCTATACGCAGAATGTGTTGATAGCAATTATAAAAATTCCGAGAATGAACATTAATGCAATATCCATACTTACCTCCTCAACATACATAGAGCCAGTGTTGACATAGTTACGATAGTAATCAAACTGGCTAGGATTTTTGACTTTATTCCGCCTTCTGGTGTGACAATTATCAACAATAAAATGATTGCCGTGATTATACCTAAGATTATCATAAACTTACCTCCTTTTTAATGTACCAACGTAATGCGTATATTTTACCACAAACGTTTAAAAAAGTCAAGCTTATTTCAGCTTGAGTTTTATCTGTTTAGCATTAACAAAATCCCGTTCGTAACGGGTCTTCCCTGTTATGTTTTTTGTGAAATCGTTTGTGCTTTGCTAAGCATAACCCAATTTCGCTTTACAGAATGTACAAAAAATGCTATTTCGGTGGACGAAATCCTAATTTTATGTTTTTCTCCCAATTATCTCTCTAAAATGTTCGGCCCACCCGAAAGAGTGATAATTGTTATGGTTATTATAACGCGGGTGGGGTTCTCAAGTCAAGTGGTTTCTAATAAATAGGGAATTAAACATTAGAATTTTATAATGATTGTGCATAAAGCATGGTAAAATAAAATCATGGCGTATATTCGGAAATATAAGACTGCGAGCGGAGCAACGGCGGTGCAGGTTTGCTATAAGGAGGGAAGGAAAGTAGTGAAAACTGTGCATGTGGGGTCGGCGGCGTCGGAAGGCGCACTTTTAAAGCTCACAAAAAAAGCGCAGGGAATTATAGACCAGGACAAAAAATCGCTGTTTAACTTGGAAAAATTTAACAAAAGTTAGATTTTTCGGAGGAAGCGGTTGAGTTCTCTTAGGATTTTGTAGAAGCAATATTTGAAGGGTTTGCGGACGAGGTCATGGGTGCCGGCGTAGGTGACTTCGCGGCCACCGAAAGATTTTTTGAATTTGGTGAAACCGGCCCAAGGATGGCTTTTATTGGCGTTTTCGGGAGCAATACCCCAAAAATCGAAAAATTTGAGATTTTTCTTTTTGGCGTCTTTGATAGCCTCGATCAGGATAGCATAGGTGCCGGGGAGTTTTTTATAACTAAAGTCGGTGCCGGATTGCATATAGTAGCGAGTCTCTCCGTTATCGAAGAATAGAGAAGCGGCGATCGGGATTTTGTCGTCATAAAAGGCGATAAATAGGGAAGCAAAAGGTTGTTCAAATTCGGCTTTTAAAGTTTTCCTTTCAATAGGACTGAAATGGCGGTTTTTAGCGACGCTTTCAAGGAAATTTTCTAAAATTTTCAAATTTTTGCCGTCTTTGTCCTCTGTAGCGGTGAATTTTTTGACTTTGATGCCTTTTTTAGGGTAGTTTTTGGCGAGGTTCCTAGTATTTTGTTTCATGTTTTTGTAGAGGTCGTCTAAATCTGGCTCGAGATCTAGGACCCAGGTTTCTTTGGGACTTAGGTCTTTGGATTTTTTGGACTTTTCTAGCCAATAGGCGGCGTTTTTAGCGTTTTGTGGCTCAATTCTGGTGAAGATAACGTTTTCTTGCTGTTTGAGGGTTTCTAGGGCCTTATACGCCTTTTTAGCGTAGGTTTTTTCGCGGAGATATGGGCCGTATGGTAGGTAAAAGTAAGGGCCAAGTGGTGTATCTTTTTTCAAAATTAGCATTTGGTAGTTGACAGGGGCGGAAGATATGTCTTCATCCTTTTCGGACAGGAAAAAAGTGGTGACGTTTAGGTCTTGCTGCAATTTTTGCCAAGCTTGGGTTTGTTGAAGTGGGATTTTTTCCATTGAAACTATTATAGCATAATTTTGTTTTGAGGTTTTCCACAGGGGTGGAAGAGTTTTCCACCGGGGGTTTACGGTGGGAAAAGACTTGTGGTATAATATATCACAAGATGAATAAATTTGAGCTAGTTTTGAGGGGGAGGATGGAAGATGTGCGGGATGAAGAGTACAGCGACTTTGTTTCGCGGCTGATTCCGGAGGTTCCAAGGGCTCAAATTTTAGGGGTCAGAGTGCCGGAAATTAGAAGCATATGCGGATACGCGCTGGGTGAGATATTTGGGACTTCTAAGGGCTGGTCTGAGGCTGAGGCGGAGCAGTTGACACTAGCGAAATCAGATGGTTTTAATAAAGAATTATATCATGGGATGAATAATTTTCTGGCAGATTTGCCACATTCTTTCTTGGAGTATGATTATGCTCATGCTGAGATTATCTCTAGGATGAATAATTTTTCGGAGTGCGTAGAGCGGCTTGATCAATTTTTACCATATGTGAATAATTGGGCGGTTTGTGATACTTTAAACCCGAAGGTGTTTAAGAAGAATTTAGATGAGGTTTTACCACTATGTTTGAAGTGGATGGAAAGGGGAGAAGCGTTTGTTACTAGGTTTGGGACTGTGATGATGATGCGGTATTTTCTGGATGAGAAATTTGAGGCGGAGTTTTTGGATAAAGTGGTGGCCGTGGCCTTAAGGGCGGAGAAAGAATGGATGGATGGAGAACGATACTACGTGCGAATGGGGGTGGCGTGGTATTTTGCAACGGCACTAGCGAAACAATATGAGGCGACAGTCTCGATTTTAACAGAGGAAAAATTGCCGAAATGGGTGCATAATAAGGCTATTCAAAAAGCGTGTGAGAGCCGGCGGGTTTCGGAGTCGCAGAAAGAATTTTTAAGAGGGCTTAAGAGGTCTTAGTGACGCGGCGGGTCAAGAGAAGGAAGGCCATAAAGGCATAAATGTAGCCGGTCTCGAGGATGAGAACGTGGTCCCAGATGGGGGCCCAGCGGGTGGCATAAGAGATGGCGTAAACGATGCCGTAGATAAAGAAGAAGAGACAGACAGGGGTGGTCATTTTGGGGAAGGCGAGATTTTTTGGTGATTTTAAGAGAGGGAGATTGTGGAGGAATTTGAGGTGATTAGGGTAAGAGAGGCGGAGAGTTTCTAGGGTCATGCCAAACATAGAAATGAACATAGCACGGGCGCTGATTTCGTGAATATTGGCGACGATTTCTCTAGCTTGGCCCTCCATAAAGACGTTATGAGGGAAGATAGAGAGGAGGAGGAAGCCTGTAACTTGGATGCAACCGAAGATGAACCAGAGGGTGGAGCGCTGCTTTCTAAGGGCAAGATAATAGCGGAACATGATAACAATAATGACTAGATTGAAGGCGAGAAAGAGGATGGAAGTCCAGAGCTCGAGGCCGACATAGCGGGAGACGGTGAGAGAGAGGTTGCCGGCGTAGCTTTTTTGAATCCAGTTGTAGCCTAGAATGATAAGTTGAGAAAGCGCGAAAATCAGAGGAGTGAGGCCGAGGGCGAGGGCGGGAGATTTTAAGATTTTTTTCAGTCTATCCATAGTTTAATTGTATCATAAAATAGGTTTTCGGGGGTAGATGTTTAGAGTGTAAGGGTCGGTAGGCTTTACACCCTCTTTGATTTCGTAGAAAGCGGCGGCGGCGACCATGGCGCCGTTGTCGCCGGTTAAGGATTTGTTAGGAGAAGAAACTGGAATACGTCTTTCTCGGGGCGCGTCCGAAACCCCTGTCGCCACAGGGGTTTCGGCGCTAATACTCGCGCTGCCGCGCTCCGTACCCCCTTCGAAAGAGTATTCCAGTTTCTTTCTTAATAAGTCGTTAGCCGAGACGCCACCGGCGACACAGATGGATTTGGTGTCGGGATATTTTTCGAGAGCCTTGTTGAGGTTTTCGAGGAGGATGTCGGTGGCGGTGTTTTCGAAGGAGGCAGCGAAGTCGTTTACCTGCTCTTTCGTGAGAAGATTTTTGAGTTCGTGAGAGGGGAAGGATATCGGTTTTTTTACGGCTTTTTGAACTTCTCTTAGTACGGCAGTTTTAAGGCCGGAGAAGGAAAAATCGAGATCGCTATATTTGGTCTCGCCGCGGTTTGGAGAGGAAAGTCTGGGGTGAGGGAAGTGATATTTATGAGGATCGCCATCTTTGGCGGCTTTAGAGATAGAGGGGCCACCAGGGTAGGGGAGACCAAGGATTTTGGCGACTTTGTCAAAACATTCGCCGACGGCGTCGTCTCTGGTGGTGCCGATGATTTCGAACTTGTTGTGGGCGGTCATGCGAATAATCTGGGTGTGGCCGCCGGAGACGACAAGGGCGAGAAGTGGAAACTCTGGGTTTTGATTTGATAGCCAGTTGGCGTAGATGTGGGATTTTAAGTGGTGGACGGCGTAGAGAGGTTTGTCATGGAGAATTGCGAGAGTGCGGGCGGTGAGGGTGCCGATTAGGAGGGAACCAAGGAGGCCGGGGGTATGAGTGACGGCGATGGCGTCGATGCCTTTAAGAGAGTGGACACATTCCCCTCTCTTCCTCTCCTCTTGAGTATGGTTTTTACGCTCAAAAGCGCGGTTTCGAGCGTAAAACTGTTTATCATTTTTTTCGGCTTGTCTAATAGCTTCATGAACAACTGGGAGCATAACCTCAAGGTGGTTTCTGGCAGCGACTTCAGGGATGACGCCGCCATACTCTTTGAAGATGTCGATTTGGGAAACGACGACGTTACTCAAAATGGTTTTGCCGTCTTTTACGACAGAGGCGGCAGTTTCATCGCATGAAGTTTCGATTCCCAAGATATACATATTGTATATTATACCACATTAACGGTAATAACGGAGAGAGTCAATTGGATTTTTTCTGGCGGCTTTGACGGCAGGGTAGATGCCGAAGATGAGGCCGATGGCGACAGAAGTCGTGAGGGTGACCATTAGGATGTTGATATCGATATAAGGGCTGAATGGGGTGATGACGGAGAGGAGGAAGGCAAGAATGTAACCAAGGGCGAGGCCGCCGACGCCGCCGAGGGTGGAGAGAATAAGACTTTCAAAGAGGAACTGGAGTAGGATGTTGCCGCCAGTGGCGCCGACAGATTTTCTGATGCCGATTTCGCGAGTGCGTTCAGCGACGGAGACAAGCATGATGTTCATAATACCGATGCCGCCAACGACGAGAGAGATGCCAGCAACAATGGTGAGCATACCAGAGATGAGATTGAAGAAGTTAGAGGCAGGATGAGAGATATCATCGCCGTAGGCAACGGTGAAGTTTTTATCGCCTTTTTTGGATTCAGTTAGTTTAGTCTTGATAGTTTCGGAGAGGGAAGGGAGGAGGTCGGTGGTCTTGGCGCGAGCGGAAATCTGCTGGACCTGGAGAGAGACGTTCTGAGATTTTAAGAAGTCGGCATTGACGAAGACGGTATTATCAAAATCAATGCTATTGTAATTTACTGGTTCGGACTCGGTTTTTAAGAGGCCAGTGATGAAGAACTTGGTGCCAAAGGCAGTGAAAGTGCGACCGATGGAATCTTGAGTGCCAAAGAGACGGAGGGAGAGATCACGGCCGATGGCGGCAGTGTTGGACTTGTCGCTTTCAGAGAGGAAAGTGCCGGCTTTTAAGGTGAGGTTCTCGATAGTTTCAAAATCTTTAGTGGTGCCGACGAGGGAGCCAGAATCGACAGTATGAACATAAGCTTTGCCATTATCATCGGTGCGGTCTGCAGTGAGAGTAGTGACGGTGCCAGCGAGTGGAGCAACGGCGGAGATGCCGTCGATGCCCTTGATGGTTTTGACGTCGTTTAGAGAAAGGTTACTAGTGAGATATTGATTCTGGGTGGTGAGATCGGTGATGAGGGAATCAACGGCGTTTTGAGTGGTGGAAGGACGAACGACGATGAGGCTCATGCCGGCAGTTTCAACTTGGGTGGAAACGAGGTTTTTAATAGAGCCCATAAGGGAAAGGATGAGGATAATACTGGCGACACCGATGGAAATACCAAGGCCGGTTAAGAAAGAACGGCCGCGATTTCTAGTGACTTGATCGTAAGCAAGGCGGTAGTGAACGCCGAGAAGTAAAGACATTAGAGGACCTCCTTTTTCTTGGACTTCTTTTGAAGTTTTTTGAGTTTTTTACTAGATTTCTTCTTGGCTTTCTTGGCGGTTTTAACTTCTTCTTTGATGTCAATTTCGATTTCGGGAGAATCGGTAGATTCTTTATCTTCGTTTTTACGGTCTAAATTGGCGCGACCAAAGTGGATTTGGACAGGCTGAGGGAGATCGCTATCTGCAACGGTTTTAACGTCGGTATCGATGCCGCCGTCTAGCATGTGGATGACGCGGGTGGCGTAAGTTGTGAGGCTAGGGTTGTGAGTGACCATGATAATAGTGTTGCCTTCTTCATGGATGGCTTTTAGCTCTTCCATGACGATGTGGGCGGAACGAGAGTCAAGGTTGCCGGTAGGCTCGTCGGCAAGGATGATTTCTGGGTGGTTAACAAGGGAACGGGCGATGGCAACGCGCTGCTTTTGGCCGCCGGAAAGCTGGAAGGGAAGGAAATATTCGCGCTTTTCAAGATGGAAACGCTTTAAAATTTGGTCTGAGGCGATGTAGCGCTTGGACTTTGACTTGTCGCCAGAGTAAGTTAGTGGGAGGGCGACGTTGTCGAGGATGTTCAAGGTCGGAATAAGGTTGAAATCCTGGAAGATGAGGCCGATTTTTTTGCTCCGAAGATGGGCTTTTTTGCGAGCGGAGAGGCGGGCGACAGATTCGCCATCTAGGACATAAGAACCGAAGTTTGGACGATCTAGGAGGCCAATGATATTCAGAAGGGTGGTTTTGCCGCAGCCGGATGGCCCCATGATCATAATGAACTCACCACGTTTTACTGTTAGGTCAAAATCTTTGAGAGCGTAGGTGGTGCCTTCGCCGTAGCCGTAAGAGCGGCTCAAAGATTTTAGCTCAATAACAGTATTGCCCATTTAATCCTTCTCTTTAAATCGTGATTATTAAGACAATTATAATTCGGCCATAGTGATTTTTCAAGAGGGAAATTTGACATTTTTAAGCATAAGTGGTATAGAATAAAGTTAGGGTTTGATTATTTTGGTAAGTATGATAAAATGGTTCTAATGCGGAAGTGTGTCCGAGTGGTTTAAGGATCACTCTTGGAAAGCGTGTGTGCTGGTAACCGTACCGGTGGAGCGAATCCTCTCGCTTGCGCCACAAGCTACCATGGGTTTGCTGTTTTTTGTGAAATATGATATAGTTATAAGAGGTGAGGAGTTCTTTTATAAGGAGGGTTAGTTTATGAGCCAAAACATTCATGCATTGCAGCATCAAAAAAAGTTGCCGAAATTTGATGAACTTGATAAAAATAGTTTTATTTGGTTGCCTCTAAAGAATGTACCGATTGACGAGCATTATCCGATTGACTCAATGCACCAGCCGGCACTAAAGGTGTTTGAGCTTTTGTCTTGGACAGCAGTTGGGCCGTTTGCGACAGATGAGCAAAAATTTATGCGTAAACTTGCTTTTGAGCATGAAGAAATGGGGTATTTTCTAATTCATCACCAAGATGTATTCGGGATAATTGGTGTAGAAGAGCATGATGATTGGGGGCGGGCTGTGATTTTCAATGCCACTGGGATAGACCCCTTCATACATGGCACGTCAGAGCCAATGATGCTTGATTTGGTGTATTCTGAACTAAAATATCCATGTAAAACATTCCTCTATGCCCCGGGGGAGATTAGCAATTATATTACCATACATAAATACTGCTCTGAGGAACCTTGTGTGTATCGTTGGGATGATGATGAATGATTAACTCTCACCTATATTTGGCGTCACTTTTGTGGCGCCTATTTTAATGGTAGCTTATAAAGAAATAATTGATTCTAACTTCATCCAGACATCTCCGCCATTTTTTATTTGGTGTTTATGGCGATGGAGCCGATGCCGCCGCTGACGGAGAGTTTGCTCTTGCCGGAGCCTAGGGTGGAGCCGTCTGAGACGGAGTTGCTGTTGAATTTGATTTCGCCGATACCTTTACTGACTTTAATTTCGTAAGAATCAGCGGTGGAGGCTAAGCCGATGGCGACTTTGCCGATGCCGGTGCTGATTTTGGCGTTTTCTACGTCAAGACTATTGACGGAAGTTTCGCCAACGCCGATGGCCATTTCTAATTCTTTTGCGCGGAGACTTTCAATGTGGATGCTGCCGGCTCCGCCGCTGATGCCGACTTTCTCAAATTTTAGATTTTCTGGGACATAAATAACTACGTCGTGATCGCCGCCGTCGAAAAGATGACGACCAGTCTCGGTCACGATAAGGTTGTTACCATTTTCTTTTATAGTGACTTTGTCATTTTTGGTATCTACGCGGAGATTATCGCCGTCTTTAATCTCTAGCCTGGAGATAGCAAGAGAAACTTGGAGACAAGTTTCTGCAGTGTTTTCGCATTTAGTCTCTACGCTAGAGTTATTCTTGATGAGCCGGCCAGCGCTGATGATACCAAGACCGGCGCATAAGATGCCGGAATAGATTGCCACGATAAGGAAGGTGGCAAACCCCATGGCGAGGTATTTAACGATCTTTTGGAAAGTGGTCATTTATTTCACCTCTATGCCACCAAACATAGCGGCGCCATTTACATAAATTGTGGGAGCGCCGTCTTTTGGTGTACTCTTCTTTTTATTGGAAATTCCACCAAAGAATGAATTGGACTTGGTTTCTACCAATACATCTTCTGGAACTAAAATGTCGATACCGCCGAAGACGGCAGTAGCATTGATGATGACGTCTTCTTTGATTTTAGCTTCGCGAAGGTCTAGTTTCAATCCCCCAAAGACAGCATTGATATTTTTGCCTTTAAACTCTTTGCCGGACATATTAATATTAATTCCGCCGAATACTGCGCCAGACTCATCGTCTTTATTGATTTTTTCGTTTAGTTTAGCGGCGGCTTTGTTGAACTTGCCGCTGAACATAGTTTTGAAAATCATCGAGAGACCGATGATGATAATGATGGACGGAACAAGTAGTTTCCAAAGGGAATCAAAGCCGATGACATTTTGACAGGCAAGTAAAAGGCAGACACCAACAATAAGGCCGATGAGGTGGCCGGTGCGATCTTTGTCGGTGATGAGCCCGACTGCGCAAGGAACAATGATAAATAGGGTCCACCAGCCGTCAAAGAATACGTCAATGCTAAATAATCCAAGAGCGTTGCCGCCTAGGATTACGCCGATAGCGATAAGGATTAGTCCCCACATTATAGTTGATACTTTTTTCATATAAATCCTTTCTTATTAATGACTTTCTTCAGCGATGGCGGAAATCATATTAGCCACAGCTTCAATCTTAATAAAATCTCTCTTAGTGAGACGTTTTTCAGAGATGCGTTTACCAAAAATGAGTGTGCCAATTTCTTTACCTTTGCTATCTTTCAGAATGATGGCTTCGGAAATGTGAAAACCGTCTTTGGTAGGGATGTTATTTGGATCAATCCAGGGCCGGCTTTCGACTGGTTTTAAACTGAGAATTGTGCTGATTTCTTCAGGGGTGAATTTGGTATTGTCGGTCGCATAGGCGTGTTTTGAGAGGATTAAAGCACAGGATTCGTAGTGGAGAGTATCGGCAAGAAATCGGGCCGTATCTCTTGGATCAAAGGTCCTACTATCTATAGCATCGAGTTTTTTCATAATGTAGCCGAGCTCGATTTTATCAGAGAAGAAGCTGGCCTTCATAAAATTAGTTAGTTCGGACATAGCCGGCATTAATAGAAGAAGGAAGATTGCCATTATAATATTTAGAATTAAGATTTCAATGGAGGGGTTTGGAATGCTAAACATAGCGGTAAAGACAATGTAGAAAGCAAGCATATAGAGGATAACGGCAGTGGCAACAAGAATTATGTAGGACATAATTTCCATCCATTTGGAGGAAATAGAAAGAGTGCGAAACTTTACGACGGAATAATAGAAGGACATAATGGAGATAATGGTGGCCATTGGGCCAATCCAGACGAGGCTTGGGCAAGAAGTAATTAAGATAAGGCTAAAGACAAGTGCTAAGATGCCACCGACCGAGAGACCAACATAAAATACTTTAAGGCCAGTCTTGAGCCCGGGATGAGTGGTTTCTTTGATGCGTTTTTTGAGGTAGCCAGAGAAAACAATAGATATAAGGAAGAAATAAGCAATTATAGTGAAGTAGTACCAATTATGATTAACGAACAGCTGGGTGTATTCTCCGCTTAAATTGACAGAATTGTAGAACAGGGAAGAATCATAAGCGAGAAGAGCCACAAGAAGAGCGCCAACTACTGTAAAAATGAAAGTCATAGCTTTCCCACCTTTGTAGTTCCAGCCTAGGTAGGCTAGGAGACCGATGTCACAGAGCGTGACGCCACCAATGATACAGGTTACAATAATATGAACAAAACTAGAAGAGGCACCAGGCATCTGTAAGAAGATGGTAATAGCGACAGTCCAAAGAGAGGCCCCCAGGGCAGCCAATAAGAAATAAATAGCATTTCTTTTTTCGTGTTTGGAGCTCCCAAAGAAAATGGAAACACCAGATAAAATTACTACGACGGTCGCTGCGATAAGTAGCGTGCGAATGAGTTGCATAAGCCTCCTTAATTACTTATGTTTATTATAGCACAAGAAATAAAAAATACCACCCGAAATACATCGGGCGGCATTCTTTAGCTGATTTTTCTTATCACATAGTTTCGAGTAACTTGTAATTTATCTTGCCGCTTTCCATAAGTGGGATTTCGTCGATAAAGACGATTTCTCGCGGCAACTGATAATCCTGTAAAACTTTCGACAAATCGTCTTCGATCTCCTGTAAAGTGCTTTGGCTAGGTGAGACGTCTTTCCTTAAAACAATAAAGGCTTTAGCTCCGTCTACGCCATCATCGTCTTTCGAGATAACAACGGCATTTTGGCTTACGATTTCAAGACCGGCGATAGCCTGTTCAATGGTTTCGCAATTGACCTTATCGGTGACGCCAAGAGCAAAGAAGAAACGACGTTGTCTACCGACGAAGCTGACGTAGCCATTTTCGCGAAGACTTAAGTAGTCGCCAGTTTTAAACCAAGTCTTGCCGTCTCTTTCAACGAAGGCTTCTTTAGTAGCCTTTTCGTCGCCAAAATAACCCTGACAAAGTGAGGCGGCGGAGACAATAGCCTCACCAGCTTCACCGTACTTAACTTCGTTACCGTCCTCATCTACGATTAACCATTCCGGACCGATATAGAACTTGCCAATAGTGCCAGGCATATGTGGGATGTGGTCGCTGGTGGTGCCGATACAAAGCCCTTCGGAAATGCCGTAGTTATTACGGATTTCTGCTTCACATCCTCTCGATCTGAAAAATTCGATGCCTTTTTCATATTCCTCTTCAGGGATAGTAGCACCGGCGCAGAAGAATGCGGTCAGCGATGAGATGTCGGCCTCCTTAGGGGTAAGCTTCATAAACTGCTTCAAGGTCAGAGGCGTGCCATAGATGTAGCTCGGCTTAAGCTTGTAATAACCCGCAACATCTTTAGCGGTGGCGCCGGCTAAGATAACCGGATTCCCCCCCATAATGTTTACGAACATAGGCATCCAACCATATCCGTGCTGGTATGGAGCATTACAAAGAGCGCGAGTGACACTTTCGTCTCTGGTCTTGGTGCCAGTTGAATTTGCGGCATAAATGAGTGCGGCAAAAATGGCACGATTGCTGAACGGGAGCGTTTTCGGCTTCCCGGAAGTTGAGCCAGATGTCTTTAAGTAGACCATAGGGTCATCTTTTTCAGAAAGACTATGGCTCTCAATCTCTTTGGTGGTTTCTTCAGTTGGAGCGCCCATAGCGTCAATGACGTTCCAAAATCCAAAACGACGCTTGGTGAATGTATCAGACGGGTCGATCACCAAAAAGTTCTCAGCGTAGGGAGCATAGGCCTTTAAGGCGTTCATCCAGGCAGCAGGTTTGTCATAGAACAAAGCTAATTTCGGGCGATGGGTTCTGAGTTCCTCATAAAACTGAGCAGTATTTGAATCAGTAAGAGGTTCAAACATAACCACCTGAATGCCGATAGCGTTGGCTCCAAAAGTAGTGATAATACCTTCGTAGCAGTTGGGGACGACAAGGGCAATTTTATCGCCGGTCTTTAGGCCCATTTTCAGCAAAGCACCGGCTACCCTAATCGAATCGTCTCTCAGCATTTGTTTGGTGTAAGCTTTACCATTTGTTTCAATAGCAACTTCTTCCAAATGTCCGCCGTTGATTTTCATAAAAGTAGCAAGCATACTCAACGGGTATATTTCCGGGTGTAGCTTTTCTTCAGGAATACCCTGAAGATGTGTCCTATCTATTGATGGATAACCTGTTTTCATAGCAGTCCCTCCTTATTCCATCAGAAAAATCAGCTTTTTAAAGATCTATCTCTCAAATTGATCTTATGGTAATTATATCAGAAAATAGGCTATTTTTCAAGATAGATAGTATTTTTTACAATAAAATCAATTTAGGTTACATTAGAAATAATGTAAAAGACAAGAAGATAAATAATAGTAGCGATGCCAACAAGAATGACCCCGGCCATTGCTTTCATCCATTTGGAGGAAACATTTAAGGTACCAAACTTGGCAACAGAATAATAGAAAGATACAATGGAAATAACAGTGGCCAGTGGGCCAATCCAAACAAGGCTCGGTACAGAAGTGAGAAGGATAAGATTAAAGATGAGGGCGAGAATACCGCCGATAGATAAACCAATAAGGAAGACTTTAAGGCCAGTTTTTAATTTAGGATTTTTGGTTTCCTCAATGCGTCGCATAAGATAGCTGGAGAAGGTGATGGAAATTAAGAAGAAATAGGCAATTAACGTAAAGAAATGCCAGTTGTGGTCAACGAAAATGCGAGTGTAACTTCCGTTTAAATCGTAGCCGCTGTAGAATAGAGAAGAATCATAGGCAAGGAGACCAACCAGGAGTGTGCCGCCGATGGTGAATAATATGGTGAGAAGCCGACCGCCCCTATATCCATAGCTTAAGAAAGCTAAAAGACCAATGTCACAGATAGTGACTCCAGCGATTACACAGGTGATTATGAAATGGACAAAATTGGAAGAGGCATCAGGCATTTGAAGGAAAATGGTGATAGCAATAGTCCAGAGCGCAGCACCAAGGGCTGCGATCAAGAAACGTTTAGCGGAGCTTTTTTCTTGGTTGCGACTTCCGAAGAAAACGGAGAAACCAGATAATATAACTACGGTAGCTGCGGCAATAAGTAGAGCACGGATTAGTTGCATAGAATTCCTTGATTATTTGTATTTATTATAGCATAAGCATTTTTAAAATGCTACCCAAATTTTCACGGTTTGGATAGCTGTGATAGAATAGAAATATGATGGAAAGTGTTTTTACGAAAATTGTTAAAGGAGAGATTCCTTGCTACAAAATCTATGAGGATGAAAAGACGTTGGCATTTCTTGATATTCATCCGGAGACGCCGGGGCATACTTTGGTGATTCCAAAGTTACAATGCGACAAGATTTATGAGTTGCCAGATGAAGATTACAAGGCGCTTTTAGATACGGTGAAGAAATTGTCGGTTCATATGGAGAAAGTGCTAGGGGTGAGGACTTTATGGAAAGTGATTGGGACAGATGTGCCACACGCGCACGTTCATTTGATGCCGTTTGATGAAACTTGGACGCACGGGCGCAAAGTTTCGATGACGCCAGAAGAGATGGAAGAGATGCGCGCGCGATTAGCCCTTTAGGGTTTTGACGAAGTGGTAGAAGAGGGGGTGAACGGAGAGGGGGCGAGATTTGAACTCTGGGTGAGCCTGGGTGGCGATGAAGAAGGTCTTGTCAGGAGCTTCGACAAATTCAACGAGGGATTTGTCTGGAGAAGTGCCAGAGACCTTGAGCCCGCCTTTTTCGATGTCTTTTAGGAAGGCCTGGTTTACTTCGTAGCGGTGGCGATGGCGTTCGGTGACCTTGACGTCGCCGTTCTTGAGGGGGTCGATACCAGAGGTGTAGTATTTGTCATCAAATTCATCTTTGTAGATTTCGGCGGTTTTGGTGCCTTTTTTAAGGACGGCAGGATAGTCGCCGAGGCGCATAGTGCCGCCAGTACTTTCTTTTCCTTTTTGGCCTTCCATAATATATATAACGTTTTTGAAGTCTTTCGGCTTTTTGAAATCCTCGTCGTTTAGGAATTCTTCGGAGCCAGCGCCCTTTAGACCAGCTCTTCTGGCGGCGGCGATACAAGCGGCCTGGAGGCCGAGGCAGAGGCCGAGATAGGGCTTATCGTATTCTAGAGCGTAGGTGGCCGCTTTGATTTTGCCTTCAACACCACGGAGACCGAAGCCGCCAGGGACAACGAGGCCGTCGACAGACTCAAAATCTTTTTCAGTGGCTTCTTCAGCGTTGATCCAGACAATATCAAGGTTGACGTGATTCCAGGCAGCGGCAGCTTTTAGAGCTTCGGTGACGCAGATATAAGTATCTTCATTGCCAACATACTTGGCGACAAGGCCGACTTTGACGGTCTTGTCGTGATGCTCGGAGCGCCATTTGGAAAACTCTTCCCATTTTTTCATATCCGGCTCTTTGTAATCGTCAACGAAATCGTTTAGGATTTCTAGAACGCCAGATTTGAGGACGTTGAACGGGACGTCGTAGACGGAATCGATATCGGGGAGGTTTAAGACGGCTTCGCCGGGGATGCCAGAGAAGGCGGCGATTTTTTCGCAGATTT
>CAZKNA010000013.1:11356-17204 GCA_964554175.1 uncultured Candidatus Saccharibacteria bacterium | reverse complement strand
CCTAAAAGAGGGCGGTGTCCCGCATATATCCAATGCAGGTCCTGCCCTCATTACTTATGATTATACTCCGACTACTTCTCAAAATCAAGAGTTTTTCCACCCTTAGTGATGATTTTGAGCCGTTTTAGGCTTCCTGACCTATTAAACTCGTTTTCTAACTCTCTGAGACATTTAGTCTGATGCCGCTTTGTATGGCGAAGGTCAACAATGACATTACGGGACTGTTTTACTGCTCTCTGAATGGTGTTCGCCATCAGATACTTACCCTCACCCGTTGGAGCCTTCATCTCCCACTTGAGCCCGTTCATCTTAATATCAGGAGTGTGCACTCCCTCAATGTTGCTAGTAGGAATGAGGTCAACATCAAAACCCTGTTCCGTCAGATAAACCGCAGTTGCGTTCTCGTGAGTCTTCAAAACTACGCCGTTAGGAGTGATTTTACCTCGTTTCTTCATTACTTAATTATACCACTTTTTAACCCTTATTGCCGCTAACTCCTTATAGACTAAGCTCCAATTTGCCTACACTAGGGGCATCAAATAAAAAAGACACTCATAAGGGTATTTTTTATTGACTTTTAAGGGGTTTTATGGTAAAATATCAGAAGTACCTTAAAAAATTTAGAGTGATGCAAAGGGGGTTTTGTCATGTCTCAAATAACATATGCACTAATTGGAGTGTGCGCGGTTTTGGTAATTTTTGTGAATATCACCGACGCTCTCTCAAGGAGGCGAAAAATACTGTTGGCCTCAATAGCATTGTCCGCGATGCTACTAATTATCACGGATCATGCCTCTGACGTATTTGATGGTGTCACCACTATTCAGGGGGGCTACATCGTCAGAATCAGCAAGTTCCTAGCTTACGGGTTGAATCTGGCCGTCATTTTCAGTTTCACCCAGTATCTTAAGGATTTGTTGAGAGGGGGCAACCTAAAGGAGGCGCGAAGCATCAAAGTCACAGAATATATCTTGATAGCTGCGACTATTACTTTGGTAGTGTCACAGTTCACTGGCTTGTATTATTATTACGATAAGGCAAACCATTATCACAGGGGTATTTTCTATCCCGGTTCTTACTTGTTTGCCTTCGCAGCACTGATTACGTTGGTGCATGCGATTACGAAGTATCGTAAACATCTGAGGAAGAAGTTAATTATACCACTCCTCCTGTTTACGATTATGCCAGTGCTGACATCAATAGTTCATTACTTCATAGACCAATACACTCTCACGAGTGGGTCTGTGGTAGCAATGGCGGTTCTGTTATATTCTTTTTCCATCTTGGATGCGAACGACACGATGCGTTCCGCCAAGGAAAAAGAGATACAAACTCAGAAAACGATGCTGGCTCAGACCGCAGCGGCCCTCGCCGAGGCGATTGACGCTAAAGATGCCTACACCAGTGGGCATTCCCAGCGCGTAGCGGAGTACGCGGCTAAAATCGCTGAGAAGTATGGTAAGACCAAGGAAGAATGCGATGAAATCTATTTGATCGCATTACTCCATGATGTCGGTAAGATCGGCGTGCCGAATGCCATTATTAACAAAAATGGCAAACTCACGGATGAAGAGTACGAGATTATCAAAACTCATCCAGTGCGTGGCAAAGAGATTCTGGAAAAAATCTCTACTGCTCCCAACCTTTCTATTGGGGCTCATTACCACCACGAAAGATACGACGGCAAGGGCTATCCAGAAGGCTTAAAAGGAGAGAAAATCCCCGAAGCTGCCCGTATTATTGCCGTGGCGGACACCTACGACGCCATGTCGTCCAAGAGGAGCTACCGCGATGCTCTTCCCCAGGCCAAAATCCGCCATGAGCTGATAAGGGGCATGGGGACCCAGTTCGATACCAGATTTGCTTCCATTATGGTAGAAATCATGGACGAACCGGTCGGCAATACAGTCCGACTTAGGGAAGAAGGCGACCGCCGCTTCATCGAATCAGTTGCAAAAGCTATAGAACAATAGCATTACTCAAAAAGCACCAGAAACTCTGGTGCTTTTTCTGTTTAAACACTACCAAATTCAAAAAACTTGTGCTAAAATAAGACTATGAACACAGAAGGTGGGAATGAGTAACACGTCTAAACTTTTGAATCAGGTTATTGTTGGGAATGTTTTTGACGAACCTCGCATTGTCGAAAAATACTCAACCGACCGCAGTATTCTCAAGATGACTCCAGAGATGGTCGTGCTTCCAGAGACCACCGATGACGTCCGCCGTATCGTTCGCTTTACCGACCAGCTTAGAAAGCATGGTGTAAAGACTAGCCTTACCGTCCGCGGCTCTGGCCTCGACAAGACTGGCGCCGATCTTACCGACAAGATTCTGATTTCAATGGAAAAAATGGACAAGATTCAAGAGATTGATTCTCGCTCGCGGCTGGTCCGGGTTCAGGCCGGAATTACGCTTGAAAAACTAAATACCGCTCTCCTGCTTCATGGCCTCGTGCTCCCGATTGATGCTAACCCAAAGGAGACCATCGGTTCTCTTATTAATAATTTCGCTATTGATGGCTATGCCGGTAAATACCATGGCATCTCTCATTATGTTGATTGTCTAGAGGCAGTTCTCGCAGACGGCAGTGTCCTCCAAACCAGGAATTACAACCGCCGTGGCCTCCAGCGCAAGATTGAAGACGAAGACGACCCAGAGTCGACTATTTATAGAAAAATCAATGACCTCATCAATGATTCTGAAGACGTCCTTGAGACGATTAAAAACCAGCCCACCATTGATGCCTCTGGCTACCAGATGGTCACGCAAGTTGAGCGCGACAATAGCCGCGTCTTTGAGTTGACCCCCTTATTTTACGCCGCACAGGGCACACTTGGCATCATTACCGAGGTTATTTTGCGCCTAGAGCCCGCTCCAGCCAAAATCACTCGCTTCGCCGCTGGCTTTGAAACCGCCGCTGGCGCGATTAAGTACATTGAGAAAGTCACCTCAATCGCCCCACTTTCTATTGAGCTTTATGATGCCCATATCTTTGAACAGGCCGCCGAAAACGGCAAGGAGCTAGGTCTCTTCGCGAAGCGTTATAATAAGGGCTATATCACAATCATTTCCTTTGACGACAACCGCTTTACTACCAAGAAAAAACTCACTATCTGTCTCAATGCTATTCCTGATTCTGCCGCCGCAATTCTTGAAACCAAAGAGAATACCAAGGACTTCTCGCGCATCCGCACCGCTCTTCGTAGCTATCTAAACGACGATATTAAGGGCGAGCGTCTCCATCTCGCAGATGATTTCTATGTTCCCCAGAAAAAACTACTGGAGTTTATCAAACACTTGCCAGAACTTGAGGAGGCGACCAAGAAGGAACTCCCGCTCTATGGCGATTACTCCACCTCAAATTATTCTTTGCGCCCTGACCTTGATATGAGCACTATCGCTGGCCGTGGCAACGCCCTGAAGTTTCTCAAGAAATTTGCCGAGTTTCTGTCCGAATATGACGGCGTTCTTACCGGTGGCTCTCCAGAGGGTCGTATCAAGGCATTGGTCGTGAACGGCGAGGAAGACCCCAAGGTCCACGAGTTTTATCTAAAAATCAAAGCGGCTTTTGACCCAGATAATCTCTTTAGCCCTGGTGTGAAACTTGAATCTGACGTTAAAAAATTCGTCAAGCACCTCCGGACCGAGGTCCTTGAAGAAATTACCGATGATTAGTGGATTTTTTGCCGCTTAGGTGTTATAATAATCCCTATGAAAACAACGAGTAAGAATTTATCAGATACCAGGGTGGAATTAAAAGTTGTCCTAGATAAGGATGATCTTAAAAAAGCACGCGTGTTCGCGGTTGAGAAACTATCCAAAGAAGTTAAAATCCCAGGCTTTAGGAAGGGCAAAGTCCCGGCTGACGTCGCCGAGAAGCATTTGAATCCAAACGACATCGCCGCCCAGACGATTGATATTGCCATTCGTATGACCGTCCCAGAGGCCTTCAATGAAGTGAAAAAGGTTGCAATCGAGCTTCCAAATGTCGAAGTCACCAAATATGTTCCAGATGAGTCTGCCGAATATAAAGTTGTGGCTGATATTCTTCCAGAGGTCAAAGTTGGCCCATTCAAGAATCTAAAAGTCAAAAAAGACAAAATTGAAGTCAAAGAAACCGAGATTAAAGAGATCCTAGATGGCATCGCCAAGTCTTACGCCGAGAAAAAGGCTATCAAGCGTGCCGCGAAGAAGGGCGACGAAGTTATTATTGATTTTACTGGTAAGAAAGACGGCAAGCCTTTCGACGGTGGTGCCGCCAAAGATTACACCCTAGCTCTTGGTTCTAACACCTTTATCCCCGGCTTTGAAGATGGCATCGTTGGCCACGAGCCAGGCGACAAATTTGATCTAGATCTTACTTTCCCGAAGGATTATCACGCCAAGCATCTCGCTTCTAAGAAAGTCGTGTTTGAGGTCCTATTAAAGCAGGTCAACGAAGTCACTATTCCAAAGTTTGACGACGCTTTCGCCAAGAAGTGTGGCCCATTCAAGAATATGGACGAGCTAAAGGCCGACATCAAGAAAAACCTTGAGGCTCAGAACAACCACAAACTTGAAGAGAAATACAAAGACGACCTCGTTAACGCTCTCGTTAAAGGTTCCAAAGTCTCCGCCCCAGAGGTGATGATCAAAGACCAGATTCGCATGATTAGAGACGATATTTCTAGAAACGCTGCTTCCCAGGGTCTCACCTTTGAAGATTATCTCAAACAGACCGACCAGAAAGAAGAGGATTGGGAAAAGGAAGTCCGCAAAGTTGCTGAGGCTAGAGTCAAGGCTTCGCTTGTGCTCCAGGTACTTGCTCGTGACCAGAAGATTGAGGCAGACGAGAAAGATGTTGATGCAAAAATCGCTGAGCTTAAAGATGTTTACAAGAAATCTCCAGAGGCTCTCAAAAACCTCAAAGATCCTCGTATCCGCCAGGATATTAAGAATCGTATGACGATTGAAAAGGTGCTTGAATTCTTACTTGACCAAAATAAATAATTTTGATAAAATATAAGTAGAGTTTCAGTTGTTTTGTATTGCTGTAAACAAAACAACACCAGTCTTCTCTAGGGCTTTACCACCCCTAGAGGGCAATAATATCAAAGTTAATTAGGAAATAGTAATGCCAACTATTAATCAGTTGATTAGAAAGCCTCGCAAGAAGGCTATCAAGAAATCCAAAGCTCCAGCTCTGGGTTCCATCGTTAATACATTGAAAACTCGTTACTACAACCAGCCTGCTCCACTAAAGCGCGGTGTCTGTGTCAAGGTAACTACCAAGACCCCGAAGAAACCAAACTCCGCTCTTCGTAAAGTTGCACGTGTGCGCCTTACCAATGGCCAGGAAGTTTGGGCCTACATCGGTGGCGAGGGTCACAACCTCCAGGAGCACGCTGTTGTGCTCGTCCGCGGTGGTCGTGTGCCAGATCTTCCAGGTGTCCGCTATCACATCGTCCGTGGGACATTGGACCTCCAGGGTGTAGAAGGTCGCAAGCAGGGCCGTTCTAAATACGGTGCCAAGAAAGGAGACAAGTAATGCCTCGTAAAGTCACTAAATCTCTAGAAAGAAAAGTCTCTCCAGATCGCAAATACCAGAGCGTTCTAGTCCAGAGACTCATCAATAAATCTATGCTAGACGGCAAGAAGCAGGCCGCCGAGCGCGCCGTTTACGCCGCTCTCGAAGGCGCTGCTAAGACTCTCAAGTCTGAAGACCCAGTCGCAGTCTTTGAAAAGGCTCTCATGAACGTTTCTCCAGATTTTGAAGTTAAGTCCCGCCGTGTTGGTGGTGCTAACTACCAGATTCCATTCCCAATTTCCGGTCACCGCCAGCAACACTTTGCTTTCTCTTGGCTCG
>CAZKNA010000013.1:0-11346 GCA_964554175.1 uncultured Candidatus Saccharibacteria bacterium | reverse complement strand
CCAGGCCGCTCGCGACCGCAAGGGCATGCCATATAGCAAGCGCCTTGAGCTTGAAATCGTTGATGCTTACAACGAAACCGGTGCCGCCTTCAAGAAAAAGGAAGATTGCCACCGCATGGCCGAAGCAAACCGCGCCTTTGCGCACTTTGCCAGAGCTTAAGTTTAAAAAACCGCCTCTTATGGGCGGTTTTTTGTTGCCTATTTTATTCTGCTTGTGGTATAATAGAACAAAATTAGGAGGAAAAGATGGTAAAAATTGCTATAAATGGCTTTGGTCGGATTGGGCGCAACGCTTTCAAGATTGCGTTCGAGCGGGACGACCTTGAGATCGTAGCCTTAAACGACCTCACTGATGCAAAAACTCTTGCGCATCTCTTAAAGCACGATTCATCTTACGGCACTTATGCTCGCGAGGTGGATGCCGACGACGAGAATATTATTGTCGATGGCAAAAAGATTCGGGTTTATTCTGAAACCGATCCCAAGAATCTCCCTTGGAAAGACCTTGGCGTCGATGTCGTGATTGAATCAACCGGTTTCTTTACCGACCCAGCAAAGGCACGGGCTCATATTGAAGCTGGCGCTAGAAAGGTCGTCATCTCTGCCCCAGCCAAGGGCGAGGGCGCCAAGACCGTTGTGCTCGGTGTCAATGAAGACGTCGTCACTGACGAAGATGAAATTCTTTCCAACGCTTCTTGCACCACCAACTGTATCGCTCCAGTGATGAAAGTTCTAGAGGATAACTTCGGCGTCGAAAAAGCTATGATGACCACCGTCCACAGCTACACCGCTTCCCAGCGTCTCCAAGACGCCCCAGCCAAAGATTTAAGAGAAGCGCGTGCCGCCGCCGAGAACATCGTCCCGACCACTACCGGCGCCTCCAAGGCTACCGCTCTTACCATCCCTTCCTTAAAAGACAAATTCAACGGCCTCTCTGTCCGTGTGCCGAGCCCAGTGGTTTCTCTCTCTGATATCACTGCCGTCTTAAAGCGTGACACCACCATAGAGGAAATCAACGAAGTCTTCAAAAACGCCGCCAAAGAGCCTTACTATGAAGGCATCCTCGGCGTAACCGAAGAAGAGCTGGTCTCCACTGATTTCAGAGGCTCTGCCTACTCTTCTATAGTCGACCTTCCTTTGACCGACGTCGTTGGGGGGAATCTTGTCAAAGTCGTCGCTTGGTATGATAACGAGTGGGGTTATTCAAACCGCCTTGTTGAGCTAACTGCTGATTTTGGAAAGGAATAAAATGATTTACATCGCCTCCGACCATCGTGGATTTGAAATCAAGAAAAAAATCTTAAAAGAGCATCCAGATTATCTAGATCTCGGGCCGCGGGTTTACGACCCAGAAGACGATTACAACGATTTTGCGGTCAGCCTCGCGAATACCGTCCGCGACGCCTCCACCGTCACTCCTACTGCAGACCCGCCTAGCTTTGGCATCATCATCTGTGGCTCGGCTCACGGCGTCACCATCCAGGCCAATCGTTTCAAGGGTATTCGTGCCATTATGGGGCTAAACACCGAGCTCGCCAAGATTGGTCGTGAGCACAATAACGCCAACGTGCTTTGCCTTGCCGCCGATTTTACCCCCGAAGAAGATATTCCAGAGATCATCAATGTGTTCCTAAATACCAAGACTAAGACCGACGAAAAGTATGCTAGAAGAAACGTCAAACTTGATAAATACGGAGAAAATTAGTTATGGCTCTAATCAATACCGTCATCGTTCCAACAATTCTCGCCGCGGACAAAACTCAGTTTGACGCTTTTATAGCTGCCTACCAAGGTTTTGCGAAGCGCGTCCAGATTGATATCACAGATGGCCAGCTTGCCCCGACCCTGACTCTACCGGAGACAGAGGCGGTCGTGCCAGAGGGTTGGCAGGCTGATTATCATATGATGGTGGCGCGCCCATCCGAGCACATGCAGAATATCTTGGCTTTAAAGCCACATCTTTGTGTTTTTCACGCCGAGTGTGGCGAAGATTTACTTCCGCTTTTCACCCAGCTGAAAGGCGCCGGTATCAAGGCCGGGGTCGCGCTGATGAAGCAGACTTTTCCCGCCACTTTTCGCGGTGCGATTGAGGCGGCAGATCACGTTTTGATTTTTGCTGGCGAGCTTGGTCGCCAAGGTAGTCAGGCCGATTTACTCCAGACCGAAAAAGTCGATTTAATCAAAGCTATCAATCCTAATGCCGAAATTGGCTGGGATGGCGGCGCCAATATGAAGAACGTTCGCGCCCTCGCCCACTCTGGTATTGATGTAATTAACGTCGGTTCGGCCATCGCTGGTGCGCCCAATCCAGCCCAGATGTATCAAGACCTCCAGGCCGACCTGGATAAGAAAGGGGTGGTGCTCTAAATGGCGAAGATTGTTAGCCTTGGCTCTGCGCTCCAGGATATTTATCTAATTGACCACGATGATCTCGTCGGTGGCGTCATTCCTGGCGAAGCCAAAGAAGAGAAAGAGATTTTTAAGAAGCTAGAAATCGGCACCAAAGTTGATATCGACCGCGTCCTCTTTGAAACTGGCGGCGGTGGCACTAATTCCGCCGTTACTTTCTCACGCTTTGGCCACGAGGCGGTTTTCATCGGCAACATTGGCCGCGACAGTGCCGGCGAGGCGATTCTAGCCTGCCTAGACGAAGAGGGGATTGACAGCTCCTATGTCTACTTCGCTCCCCACAAGAAGACTGGTTGCTCCGTCATCTTATTAGATACCAAATCTGGCGAGCGCACAATTTTGACCCACCGCGGCGCCTCGGCCAAGTTTGACAACCTAAAGCCCGAAGATTTAGAGGAAATAGAGCCAGATTGGATGTATGTCACCACTATGCGTGGCGATTTCAAGACTCTAGAAAAATTCTTAAAAAAGGCCAAAGACCTCGGCACGAAAGTAATGTGGAACCCTGGTGTGCTAGAATTAAAGGACGCCAAAAAATCTCTCAGCCTTTTGAAGTATATTGAAGTATTAATCGTCAACAAGAGGGAGGCTGGCGAGCTAGTTGGCGGCACCAACCTTCGCGAGCTCCTAGAAAAGTTGAAGGGCTACTGCCCAGCTGTAATTATCACGGATGGCCGAATGGGCGCTATCGCCACCGATGGTGTCGATATCATCCGCGCTGGTCTCTATGAAGATACCCCGGTCAAAGACACTACTGGCGCCGGCGATTCTTTCGGCTCTGGCTTCCTTGCGGCCTACGCTGCTGGCAAATCTTTTGAAGACGCCCTTATCTTTGCCGCCGCTAATTCCACCTCTGTCGTCTCGAAGCTCGGTGCGAAGCCCGGCATCCTGACCGGCAAGGAAAAGCTCCACCAGATGCCTATCCAAAAACTCTAAAATATTGTATAATATAGGCACTATGCCGAAGTTTAAGTTAGTTTCAAAATACCAGCCCACTGGCGACCAGCCCGAAGCGATTCGGCGGCTTTGTGATGGGCTAGACCGAAACATTCGCGAGCAGACCCTGCTCGGCGTGACCGGCTCTGGCAAAACTTTTACGATGGCAAATATTATTGCGCATCAGCAAAAGCCGACGCTCGTCCTCGCCCACAACAAGACTCTTGCCGCCCAGCTTTTCTCTGAGTTCCGCGAGTTCTTCCCCGAAAATGAGGTCCACTATTTTGTTTCTTACTTTGATTATTACCAGCCAGAGGCCTATATTGCTTCAAGCGACACCTATATTGAAAAAGATTCCGCCATCAACGACGAAATTGATCGCCTCCGCCACGCCGCCACCGTCTCCTTGTTGACCCGCCCCGACACGATTATTGTCGCCAGCGTTTCTTGTATCTACGGCATCGGCTCCCCAGACCACTATACCGAAATGTCCCTAGCTTTGGAACAAAAAGACGGTGTCTGGAGTGTGGTGGACCACTGGGGTAATAATGGCATCGGCGTAATCAATCGCCAAGTCGTCCAGTCCGATTTCATCGTTTATCTTGTAGCTATGCAGTATCACAGGAACGACCTCGCCTTTGAACGCGGCAACTTCCGCGTAATGGGCGACACCCTAGATCTCTACCCCGCCAGCGGCGAAAAGGCCTATCGTTTTGAATTTGGTTTTGACGGCCTTGAAAATGTCAAAATCATCGACCCGCTCACCGCTGAAATTCTCGAAAAACCAGAAAAAGTCTTTATTTTCCCAAATACTCACTACGCCACTCCAAAAGACGAGCTAGAACGCGCGCTTACCACTATTGAAGCCGAGTTCAACGAACGTCTCAAGTATTTTGAAAATAATCACAAATACCTTGAGGCCCAGCGCCTCTCCCAGCGCACGAAATATGATCTGGAAATGTTGAAAGAAACTGGCTTTGTGAAGGGAATCGAGAACTATTCTCGCCACCTAGACGGCCGAAAAGCCGGCCAGCCCCCAGCGACCCTCCTCGATTTCTTCCCAGAAGATTTCCTCTTACTCGTAGATGAATCGCATATGACTCTTCCCCAGGTCCGCGGTATGTATAACGGCGACCACTCTAGAAAACAGACTCTGGTCGACTATGGTTTCCGCCTGCCGAGTGCCCTGGACAACCGCCCACTCACTTTTGATGAATTTAACAGCCATATCAAGAATGCGATTTATGTTTCTGCTACCCCTGGCGAATATGAACTAGAGCACTCCCCAGAGCCGGCCCAGCAAGTCATCCGCCCGACCGGCCTTCTAGACCCAGAAATCGAGGTCAAAAGTTCCACCGGCCAGATTGATGATTTGATGGAAGAAATCGACGAACGTATCGCTAAAGGCCAGCGTGTCCTAGTCACTACCCTCACCAAGCGCATGGCCGAGGATTTATCAGACCATCTTAAAGAGCGTGGCGTCAAAACCGCTTATATTCACTCTGATATTGACACTTTGGAACGTGGTGACATCCTCCGCGACCTCCGAAACGGTGTTTATGACGTGCTCGTAGGTATCAACCTCCTCCGTGAGGGTCTAGACCTCCCAGAAGTTTCGCTAGTCGCGATTCTCGACGCCGATAAAGAAGGTTTCCTCCGCTCCGAGTCGGCCTTAATTCAAACCATCGGCCGCGCCGCTCGCCACGTGGAGGGCAAGGTCATTATGTATGCCGACAACATCACCGAAAGTATGGAAAAAGCCATCACAGAGACCAACCGCCGCCGCGAAATTCAGCAGGCCTACAACAAGGAGCACAATATCACCCCACGCGGCATCACGAAGGAAATTTCCGCTGGTCTTCGCGCCATCATCCCAGAGAAAGAACAAAAGAACGCTCTAGACCTCCGCAAAGTACCAAAAGAAGAATATCCAAAGCTCATCAAGCAGCTAGAATCGGAAATGAAACTGGCCGCCGCCAATCTTGATTTTGAACGCGCCGCCTCGCTCCGCGATCTCATTGAAGATATCAAATCTGGCAAAGCTGCCATGAAGTAACTTGTGGAAAACCTTTAACATATTGTTAATTTCACATCAAAAAAGCCCTTGATTTTTGTTGCTGGGGGGGGGGTATACTATAAATATGAAAATTAAAGGTCATATTGTATTAGGAACCACAGCATTAACATCGTCATTAACGCTGCCTCTAGCATTACTTACTATAATAACTATCATACTTTCTTTTGCTTTCTCTTTTTCTACTCTCTATCCCTCTATTCCTAGCAATGCTACTTCTTCTAGTACACCCTCTTCTAGCACCAAAGGCGCCGAAGTAGGTGTAAACGTCAAAGAGTTCATTAAACTAGCTGTAGATAAATCCGCTCTCGCGCTAGCAGATGGTAGTGGCCACACCACTATCTCTCCATCTCCAGAAGGTACTACTATTTCTGGTGAAGTAAACGTAGCTGTAACTACTAATACCGAAAAGGGTTATGATCTTTCTGTCTATACTCAAGATTCTTCAAACGGTATGATTCACGAGAACGTTAATGTAGATACCGAGATTGAAGCAGTAAATAATATCACCGGCTATGATGATACTACTGGTATCTCTACCCTAGGAAACGATACCTGGGGCTTCCAGAAATCAGAAAAAGGAGGTTCGGCCTCTGGTAACTGGTTTGCTGTTGGCGAAAGTAGCTCATCCCCCACTACCATAGATTCCACTAGTGAAGATGACCCATCTTTCTGTTCCAACCTTTCCTATCCGCTTAATAATACCGGTTGTAGTGTAGATACCTATTCTACCTACAATATCAATTTTGGTGCCAAACTAACCTCAGCTCTTCCTGCTGGCACCTATCGTAATAATGTAGTGTTCTCCGCCGTTGCTAAATCCGAAGGAGTTCGATACACCTTATCCTTCGCAGCTAACGGCGGCCAGAACACAATGGGACCTAGGACTGTCCTTGCTGGCAGCACTGTTACCTTGCCTACTAAAGGCTTCGTAAAAGAAGGTCAAGGCATCTTAGGCTGGGCTCTAGTAGATAATGCTACGCCGTCTACTACTCCACTATACGGAGCTGGAGAAACAGTCCAAGTAGATACTCTTAGAACTGCCGCCACTAATGCCGGCCAGAACCCCGAATCAAACCGTAACATTACTCTATATGCTGTCTGGGATACTAATTATACTGTCCGCTATAATCCAGGCAACCAAGACGCTACCGGTACCACCAGCTCTTCGGAGGCCTTACTACATAAGAATGTATCCCTAAGGGCTAATGGCTTTAGTAGAGAAGGCTATAATTTCATTGGTTGGGCTCTTGCGGACAATTCCCAAACCAAAGACTACGATGCTGGGCAATCTATCTTAATCAGCACTCTCCTTTCTGCCGCTGAATCTGCCAACCAGACCATTACTAACAACATTATAGACCTGTATGCGGTGTGGGAGATTAACGGCCCAGTCTTCCTTGGGAACTGCTCGCAAGACGCCAACGGTGCTCATCCAACCGCTGACGCTAGTTGTAGAATGGCAGATGGGCGCGATTGGGTCCTCGGCAACAACGGTAACCAAATCACCTGGAACAATATGTTCACCGGCGCCACTAATGTAAATGGCCACAACGCTACTGTAAACGCTAATATCTGCCCAGCTGGTTACTCTGCCCCAACCATTGTAGATTATGATAACCTCATTTTAGCCTATGGCGGTACCTCGAATAGCGGCTCTCGTAGTGGTTATCAAGAGACTACCGGCGCGCTTTACAGCGTGCTCGGCCTCTCTGAAGGCCGCTATTTCTTGTCCTCCACCGAGATTGATAGGAACACTATATACGCCTTGCTTGTCGGCCGTTATGATTCGTCCTCGTCGTGGGGCACCAATAAGAGCGCTACTGTCTATGCTTTGTGCTATAAGAACCAGACTATGCAAGATTTCAGTAGCAGTTCTATGGCTACTGGTATATCCACCACCTTAACTGATGCCAGAGATAACCAAGATTATACCGTCTACCGCTTTCCAACTTCGGGTAGCTACCCGACCGGTATGGCTGGCTATACCATTATGACCCAGGATCTCTCCCTTGGCTATGGTACTTCCTCGGCCTTAAGTCTTTCCACAGACAAATCTGCTGGCTCTGGAACTGTAAACTATGTCAACTCTGCCAATAATGGTAATGGCTGGAGTACAAATAATTCAGATTCCAATCTTCAATACACTAATGGTCCAAAATCTGGTTCTGAAACCTACTCATCTCATTCCTACTATTCCTATGGTGCTGCCCAAATAGTCTGTCCTAAAGGCTGGGCTCCACCTACGAAAGCTCAATATGATAACATCGCGTCCTTTATGGGTGGTGATAACGCTACAGGCTCTTCTACAATTAGAAATAGTACTTATCACTTCGTCTATGGCGGCCTCTTCTACTCGAGTGGCTGGGGCGATGTCGGGTCGTACGGCTACTACTGGTCGTCTACTCAGTACAATTCCTCTAGCGGGTACGACTTGTACTTCAGTTCGAGTGGTCTGCTCACGGACAACGTCAATAAGTACAGCGGTTTGTCTGTACGTTGCGTAGCGCAGTAGGCGCTTCGCGCCTTCCGCGTCCCAAGGGGCGGTAAGTTTGCCTCGTGCGCATTCGCGCACGAGTTTGCCTTTCCATTAAGAGCCACTGGCTCTTAATGGTAGTCTCCTGTCTCCGGGCCGCTCCGCGGCTGCTAAGATATTTACTAATATATTCTTCGCTCATCCCAGCCAAGAAAATAGGTAAGTTTAGAACCCCCTGGTTATAAGTCGTGATTTTCTATAAAATTCAAGGGGTTTTACACATTTTTCGAAGGAATCCAAAAGCCTAAAATCTCATAATCTGTGGTATAATATTTAAAAATAACAACGCGAGGATATTTTTATGGACAAATATGACCCAATCAAGATTGAAGAAAAATGGCAAAAGAAGTGGGAAAAGGAACAGACTTTTAAGGCCGATGATAAAAATCTGAAGACCAAAGATGGCCGACCAAGAGCTAAAATGTACCTAGCCGAAATGTTCCCATATCCCTCTGGCGCCGGTCTTCATGTTGGCCACGTCCGCAATTTTACCATCGTTGATGTCCTCACGCGTTTTTATCGTCAGCAAGAGATGAATGTCCTCCGTCCCTTTGGCTACGATACTTTTGGCCTCCCCGCGGAAAATTACGCCATCAAGACTGGCATTTCTCCTCAGTCTGCCACCGAAACCAACATCAATAATTTTAGAAAGCAAGCCAAGCGCCTCGGTCTCGCGATTGATTGGTCTAGAGAAATTAATACTTCTGACCCCGAATATTACAAATGGACCCAGTGGTGTTTCCTCCAGCTCTATAAAAAAGGTCTCGCCTACAGAAAAGAGTCCGAGCAGTGGTGGTGCCCAGTAGACCAGACCGTCCTTGCCAACGAGCAGGTTGAAGGCGGCAAATGCTGGCGCTGTGGTCACGAAGTTGAGAAGAAGAAAATGAAGCAGTGGTTCTTCAAAATCACTGATTATGCCAATGAACTCTTAAATGACGTCGACGCTCTCGATTGGCCAGAAAAGATTAAAACTATGCAAAAGAATTGGATTGGCCGAAGTGAAGGTGCTGAGATTGACTTTGAAATCGCGGGTGGCGCGAATTGGGGGACCCCCAAGGACCTCGCAGGTGCGAAGCACCGAGAGGACGCGTTGGGGGAAAATTCGCGCCAGGACCCGCGGTTACGAGTTTTCACCACTCGCCCTGACACCATCTTTGGCGCCACCTTCCTCGTTCTCGCCCCAGAGCACCCTCTGGTAACTGAACTCGTTACTGACGACACTAGGACCAAAGTTGAGAACTACATCAAAGAAACTCAGAAAAAGTCTGACATTGAGCGCCAAGAAAACAAGAAAAAAACTGGCGTCTTTACCGGCTCTTACGCCATCAACCCGGCCACCGGCGAGAAAATCCCAGTCTGGGTGGCTGACTATGTTTTAATGGGCTACGGTACTGGTGCCATTATGGCTGTTCCGGCTCACGATGAGAGAGACTACGAGTTTGCCGAGAAGTTTGATCTCCCCGTTAAAACCGTCATTGAAAAACCCGAAAACTCCGACGATGATGAAAAATGCTACGGTGGCGAAGGCAAGCTAATCAATTCTGGTCACTTCAACGGCACCGATTCTTCCGATGCTCGCGAGATGGTGGTTGCCTGGCTGGAAGAACAGGGAATCGGCAATGGCAAAGTTACCTACAAGATGCGCGACTGGCTGATTTCTCGCCAGCGCTACTGGGGTTGCCCAATTCCTATCGTCTACGATAAAAATGGCGACCCACACCCCATTCCAGAAGACCAGCTCCCAGTTATGATTCCAGAGGTCAAAGATTACAAACCTGATAATTCCGGCCGTTCCGCTCTCGCCAAGGCCAAAGATTGGCTAAAGGTAGAGATAGACGGCGAAGAAATGACTCGTGAGACCGACACCCTAGATGGCTACGCCTGCTCCTCTTGGTATCTCTGGCGCTATGTCTCCCCTCACGACGACAAGGCTGCTTGGAATAAAAAGGCCATCAAGTATTGGGCCCCTACCGATATTTATGTCGGTGGCGACCACGCCGTGGCTCACCTACTTTACATTCGTTTCTGGTGTAAGTTCTTTGCCGACCAGGGCTATCTCCCCTTCCGCGAGCCGGTCAAAACCCTGCTTTATAACGGCTACATTAACGCCCCTGACGGCAAGAAAATGAGCAAGTCTAAGGGTAATGTCATTGATCCGTTAGACGTCATCAACTCTGGCTATGGTGCTGATACCTTAAGGACCTACGAAATGTTCATCGGTCCTTACGACCAAGATGCCGCCTGGGATACCAACAGTATTGGTGGCGTTTACCGCTTCCTTAATCGCTGCTGGACTCTCTGTTTTGAGAAGCAAAAGTCTGCTGATAACGAGGTTGTAAGACATAAGACTATCAAGCGTGTCACCGAGGATATTCATCGTCACAGCTTTAATACTGCCGTCGCCGCTCTGATGGAATACGTCAACGAGCTCTACAAATCTGGCGTCAGCCACGAAGATGTCACTGTCCTCGCTAAACTCATCGGGCCTTTTGCGCCGCATCTCTCCGCCGAGATGCTAGAGCATCTAAAAGAAGACGACGTCTGGCCAGCCTGGGACGAAACTAAGCTCGTAGAAGACGAAGTTGAAGTTGTTGTTCAGGTCAACGGCAAGCTCCGCGCTAAAATCAAAGTCAAAACTTCCGATCTTGAGAATCAAACCGTCGTTGAAGGTCTTGCTATGAAAGAAGAAAACGTCAAGAAATTTGTTAATGGCAAGCCAAAGAAAACTATCTACGTTCCAAAGGCTAAACTTCTAAACATTGTAGCCTAAACAGCGCCATTCCGGCCGCCACCGAAACATTAAAGGACTCTTTTTGCCCCTTCATTGGGATTTCTAGGAACAAATCCATCTCTTTCCGGACTTCCTCTGGGATTCCTTCCACTTCTTCACCTAGTACCAAAACAATTTTCTTTCCGATTTTCTCATATAACTTTGGGTCAGACAATAAAACCGTCGGACATTCCAGATTATTCTCCAGCCCCACAATCTGGTAGCCTGAATCTTTTAATCTCCTAAGTTCCAAAACAATGTCCTCTGCCCAAGAAACAGGAAGCATCTCCTCCGCTCCCAGCGCAGACTTCTGAATCTGGTGCTTCAATTTAGACGACAGATGCGGCAACAACCCCGGTTTATTAAACCACGGCGTATATCCAGAACAAATTACTTTAGAAACCCCCACCCCCTCCGCTGTCCGGAGAATCGCCCCTACATTGTATGTGGAACGAATATTGTGAAGCCCCAAAATAATTTCCATAAAGTACATTATACAACAATTACCCTTAAAAACCAAAAAATCGGGCTTGTCAGCTGCCAATCATTGTGATATGATAGAGAGTAAGTTATAGAATAATAGGAGCATAAAATGCCAGAACCTAAAAAACAGAGCAGCCC
>CAZKNA010000012.1:0-17385 GCA_964554175.1 uncultured Candidatus Saccharibacteria bacterium | reverse complement strand
CCTTAGTAACCTTTTTATGCATTGACTTAACTAGCAATCGAGGCTTGAAAGTCTGACTGCTAATCAAGATACAATCTAAATTTCTACAAATTGTTAAATGAAATGTTGCTTAAATTGTGCTCCGGAGGCCGCTCAGGGCGTCCGAAACTACCTCGCGTTATTTCTAGCTGTATACAGAGGAAGCTCCTCGCTTCTTGTTTAACTTCATCTATTGTAGCACACTATTTTTGGGAATGCAAGGGTTTTTTTGGACTTTTTTTCATTAAAAAAGGGCCGCCTTTTGGCGACCCAAATGTACCTGTTAATAGCCCTTGAGATGCACCTGTTTATACATTAAACTAGTGGGGCAATTTGTCCCGATAGGTTCTCCCGCCCAGGGAGAGGTGCCATCTTCGTGAGGAACTCCAGCAAGCTTAAAATACTCATACGCCCCTCCAAAGCGTTTGTAGATTAAGCTAACACTAGGGAGCTCAGGATGGTTCTGTAACAGAAAATACGAGAGTTTCCCATTGGGGTGCTCTTTACTCCATTTCCGAGCAACTTCCAACAGCTCTTCGTCGCTGTATTTAGCCCAAGGACGAGGCGGAAGTTCAAGACCGGCAGCCAAAATAGCGTGCTCGTAAGTGCCAAACATCTGTTTTACCCTCCGCATTCTCGGTCCATCTTTGTCTTTTTCGATGTCAGATCGACTAGGCGTACGGCGAAGGAGCTTTGCTCTCCGCTGAAGATATTTCTTGATATCTTCTTCGGTCCACTCTTTGTCTTTGAAGATTTTGAACCCCTCTGCTTCAACTTCTCCAAATTCCTCAGCTACAATCGTTTTCTCTTCTGGCATAATTTCACCCCCTTATTTCTGCCAACGTTGTTTAGGTACAAATATTTTTTTATTTTACCACAAAATACCAAATTGCGCAAGCCTTTTATGGACGTCGTTATTGTCCATAGAGAGAAGCTTGAGACGAGAATCAATTTCAACCTTGGCAAGCGCGACGGCGCGAGTGATGGCAGAGTTTCTCTCGGCAAGAGGGGTGAAGAAGTTGGAAAAATCTTCAGCTTCTTCGGTAGTGCGGACGGAGCTGGCCCAGTAGCGGGGGTAAAGATCAACGGATTTGTCGCCCATCATTTCTTCGACATAAGTCCAGTGGCCTCTTAGCCAGGCTTTCGCCTTTTCCTTGGTGAAGTGATTTCGCACTAGAAAACCAAAGAGGTAGCCGTGGTCCTGAGGCTTGACGATTTTGGGCTCGTCTAGGAGACCAATCAATTCTTTAGTATGTTTTTCAGCATCAGTAAAGGCAAAGAGAAGGTCATCTTTAATTTCGGGGTCGGAGATGGTTTGATATTGGTCTAGATAATAGCCAAAGACAGCCTCCCCGGTTTGGTCTAAAGTCGCAAGGAGGATATCAACCCGGATTTCAGGGTCAAACTCGGTAAAATCAGGGGTGTAGAGGTTGTTCAAAGCCTGCAGAGTTGGTTGATGGTCGGCATAGTAAGCCAAGCCAAGGATGATGCCACGAAGTTTTATATCGTTATCCGATTCGCCCTCTTTCGGCTTGATACCGAGGCGATTTAGCTGAGGCATAATGAGATTTTCAACGTATTTTTTGAACTTTTGGCGGTCTTTATCCTCGTATGGGAAGAAAACTTTGAGGTCTGAAATAATGCTGGCGAGAATACCCCAGATAGCGTAACTTTCTTCATCTTTAAACTTCGGGAGTAAATCTAGAAGGGAGGCTGAAGAAACTAGTGAGGTCTTGGCGAGCAGAGAGCGGTCTAGCAGAAGGCGGACTTTTTGCTCCAGAGAGAGTTTGCCAAAATTATTTAGCGCGTCCTGGAACTCGTCGCCAGAGAGGTTGATGAGGTAGTGGCCAGACATATCGTCTTTAATCTCTGGAAGAGGCCACTTGGTGTCGTCGGTATCGCCGGTAAGGAGGAAGCGTTGCTGGGATTCATCCGTGAAGACAGGGTAGCCAGGCTGAGAAATCCAGGCGTCCATAAATTCTTTGACGTCAAATTTCGCATAAGGCTGGAGGGCGGACCAGAGGTCGTCACCGGTAGTGTTCCCGTAGGCGTGCTTTTTGAAATAATCCTTAATGCCAGAGAAGAAAGCCTTGTTTCCCATTTGGCGAAGAAGCATCAGCATTAGGCGCGAGCCTTTGGCGTAGACGATGGCGCCATCAAAGAGAGCGGAAATCTCGGCTGGGTCCTCGACGTCTTGGCGGACGGCCTGGATACCAGGGAGAGCATCGCGACTCAGGGCGGCGCGACAGGTAGTAGTATAATAATCACGCCATATATTATATTCTGGATGGAGCGCATCAACAGCGATATATTCCATAATGTTGGCAAAAGATTCGTTTAGCCAGAGGTCGTCCCACCAAGCCATGGTGACAAGGTTGCCAAACCACTGGTGTGAAAGCTCGTGCGCGACGACGGTGGCGACATATTGCCTCGCTGATAGCGTTGTAGATTTGTCAACAAGAAGGCAAGATTCACGGTAAGTGACAAGACCCCAGTTTTCCATCGCCCCGGCTTCAAAATCTGGGATGGCGATTTGGTCTAATTTTTTAAGAGGGTATTTAGTACCAAAAAGATGGTCGTAATAATCTAGGCTCTGGCCGGCAATCTCGTTGGCAAACTTACAAGATTCTTTGTCGTGGTTCATGGTGCAATATGTTGTGATTTCTACACCATTAAGATTTTTGCCGGAGACCTTCTGGAAGCGACCAACACAGAAAGCAAGGAGGTAAGTAGACATTCTAGGCGTTTCTTCAAAGGTGACAATTTTGCCATTTTCAGTCTTTTCGGTCTTTTTAATAGGCATATTAGAGATAACAGTGTCATTTTTATCTGGAACTTCTAGAGTGAGGGAAAAAGTAGCCTTGGCCGCCGGCTCATCCACGCAAGGAAAAGCCTCGCGAGCGTAGTGGCTCTCAAACTGGGTGGAAATTAGAGTTTCTTCCTGGCCTTCATATTTGTAGCTAGAGAGGTAAGCGCCCTCCATATTGGTATTAAGATCAAAATGATAGTAGACTTCTATTTCGGCTTCTTTTATCTCTGGGAAATATGGAATTTCTAAAACGCCGTCTTTATGTGTAAATTTTACAATCTCATTCTGAAGAATAACACGGTCGATAGTAAGGTCTTTGGCGTGGAGCTTGATGGTTCCCTGGTGGGGCTGGCCCACTATTTTGACATAGCCCTTGGCCTTGCCAGTGTGGCGGTCGACATTTAAGATGATATCATAATGATTTGGTTTGAAATACTCTATTAATCTTTCCATTGTATTTATTATAGCACGCGAATTTTAAAAAATACCATAATTTTGGGCTTGACACAAGCATTACTTCACGATAAAATAAGGATAAGCTTATACGCTTCACAAGGGGTTCCACTTAACTTTAGTGGAGTGTGGAGACTCATTAAAAACAAAAAGCGGATTAAAACAAACCAATGTGCCCCAGGGTGGGCGCGGATAAGCACACAGAAGTAGCGAAGCGAATTCGCTACTTTTTGTGGTATAATATTGTTATGAAATTTACAATTATTACGTTATTTGAAGAGGCGATGCGACCGTATCTCGAGGCCTCGATGATGTGGAAGGCCCAGGATAAAGGGGCTTTAGAAGTTGATTTTGTGAACCTGCGCGAGTTTGGATTAGGGCCGCACAAGTCGGTTGATGATACTCCTTACGGGGGCGGAGATGGGATGTTGCTTCGGTGTGAGCCAGTATTTGCGGCGGTGGAAAGCGTTTTAGCTGAAGACCCTGACGCCAAGGTGATTTTGCCGACTCCAGCGGGAGAACTCTGGACCCAGAAAAAGGCGCGCGAATTTGCAGCGGATTCTGACCAACACTATATTATTTTATGCCCACATTATGAGGGATATGACGAGCGGATTTTATCAATTGTAGATTACAAGATTTCGCTTGGTCCTTATGTCTTGACAGGTGGCGAACTTCCTGCTCTAATTATGATTGACAGTATCGTGAGATTATTGCCTGGTGTATTAGGTGGCGAGACCTCCGCAGAGGTTGAAAGTTTTTCAGAAGATGGTGTAATAGAATATCCCCAATATACTAAGCCAGCAGAATTTCGGGGGATGAAAGTGCCGGAAGTATTGCTTTCTGGCCATCACGCCAAAGTGGACGAGTGGCGCCGCGAGAATTCTAAAAGAGCGGATTATTAGGGGTTGTCAAGTAGGCAGTTTTTTGTTATAATAAGATGGTAAGTGGTCTCACGAACTTCGTTCGTGCGCCCTCGTTCGTTAAAATGAAATAAAAGTGAACTTTTATTTCATGTTCCCTCACTCGGTCTCATAGTATAACGGTTAGTACAACGGGTTTTCATCCCGTCAATGTGGGTTCGACTCCCGCTGAGATCACCAATTTTTATGAAAGTAAACGAAAACATACCAATTTCTGACTTAACGACAATGCGCCTCGGAGGAGAGGCTCGTTTTGTTGTTGAGGTTGAGAATAAATACGAGGTGCCAGAGGCGCTGAAATTTGCCGAAGAGAAGGGTCTTCCCTGGTTCGTGCTGGGGGGCGGGGCCAACACGATTGGCCATGACGAAGGCTTTAATGGCGTGATTATTTTGATGCGAAATAAGGGTATGGATATTATCGATTCTACCTCGGATGAATTTATGGTATTTGGTGAAGCGGGCGAAATATGGGATGATTTTGTCAGATTTACAACAGACCATAACTTGTCTGGAATTGAGTGTCTAGCGATGGTGCCAGGGACGGTAGGGGCGGCGCCGGTTCAGAATATTGGGGCGTACGGTCAAGAAATCTCGCAGGTGATTGACCACGTCGAGGCCTATGATACCGTTTCTCGCGAGTTTGTGGTTATCGGCCGCGACGAGATGAAAATGTCCTATCGCGAGACTTTATTTAATACTGGCCCAGAGGCCGGGCGCTACATTATAACAGGGGTGGCAGTGGTGCTTTCGGATGAATATATGTTGCCGCCGTTTTACAATTCCCTGCAGAAATATCTTGAGGATACTTTGGATGAGAAAGAGCGTGCGAAATACGATGCGGACGGCTATCCACCAGAGCTGTTAGCCCGGAGCGTTTCGGCGATTCGGGGTGAGAAGTTGCCGGACCCTCTAGAAAAGGCTTCGGCGGGAAGTTTCTTTAAGAATATCTATTTTGAGCCGTCCGACAAGAAGGCTTTGACCCTAGCCGAGGCCTCTGGTTGTAAAATTTACGACAAGCCAGATGGGCGGAAGATGATAAATACTGGGGCACTGATTGAAAAAGCTGGGCTAAAAGGCGAACTACTTCACGGGATGCGTGTTTCGGATAAGGCGGCGCTGGTTCTGATTAATGAGAGTGCTAAGTCTTATGCAGATCTCGCGGCAGCACGGGCGGAGATTTCCGAGAAAGTACTTGATAAATTTGGCTTCGAGATTCATCAAGAGCCAGTGGAGATAGTATGAAGATTTTAGACGGAAAAGAGCTGGCTGGCTTTGTCAAGGAGAGGCAGGCTGCGGAAGTGCGCAGATTGCAAGCACAAGGGGTTTCGCCGAAATTGGTGATTATTAGAGACAGTGGTAACCCGGTGATTGTAAAATATGTGAATCTAAAAGTGGCTTACGGCGAAGATATCGGCGTGAAGGTTTTAGATGTTTTGGTGGACGATGCGGAGGGGGCAAAGCAGGCGATTTCGGAGGCGAATTCAGACCCGACCGTTTCGGGAATTATCGTCCAGTTGCCTTTACAGGATATTTCGGCGACGGACGAGGTAGTGTCTTTAATTTCTCCAGAGAAAGATGTGGATGGACTGTCTGGGAGCGTGCTGGATTTGAAGTTTGTGCGGGGAGAAAAGGTAGCGTTTTCTAATCGGCCGTTCGACTCGGCCACGGCGACAGCGATAAATTGGCTCCTCACGGGCTATGACATCAATCTTTCTGATAAAAAGATCGCGCTAGTGGGTCGGGGCAGACTGGTGGGGGCGCCACTCTATAGAATGTTTGTAAACTCTGGTTTAGATGCGACCGTATTCGGCCACGATGCCGATTTGACAGTACTCAAGAGTTATGATGTGATTATTTCCGCTACAGGGGTGGCACATCTGATAAAATCGGCGATGATCAAGCCCGGAACCGTAGTCGTAGACGCTGGCACCGCCAGCGAAGGCGGAAAGTTAGTCGGCGACGTCGACCCGGAAGTATTAGAACGCAAAGATTTAGCCGCCGTAACGCCGGTGGTAGGTGGCGTTGGACCTCTGACCGTAGCAGCGTTGTTTGATAACGTGATTCGCGGCGCGAAAGCATAAAAATGAGGGCTTGGCCTAACTCAGTTCAGAGTTAAGTCGCCCTCAATCATATTGTAATACTATTATTTTGTTATGTCAAGAATTTCGTTAGCTTTTCTTATTATCATTACCCTATACATGTTATGGGTAGTTTTAAAAAGTTCAATAATATAATCTTCGACTTTACTAGCGTCGTTGTGAATACGGTTCAAATCGAATATAATTCTGCCACCAGATTGTTTGACTGCTTTGCGAAACATCGTGCTTATAGTCTTTTCGTTTACGCTAACCGGGCATTTCATTTCCCAAAATGTCCCTAGCATCACAAGATCTGGGTTTTTCGTATGTGGAATATGTGACGGGATGACTGTTTCTATATCAAAACCATAGCTAACGAGGCGAAAAAGAGTTTCCTTTTCATGCGATTCAAGATCGAATCTCGTAATAACCAGTTTCCCGTATTTATTCTTGTGAACTGGGTGTAGAATCTCAATCTTAATATTTTGTTGTTTCCTGCCACTCATTTTCATGATTGTATCACATATTTTACAAAAACCCAATGATATTTTTTAGCATGAGCGTCTTCTAGTTGTTCAGAATTCCCGAACAACTGCCAAAAATCTTTGGTATTTTATGTTAGCCCAGATTATGGAAAGTCGCAAGGCGGCGCTGTTTGATAATGTGATTCGCGGCGCGAAATCTTAGATTAGTTGCGCTTGAGGCGATAATTGAATCTCTTGAAGTCAGCAGCATTGATTGGGGTAGCAGTCGTAGTACCATCCGGATTAGTAATATCCATAACGAGGACGTTATCGGCGTTACGGCGGAGGTTCGCCGTATGACTGACGCCATTAGCATCTTTATAGGTGTACGTACCAGCTTTAGCAAGCTCCATATGGTCTTGGACATAACGGTCAGCAACGTCGTTGACTGCAGCTTGTTCGCCCGGCTTGAAGGAATTGATATTTTGGGAAGCAAGGTAAACGTTGCGCATAGCATTGGAAACAGATTCGCGTTCCGCTGGAGTACTGGTTGCTGACAAAGCAGTATTGGCATATTGGATATAATTATTGCGCTCGTTGTCGGTCATATTACTAATCATTTCTGGTTTAATCTTAGCGGCATAGGTACCTTCTAAGCGGGCAGTGCCAACCTGGCCGCCATTAGTGTCGTACGCCTTGGTATTACTCAACACGTCATTGGCTGTTGCGTGAAGCGAACGTGCCTTAGCCTTAATATTGCCATCTGAGGCGATGTTTTCCATAATGCGTTCTAGGCCTTTGCCTTTCAACTTACCACTATCCCAAACGTCACCTAACGCATCAATACCATCGTCGCCTTTAGCGAGTAAAGCATCGTAGAGTGCCCTGACTTTACTAATGTCTTGTGCATCATCTCGACTAGCCTCAGAAATAAGCGCATCTCTGAGGGAGTCAATACTAGACGAATTGACAGCCTCGCCATCGCTTCTCCTAAATACTCCCGTAAGGAGTGCAGAAGCTTGGGCTTCGGTTTGCTTCTTTTCAAGATCAGTATCTTGCTTAGCGCGAACCGCACCGCGATAGTCTTCAGTATTCATTAGGTCTATCTCGTTCTGTTCAGCGCGACGGTCTAGCCTCTGTTTTTCACGCATAGCCTTAAGATATTCTGGACTGTTTAACAATTCAGCTTTTTCTTGCTCGGATTGAGTCTTGAGATATTGCGAGCGATAGCGGGCACGATTGCGATCGCTTCTAGAGCGGAGGAACCCACGCCAGCCGGTGGCCTCATTACCATTTTGGTCAATACCGGCGCGAAGACGGGTTCGACGCTCTATGCCACGCTCTTGGGCATTCTTATACCAATCGGCATTGCGCATAGCACCGGTGGCGCCACGAGAGAGTGTGCGGCCAAACCCTTGAATGCGCGTACCAAGATTTCCCATAGCATCAACAGATTTCCTAAATAGTGCTGGGAGAGCAAAGAACGGCGCAACGCGCAGAATCATAGCTGGGAGAACCATATTGCCATCTGGTGCCCCGTCGTTCCCGCCGACAAGCAGGCTGCTCACGAAGAAACTGGCACCAATCAATAGCCCGGCGAGTGGGTAGACTATCAAAAGCCCCTTCATAAGATTTCCCCAACTTTTTGTAAATTTACTAGTATTAGGTAAAAGATAGAGGGCGAAAGCAACCGGAGCAATTATAACCGCGACTATCACCCCTGCTTGCCGAACGATTAAGATTACCCACAGCATAAGCGTAGCAAAAATACCAGAAATAATCGTTAGTAGGAGCCCTAGAAGTACAGCCGGGTTAGCAACCGCTGTAAGAATAAAACCAGTAGCTCCAGCGAGAACAGTGAAGCCAAGAATATTGTTGGGAATACCGCCACCACCGTCCGCCGTAGTATTGAGTACATCTGGGCTAACAGAACCGAAGAGTCCACGGATACCATCGCCAACGATATTGGAAACGTCAACAAGAAACTGCGCAATGAAATAGCTGAGATTGACTAAGATGGCACAGATAATAAGACGTGGGAGGATCTTCTTTATGCCGTAATTATCAATACCGATACCAGTGAGCTGAGAGAAAATCACTACTAGTAAGAATATCACTAGGATAACATTTGCGATATTCTGGAAAGTTTGCCAAGCGCTATAAGTGTTGCTATTTGTATCTATGAATTTTGGCTGGACTTGAAGATACTCCCCCTCAATTTCTCCATATAGATAGTTTAGGCCACTTGATGTCCCGGCCAGAATTGGGCAGAGGATCCAACTAAGGCCAAGTGTACCAGGAGAGCCGTAGCAGACGTCAGTAGCATCATCTTTTGGGGCCTCTGGGTCAGCTGGATCCGGGTTCGTAACCCCAACATTGTTGTCACCATCAAGATCTTCAACATCCTCAGTATCTTCATTGACTTTCCCAAGGTATTCGATAATATCATCGAGTGAGACAGAGACGCCGAAAATATGCGCTGAATCTACGCCATGGAACGATTCTTTATAAGCATGGGTGATAGTGCAAGTTTTCCACGTGCCGTTGACTTTTAATTTAACCTTTTTGATACCAGTATCATTCTCATTACAACTGTAAACTGTATACCTGTTGATATAATCCATGTAGAGACTCGTAATTTCACCATCAGTGAAAGCTCGGTTGGAAGATCCGAATAGGTTAGCATCTGCCTTATTCGCGGCGCAAAGAGAGCTATTATTACAGAACTGATAATATCCGGTGTTGGGGGTGTCTTGGTCTTTTTTATCAACACTTTTATAGGCTAGGACCTTTATAGTTCTCTGAGCACGGCCAGTTATTGGGTCTGGGTCAACTCTTTCGGGCGTAGTGACGTCTATTTCCCCCTTGGAAGACAGTGCGTTGGATAATTGAGTCTTTATATCGTCGGGTTTCGTGGAGCCAATTGTATATTCAATAGAGTGATGCCAATCCTCGCCGTCGGTGGCTACGGCTAATGTTAGCATATTTCCCTCGAAAAGCACATCAAATTGCATTTCATTGTTATTGTCCCCGGCCGAGCCCAAATACCCTGTCGCCGCTATAGTGCCGTTAGTGTTGGTGTCAAAGCAAATTTCTGGGCCACTGACCGTCGAGATGTTCGTTAAGTTGCCTTCTCTTACCCACCCACCCGGTAGCCAACCATTGGAATTCACTTCTAATGCCGTCCCCATTGTAAATGTCGGCGTTATGCAAGATTTTGCTGCACTTATGATACCCGTCAGAGATTGTTCGTAGCCAAGTTTTTCAAGAGCGGCTTTATTATCGGATGGCATGCCATACGTGGAATTAATGCCAGCAAAATCGGAGACCCCCTCGCCTAGGAATAGCTCGCGGCAGGAAACATCATCATCGGTCGCATGGGTCCACCCGTTTGGCAACAAAACAACCGTATTGTCTGCCGTATTTGTTAACAAAGTATTCCCCTCGCCAAACTCATCCTGGGCCCATAGTGCCTGATTGGTATTTTCAATCGGAGATCGAAGCGACCCACTCATATAACAACGATATAAGAGACCCGCATAAGCCTTTTTCATGGAAGACTCATTTACGGCGGCGGAGACCGGCCTAGCAATAAGCGCTGCCAGCAAACAACTTGCGCTGACTAAGATTGAGGCAATCCCAGCTACTTTGAAATATTTTTTCATAGCCTTTCTCCTCCTTCGACCATGTATAAAATATTCCATGCTTTTTCAGTGAGCTCATTGGTATCTTGCGACAATAATTTATCTTCAACGTTTGCATTGCGATAAAATTTGGAGACATCGCCAATCTCGCTTTCTTCCAATGTCTGTATATCTAAGCAACTTTTGTCTAATGTGCCGGAATTAATACAGCCGTATTTTGAATAAACCTTATAGGCGCCGTAGGTTGTCAGCCCATATTCTACCGAAGTATCTCCGTACTTTTTCGCATATGTAGAACTACTATCCGTATACGGGGAGTAATATTTTCTGATATATTCTTCAGGTTCACTTTCTTTTGTAAAAATGTTTAGAAGTGTTTCAGTTGACAAAGGTTCATTCTTACCATAAATACTGAATAAAGTGACTAGATTCTGATAATCTTTCATAGTATCTCCTTCTTTCGATGTGGAGCTTAATGAATCGTAAAAATCGTTCCATTTTGATGCGATTGTATTGGCAACCTCCGGATTATACTTTTTAGTACTACCAAGTTCGGTCGCAACGTAATAAACTACCCCGGGCTTTGATGAGGATTCAACTTTTTTTACGGAATCCGTACCGGAAATGAGATAATTCATGTATGAATAAAATTTATCCGTTGGGTTTTTAGAGGATGAGGTAGTGCTATTTTTTCTACTATTCTGCACGATTATCCCCGCCACCACGGCGCCAGTAATTAAAACGAGGCCGATAACAGCAAAAATGATGAATTTCTTGGTGAAAAGTTTGGGTTTTTCGGGCTCAGGAGAGACGGAAGGAACCGGAGAAATAGAGGTGTAGGCGGCAGGAGCGGAAGTATTTGGCACGGCTGGATTGTCGCTAGAGGGATTATATGAAGTAGCGTAATCGGGGGCCGGAGTGTTGCTACCTGGGGCGTACGGCGCGCCGGCAGGTGCGTAAGGATTGACTGGGGTGGGCGGAACAGAAACAGGGGAGCCACCCGCAGGAGTCTCGGTATTTCCTACAAAAGGATTGACCTTATCTTGATCCATACATTTATTATAGCATAGGCGGAATGAAAAATGGTAGACTTTTTCAGCAAAAAGTCCCCCCGGATTACTCTGGAGGGACTTTTTGGAGCGCTATACGCTACTTTTGGAGAAATCTCCGTGGAGCGGTCTTATTTAGCGCAAAGATTTGCGGCTAGCAATGTAGTAACCAGCAACGGTTACGACGGAACCAGTACCAAGGGCGCCGAGAATAATCTCGGAAGCACCGGTGGAAGGCATCTCTTTTGGAGTGTCTTCTTTCTTCTTCTGACACTCTGGCATCTCAGGGTTGGTAGTACAATCCTTTGGAGTTGGCTCAGGCTTCTTACATTCTGGAAGCTCTGGGTTAGTGTCGCAGTTTGGTTCTGGTTCAGGTTTCTTACATTCTGGAAGTTCTGGATTGGTAGTACAATCTTCTTTCTTACAGTCCTTCTTGACGACGACGTCAGCTGGATCCTGAAGAGTAATCTGACCAACACCGATTTGACCCCAGTTTCTCAAAGTGTTAGTACCACAGATGAGATTGTTGTCAATAACTTCAGCAGTGTAAGTAATGTAAGCACCAGCGTTGATAGCATAGCCACCAATGTTGATACCAGTCTGGATATCACCAGTTTGCTTGTTGCCATTTGGGTGAGAGGTGTTAGTAACTAACACATCAGAGACAACTTTAAGGTTGGTTGGAAGAACATCGCGGAACATAACGTTCTCAACAGCGTTCTCAGTAGTGTTCTGATATTTAATCACGAACTCAACTTTGTCACCAACTTTAGCCTCAACAGATTCAGACCATTCGGTAGAACCAGCAAGGCGAACTCTCTTATCGACAGTGTAGTTTTTGTCGGTAAAGACAGGTTTAACTTTGATAGTTACAAAGCTATCATATTCGAAACAGCCAGGGATGTTACCATCAAGTTTCTCGTAACCGATTTTGATACCGTTAGAGGTAATAACATTGTCGGAAACGTTGATGCCACCAAGGCCGATCTTGTTGTTATAGAAGGTAGCAGAACCTTCAAGATAGTCGAGGTAGAAAGCGCGACCATCAGCGCTCTTTAGGGTAACATAATCCCAGTATTCAGACGGCTTAGCGTTTGAAGACTTGATGAAACCGTTGATATCAAGAGAGCTCTTAGACTCAGTTGGAAGGGCAAACATTACAGTAGTGTCCTTAGCAACAGTTTTGGTACCCTGAGGGTTGTTGTTGTGGACGTAAAGACGAATAATATATTCTTTACCTTCCTCAACAGTTAATTCGCCATTCTGCCAAGCAGAGCTGTTACCGCTTTCGCTGGCAGCGACGAAGTATTTCTCATTGCCGATGGAACCATCGGAAATAGAGTTAAAAGTAATTTGATTTTTTAGAACACCCGATTCAATTTCTTTAACGGTGTAGCTCGGGCGGCCACCGTCGCTATCGCCCCAAGCGGAAACGTTGGAAGCAATAGCTAGACCACCAAAGGCAGAAATTGCCAAGGCGGCGCCAATTTTAATAGCTTTACTCATAGTAAAACTCCTTTCTCTAATATAAAAATTAACAATTTAATTACTGCTAGCCAAATTTTTAATTTTCGTCTTAACCTCTAAAAATCGGATCGTCTCAAACACAAAACCTGTAATCCAGGGGCGCTTGAACACGCCCCTGGAAAGGTGCTTAGCATAATCGTTCTTAGAAACCGAAGCCGCTTGGCATTCCGGTGTTGTCTTTCGACGTACCGTCGCCATCATTGTCGGGCTTCTGCTCAATAGGCGGCGTTTCCGCCGTCTCATTCTCGGTCCTATGAGTCTCATCTTGGCGATGATCCTCTACTACAACTCCACCAGGAGTCTCAGTGTAATCCGAGGTTCCTCCGCCCGAAGTGGGCTGGTTAGTGGAGCCAGGATTCGGAAGATCAGGACCTTCCGTTCCGGGAGTGGTCTTGTTGCCATTGTCATCCACTACTACAGGAGCTTGAGGCTGATACTGCGCCTCGGCTACCGTTGATGCCGGCTCGGCCGGCTTTGTCGGCTGGAATGCATCGGTTCCCTGCCCTACCGGATTTTTTCCATCAATGATGTTTTCCGGTTTGGTCACCGAAGATTTTGTTTTATCCTTCTTCGGCTTAGGACTAGGGGTAGGCTTTGGTGTCGGTGTCGGTGTCGGTTCCGGCTTGGGGTCGGTCTTTTCTACCTTGGCCGTAGTAGCCGTGGTAGTGACTTTCGTCTGGCCGCCAGTCGGTACAGAAGGATTATAGCCACTATTTGCGGTAATATCCCTCTTCTTTACCGGCTCTTCTTCCGTATACAATTCGGCGTCGCCATTTGTGGCGTTTACGCCAAACCAATCTGAAACTCTGTAACCGTTTTTGTCTCTAAAGCAGAACGGGAAAGAGTCGAGATCAGTTTGACGTTGCTTGTCAGTCGTGAAGTTCGGCCTGATGTAGGCCGCGTTCGTATAATCGAACTTATACTCCACACCACCATGTGCGGTGCCGTCAGCGGGACCAAGATATGACTTCTCTACGGTCCACCAATTCTTACGGCCGGCACTATCGGTCAAGCTTAGCCAAAGCATGAACTTAGCCCGATAGGTTTGCCAGTCGAAATTATACTGGCTATAAGCCGGGTCAACACCGTCGGCCAAGAACTTGGTTATACCCTTGTTCTCAGCTTCAGCCTGAGCCGCAAGATCCAGAATTTCGTTGAAAAACTCATTCCCGGGAATCTCGCGGTTCTTCTTACCGAGCGTTTTTGCCTCTCCGAACAGCTCTACCATACCTAAGAAGGCGGGATAGTTTGCTGTCTGGTCACCAACCCAGCGGAAGATACACTCTTCCTCCGTGGCATCATCGGGCAGCTCACGCTGCTTAATGAAGTCTTTCCAGTCCTTCGGGAAGCCCTTACTGGTCGCGTAGGACATTGTGTAGTCCACGTAACCAAGGTTCTTTGCCGAGTGAATCCTAGCATTAGTCTGAGGCTCTCCGGTTATTGGGTCAACCGGATACGAGCTCCAGTCTACATTCCAGCCTAACCAATCGCGCATCGGACTTAACATCTCTTCCGAGATGGGGCCCAGCGCGAACTCGTCGAGCTTACTAGCTGAATCCTCGGGATCGAGCTGAGGTAATGTGAAATCTGTTCCCTCGTAAGCTTTCTCCTCTTCAGTAGGTTCATGCTCCTTAAAAGCGGTATTAATTGCCTCAATGGCATCAATCTTGTCCTCTGTCGCTACAGCCGTAGTGGCTTTGGCAACAGATGCCAAATTCTTGGAGGCATCGTCTTGAGCCTCGTCAACTTCTTTCGCTCCTTTCGTATACATCTTTGCGCCTACAAAGGCGAGCGTGCAAAGGAGTGCGATACCGGACAACCACGCGGTTGCCGTAAAAAACCTTGCCTTTTTTGATTTAGTATTCATCATATCACCCCCTTGTCTTTACTGAATACTAGAATTACTGCTATTGCTACTACGAAAACTGTAGTGAGCGCCAGCGGTAATACAAAATCATAGTTCCTTTTTTGCTGCTTATCTTTACCAAGTTCATAGCCAGCGATGGCTAAAAACACATAGTAAAGACCAGGGTCAATCAGCCAATAAAGCATCTTACCCTTACCGAGTCCGGTAGTTACGATGCTAATGATGACATTAACAACGATACCTATCGTCCCCGGAACGCCGAGAAGTCTGCCCAGGCCTATGGCGAGCCTTTTCTCTTTCTTTGTATCAGTCATCAACAGCGAAATCGCCGTGAGAGCCGAGCAGAGGCCGAGAATTATAGCTGCCATGGCGCTGTTCAGGCATAAAGCCGCCGCGAACAACCCGACAAGCCAAAAGATACGGCCCACGCCGCCTTTTTTCTTCGGCAAAAGTTCTTTCCTCTTTAGCGTGGTAATTGCCACGCCTGTTACCAGGTAGCCTGCTATAAGCAGGACCAGAAGCTCAATTATTGTTCTTATCATTTTTAATACCTCCCTTGAGTTTGATATGTATGTTACGGGAGGCATAAACGCCCCCCTAGAACGAATTATGCTATCTATATAAAACAGGTACATTTTGTACCTGAGATGATCCGATTTTTAAGGGTCGTCTTGATACGCCTAAAGCTACACCTCTAAACATACAGACTGTATATATTGTATCACAGATAGCCTAAAAAGTCAATAGCTTTATCATAATTTAAGCATAAGAACAAAAACATAAAAATCACCCCCGGCTGGCTAAAGACCGGGGGCTTTAAGGAGTGGGCAGTTTTTAGTCCTGCCTAGGACTCAAGTGAAGAACTAAGCAGTTTTAAGACATACTTAGGTCTAGTACGTTGGCGGAGATACCGCCTGCGAACGCGCAAACGATATCATCCGCAGGAGGTATTTTTAGCCCTTTTTAAGGGGCTCTTTAGGGAAAATCTTGTTAGTCGGTTGACCATACCGGTCGGCAACCCTGGTCTCCTTTACATACCAGCCCTTCGGGCCGGTGGCATCTTCGATCTTTCCGGCAAAACGCTCATACACAACTCTCTGTATGTCGGCAAAGAGGAGCGGGTTGTCGTGAAGCTGGTCGTTACGCTCATCGTAGAACACGTCGACCGCCCTCGGGGCGAGATCCGTCTTCGGGTCAAGGATGTGTTCCTTGATGTCCGGATGCTCCCTAAGGGAGAAGATGAGTTCCTGCTCGAACCGCTTCGGGTTGAACGCGGTCGGGAGTGCCTTTGCCTGCGGCTTAGGTTCAGCCTTCGGTTCAGGTTCGGGCTTGGGCTCCGGCTTAGGCTCAGTCTTCGGTTCCAGCTTGGTAGCCAGACCGTCTATGATCTGCTGAGCTGTACCGGCCTTGTCGGCCTTGATAATATCGGACAGAAAGACCTTGAGATCAATCTTACCATCCAATACGAGCTCCTGTGCCCGTGCCGAGATCTTGTTGTTGCCGACGAGCTTAGATAGCTCAATCGAAATTGAGTCATCCTTCTTCTGGTAATCTTCTACCAGTTTCAGGATCTCCTCTTTCTTGAACTCGTCGGGCTTATCGTCGTCATCATCGGCCTTAGAGTCGATTTTGACATCGTAACCGCCATAGTTGGCGATCCGATCATCATCACTGTCGAGTCTATCCGCAAATCTGTCAAAAAAACCTTTTTTCTTCATACCGCAATACCTCCTAATTTTTAAACAACTTAGTTATCAGTTACTAATCCAGGATGCCCCCTTATCACCCCAACGTACTGGAATCATTTTATCACAAGTTGTTTATTTTGTCAATGGTTTTGTTATGTTTTTGCATAACCGCAAGCGCGTAGTATAATGGTTTTATGGTAAATAAGCACAAACTTTTTAGCAGAATAGACGGCGAGAAAACGGCCGAGGATGTGCTTCATTCTTCTGGGTTTGCACAGGTTCAAAATCAGCATTATGGCAGTGATGGTTGCGGTGATAACCTGGGCAGTTTTGCAGATCAGAGGGCGGCGGACGCCAGGCGGCGCTACATTAAGGGTTACCAAAATGCGCGGCTAGTACAAGGAGCATATACGGCGGAACGGGCGCGGAAATATGTGCCGCGGACGGACCGGCAAAGTTTTTCTAGCGGTACACTGGGCTCGCGGCGTGACACCTCTGGGGATGGTTTTTCTGGCTCAATGATTGGTGGGCAGGGTGGTAGCCGGAGGATGGACACTCCCGCCGCTCCGGCACCAGCACCAAAAAACCCGGCCTTCCGGCCAGATTTCAAACCAAAGTTTTAGCTGTTTGGGGCGAGATACTGGGTTCGAACCAGCGATAGCCCCTTGGGACGCTACGCTGGTTCCCAAACAAAAAAGGCCAACTGGAGCCTTATATCCTGGGGCGAGATACTGGGTTCGAACCAGCGATAGCCCCTTGGGACGCTACGCTGGTTCCCAAACAAAAAAGGCCAACTGGAGCCTTATATCCTGGGGCGAGATACTGGGTTCGAACCAGCGATAGCCCCTTGGGACGCTACGCTGGT